>JAZSNT010000032.1:0-81260 GCA_045536525.1 Acutalibacteraceae bacterium
CATTCATAAATCCTCCATTTGTGTTTTTGTTTCGACTGGCAGGTCGCTACTATTTTAACACAATTGGAGGATTTTGTTTTGTTCATCGGTTAACCTTTTTTGAACCACGCGACTATCGCGTGGTTTTCGGTATACAACAACAAAATCTCCGCCGAAGCGGAGATTTTTCAGTTTAGTTTGAAAGATAATACTTTACAAGGGACTGCAACAATGTGTCACGGTCGATTTTACGAATAAGGTTACGGGCGTTATTATGAGTGGTGATATACGTCGGGTCTTCGGACAGTATATAACCTACAAGTTGATTTATAGGGTTGTAGCCTTTTTCTTTTAACGCATCGTACACGCTTACCAAAATCATACGGATTTGTTGCTCGGTTTGGTCGCCTACCGAAAATCTCATAGTCTTGTCATCCATAAATAACACCTCTTTTTAACATTATATTTTGCTACTATATACTTATAGTATAACAAATTTTAATAAATTTCAAGTATTATTTTCTAAGTTCTGCGCCTGCTTGTTCTAATTTCTTTAAAATTTTAGCGGTTGTATCTTCAATTTCGGTATCTGTAAGGGTGCTGTCGGCAGAACGCAGGAATACGTTAAATGCTACACTCTTCTTACCTTCGGGGATTTGAGAGCCCTCATAAATATCGAATAACTTGATTTTTTCGAGTAATCTGCCGGCGCCCGATGAGATGGCTTTTTCAAGGTTGCCAACAGGTACGTCTTTATCAACAAGGAACGCAAAGTCACGTTCAACAGCGGGGAACTTGGGAAGTGGTTTATAAACTGTCTTGCGTTTTTCGATTGCGAGTAAAATGTCAAGTTTGATTTCTGCAATGAAAACAGGGCAGTCTATACCGTAACTTTCGGCAACGGCAGGATGTACCTGACCGAAAACAGCGCATTCCTTATTATTTGCTTTAACAAGTGCCTGTCTGCCGGGGTGGAGATAAGGTTCTGAACTTCTTTCATACTGAGTATGACCGCCAAGTAAATTGCAAATTGCCTCAATCATACCTTTAAGTGAGAAGAAATCTTCGTTTTCACCGTAAATACCGATAGACATGGTCGGAATTTCAAGCGGTTGTTCGGTAAGGGGAAGAGCTTTTGGAATAAAGCGTTTGCTTATTTCGAAGAATCTGCCCTCGGGGATTTTTTTGTTTATATTGGTGGCGAGAACTGTGAGCATACTTGTGGTGAGCTGAGTTCTCATTGTGGAGTATTCATCACCGAGCGGATTGATAATCTTAACCTGACTTCTTCTTTCGTCATCTTCGCTTAAAAGAAGTGTATCAATAGCCTTACTTGCAATAAACGAATAGGTTGCAATTTCGTAAGCGGCGGCGCCGTTCATCAAAGCTTTGATTTTATCGGTTTTAACACGTTCGGGCAATTTAGTACCACGCACAACTTCGCCTTTCATTTGTGTACCTACAATATGGTCATAGCCGTAAATACGCATAACTTCTTCGGCTAAATCGGCTCTGCCTTCAATATCGTCACGGATGGACGGAACTTTTGTTGTAAGCATATTGCCGTCGATTGTGGTGGGAAGTTCCAAAGAATTGAGTATTTCTACAATGCGGTCGGTGGGAATATCAACGCCCAAAAGTTCGATAATACTGTCGGTGGTAACGTTTAAAACACGTTCTTCGGGCAAACCGTTATTGCGGTCAAGTACACCGTCAATAATATCACCTGCATCAAGGTCGGAAATAAGTTGTAAAGCACGTTCCATAGCGTACGCTACGTTAATGATATCTACGCCCTTTTCG
Source organism: Acutalibacteraceae bacterium (assembly GCA_045536525.1). GTDB lineage: Bacteria > Bacillota > Clostridia > Oscillospirales > Acutalibacteraceae > UBA737. Next base: position 1,783 of record JAZSNT010000032.1, read on the forward strand.
AAACGACCGCTCGCTTCGGTACGAATACCCAAAGCACGACCTGTGTGACGAACGTTGTCACGACGGAATTTAGCAGATTCAAGGAACAAATCGGTAGTATCGTTTTCGATTTCGCTTTCCTTACCGCCCATAATACCTGCAAGGCAAGAAGGCTTTTTACCGTCTGCAATTACAAGCATATCGGTGGTCAAATCATAATCCTTGCCGTCGAGTGTAGTGATTTTTTCACCCTCATGTGCAGTTCTTACAATAATCTTCTTATCGCTTAAATCGTTATAATTAAAAGCGTGCATAGGCTGACCTGTTTCAAGCATAACAAAGTTTGTAATGTCAACGATGTTATTGATGGGGCGCATACCCGAAGCTATCAGGGATTTTTGCATCCAAACAGGGCTTTCTTTGATACGAAGATTCTTAACAACACGGCCAACGTAACGGGGACAAAGGTCATAATCTTCTACTATAACGTCAATGTAATCCTTGATATCTTCGCCAACAGTTTTATATTTGGGCACAGGCGCTTTAAACTTTGTGCCGAGCACAACGCTTATTTCCTTTGCAACACCTATAAAGCAGTTACAATCGGGGCGGTTTGCGGTGATTTTAAAGTCGATAATATAATCGTTAAGACCTAAAACGTCACGCATATCTGTACCGATAACTTCGGTGTCTTTAAGGATTAAAATACCGTTTACCGAAGCACCTTCGTAATCGGCTTCGGTAAGGCAGAGTTCTTCGCCTGAGCAAAGCATACCGTTAGATTCTACGCCACGAAGTTTTCCTTTTACAATGTGCATACCGTTAGGGAGATGGCTATTGTCCAAAGCGGCGGGTACTAAATCACCAACGGCGATATTCTGAGCGCCTGTAACGATTTGTACAAGTTTTTCTTTACCGATATTCATCTGGCAAATTTGCAAATGGTCGCTGTTTTCGTGGGGAGCAATGCTTTCAATCTTTGCTACAACCACGTTTTGAAGATTTTCGCCTTCTTTTTCAATGCTTTCAACCTCAAAACCTGCCATAACGATTTTATCGCAAAGTTCTTCTACCGGAACATTTATATCAACATAATATTTTAAAGTGTTAAGTGAAATTTTCATATTACTATCCCTCCTTAAAACTGGTCTAAGAAACGTTTGTCGTTTTCAAATAACAAACGGATATCGCTTATCTTATAACGTGTGGTGGTAAGTCGGTCAAGACCGATACCAAAGGCAAAACCTGAATATTCTTCGGGGTCAATACCGCAACTGCGAAGTACGTTAGGATGTACCATACCTGCACCCAAAATTTCTATCCAACCGCTACCTTTACAAACACGGCAACCTTTACCGCCGCATTCAGAACAGGTAACGTCAACCTCAACAGAAGGCTCTGTAAAGGGGAAGAAAGACGGACGGAATTTAACAGCGGTGTCTTTACCGTAAATTTCACGTGCGAACTGTTCCAAAACGCCTTTTAAGTCACACATAGTAACACCCTTGTCAACTACCAAACCTTCAATCTGGTGGAAAACAGGTGAGTGTGTTGCGTCAACTTCGTCAGCACGGAAAACACGACCGGGACAAATAACACGGATAGGCGGTTTGCGGTTTTCCATAGTTCTTATTTGTGCGGCAGAAGTTTGAGTGCGTAAAAGAAGATTTTCTGCTAAATAGAAAGTGTCCTGCATATCACGTGCGGGATGGTCTGCAGGAACGTTAAGACATTCAAAATTATAGTGGTCGGTTTCAACCTCAGGACCGTCTACTACGTCAAATCCCATTGAAGTGAAGATATCTATCATATCGTTAAGTACGGTGTTAAGGGGATGAAGTTTACCTTTCTTGATTTCGGTAGCAGGAAGCGTGATGTCAATAGTTTCGTCTTTGAGTTTTTGTTCCAAAGCAGCCTTTTGCATAAGTTCTGCCTTTTCGGTAATAAGGTTTTCAACCTCTGCTTTTGCTTGGTTTACAAGCTGACCCATAATGGGACGTTCTTCGGGAGAAAGTCCACCCATTTGTTTTAAAATGGCGGTAAGTTCACCCTTCTTGCCTAAGTATTTAACTCTTAAAGTTTCAATTTCTGCGCTATCTTTGGCATTTTCGATAGCATTTTTCGCTTCAAGGCGAATGGCTTCAAGTTGTGCTTTCATTTAAAAACCTCCAAAAAATAAAATAAGCCCCGTCCCGTAACAACAGGACGAAGCATAAAAATCTCCGCGGTACCACCCGTATTTTTGCAAAAGCAAACACTCTTGTAACCTATAACGGAGTTCACCGTCGATGCCTATTGTAATTTTCAACATCGCTGCTCGGAAGGGAACTTCGGGTAGAACCTGACACTTATATCCGTTTTCAGCCTGGACGGATGCTCTCTGAAAGGCGGTAAAACCTTACTTTCCTTCGTCTTTGCATTTACAAAATCAATAATAACATTTTTTTTTTCATTTTGCAAGTATTTTTTCTTTTAATTTTTGTAAAAGTATGGTATAATAGTAAAAATTATAAAGAAAAGTGGTTAAAATGTTAGAAAATTTAAAAATACAAGGTTATTATTCATCTTTGGAAATTATTGAAATTGCAAAACTTAATAAAAATAATATTTTGGTTGTAGGTTGTTCTACAAGTGAAATATTAGGTGATAAAATAGGCACAAATTCTTCGCCCGATGCTGCAAAAGCGGTTTTTGACGGTGTTTACAAGGCGGCAAAAGAAAAGGGCGTTTTTGTGGCGGCACAGTGTTGCGAACATCTTAACCGCGTGATAATTATAGAACGAGCGGCATTGCCGCAGGCGGATTTTGTAAACGTAGTACCACAGCCAAAAGCAGGCGGTTCGTTTGCTACTGCGGCGTATAACGCATTTGAAAATCCCGTTGCAGTAGAAGAAATTAAAGCAAACGCAGGGCTTGATATTGGCTTTACTATGATAGGTATGCATATCAAGGCAGTTGCAGTTCCCGTAAGGCTTAAAAATAATAAAATCGGTAACGCCACTGTTTTGGCTGCCCGTAGCCGTGCTAAATTTATTGGCGGCATCAGGGCAAGGTATGATGAAAATTTGATTTAGAAGGAGAATTGTTATGAAATATGAAGTATTGAAATTGTTGGCAAAGAATGCTAAATATACTGCAGAAGATATTGCAATTATGCTTGGTATAGATGAAAGTCATGTCGAAGAAATAATTAAGGAACTTGAAAAAGATAATATTGTCCGTGGTTACAAAGCGGTTATTGACTGGGAAAAGTTGGACGGTGCTTATGTTTCAGCTGTTGTTGAACTTAATGTTGTGCCCAAAGCAGGTCTTGGTTTTGAAGAGGTGGCAGAGCAGGTAATGAAATATGACGAGGTAGAGGCTGTTTACCTTATGTCAGGTGACTATGACCTTAACATTATTGTAAAGGGTAAAACGCTTCAAGATATTGCTTGGTTTGTGGCAAAAGAACTTGCTACTATTGATTCGGTAACATCTACTGCAACCCACTTTGTAATGCGTCGTTATAAAGAAATGGATGTTGAACTCCTTACCGACGAAGATGACGATAGGGGGCAGTTATTCGTATGATAGATTACGGCAAAATACTCAATAAAACTGTGACCGACATTAAACCGTCGGGTATCAGAAAGTTTTTTGATATTGCCGCTACTATGGACGATGTTATTTCTTTAGGTGTTGGTGAGCCTGATTTTCAAACCCCGTGGGCTATCAGAAAAGCAGGTATAGAGTCATTACAAAAAGGAAAAACAAAGTACACCTCTAACTGGGGTCTTGTTGAACTACGTCGCGAGATTTCAAAATATCTTGAGCGTAAGTTTTCTATAAAATATTGTCCCGATAATGAGATATTAGTAACGGTAGGCGGAAGTGAGGCTATTGATGCGGCTTTACGCGCTTTAGTAAATGTTGGGGATGAGGTTATTATCCCGCAACCGAGTTATGTTTGTTACGAGCCTATGACCCGTATTGCAGGCGGTGTGCCTGTGATTTTAAATACCAAGGCAGAAAATGATTTTAAGGTTACTGCAGAGGAATTAAAGGCACTTATTACCGATAAAACAAAGGTTTTAATTTTACCTTACCCGTCAAACCCCACAGGTGCTATAATGGAAAGGGAAGACCTTGTTGAGATTGCAAAGGTGTTAGAAAACACCGATATTATGGTGCTTTCGGACGAAATCTATGCCGAACTTACTTTTTCGGGCAAATCCCATGTTTCTCCCTCATCTATAGACGGTTTGTGGGAACGCACTATTACAGTAAACGGCTTTTCAAAAGCGTTTTCTATGACAGGTTGGCGTTTAGGATATGTTTGTGGTCCAAAGCCGATTATTGATGAGATTACAAAAATCCATCAGTTTGCAATAATGTCTTCACCCACAACAAGTCAGTACGCTGCTATTGAGGCGCTTAAAAACTGTGACAGTGATGTAGAGTATATGATGCGTCAGTACGATATGCGCCGCAGAATGATAGTGTCGGGCTTTAATAAAATCGGTCTTACCTGTCGTGAACCCAAGGGCGCGTTTTACGCTTTCCCTAGTATAAAATCAACAGGTATGAGCAGTGACGAATTTTGTGAAAAATTACTTTACAGCAAAAATGTTGCAGTAGTACCGGGTACAGCTTTTGGTGAGAGCGGCGAAGGTTTTATCCGCGCATCCTATTGCTACTCGGTAGAGCATATAAAAGAAGCGTTATCGCGAATTGAAGAATTTTTAAAAGAGTTGAAATAAAAATGACGGCTTTTTAGCCGTCATTTTTTAATATGGATTTGTTGGTGCCATATCGCAAATTTCTATATGTTTTACAGAGGTTTTTTTACCTATTAGTTCTAAACCAACTGCATTTTTGGGATTGTCGGGGTAAATTCGGCGGCATATTGCCTGTTTTTCATTTGCATATACCTCAACAACCGATTTATCAACAAATATATCAAGACTAAGCAATTCGTTTTCATTTATTGTAAGCGGTGCTTCTTCTTTTATTGTCCAGCCTTCTTTTCCGCTTTTAGTGGCATCGAATATTAGTTTTTGTTTGCTTTTGTCATAATAAATCTCGGTTTTATTTCCACTTTCTTTATCTACTCTAACACTGAATCCGCATTTTTCTTGAGTGCTTATATCAATAACTGCTTTTAAACGGAAAATTTCACCGTTATTTACTGAAACGGTATTATCATCAGATATCGTAGGAACAAATTTGTTATATTCGAGTTTTTGAAGTTCGTCGGCAGGTGCCATTTTAAGTGCACCGTTTTCAAGCCAAACAATTCTAGGAAAGCTAAATACACCACTCCACCCGAATTTTTCAAAATCGTTATCCATATTATCACGAAGCCACGTCCACATAATATGACGGTTTTTGTCGTCTATCAACGCCTCGGGTGCAAAATAAGCCGTATCGTTCCAGGTCATTCTGCCGTGAGTTTCGGGATAGAATTTTTCGTTTTCTAAAGTGCCGATATAATATTGGCAACCTTTATTGTGTGAAATAAAAAGTTGTAGCCATTTATCTGTTTTATTGCCGTTTTCTTTTGCGTCGTAAAGAGGCAAAAAACTCGGGCACATATCGTCTTCGGTTTTATCGGGCCAGTCTGTACCTTTATGTGTGTTTTCGTAAAAACGGTGCACAAATTCCCATTTTTTTAAATCTTTTGAACGGAAAAGGTCGGTCCAGTCACCCTGAAAATAAGGGTCGGAATCTTCAGCGCGACCAAACCTTTCAAGCATCCATTTGTTACCTGCCTGTAAATAGTAGTACCCGTCCTGTTTCCAAATATTGCTTGGGTCGGCACAGGATAAATATTGTATTTCGCCGTTGATTTCTATTTCTGCCGTACCCCAATGGTCGCCGCGACATCCTTCAATGGCTACAGGGGTAATTCTATGCCATTCATCATAAGGTGGCTTTGCATAAGCCAAAGCAACACCGCCGTTATCGCCTTTTTCATCAGGCGACGGGAATTTCCAAAAGGTTAAATATGCGGTTTTATCGTCGTCAAGAAATCCGCCTCCGCTAAAGCATCCTTGGTCACCCGCCTCGGAGCAAAGCGCATCGGGGTGGTGACGCCAATGTAATAAATCGGTGGAAGAAACGTGCGCCCAATGAAAAGCGTTGGTTTTTGAATTTTCATAAAGGTGCATAATATGATAAACGCCATCAACAAAAAACGCACCGTTGCAATCACCGGGAACACCGTTGTCATCCGGAAAAGCAAAATGGTAGGTTGGTCTGTATGGGTCGTTAAGTAATTTTTCACGGTATTTTCTTGTGTTAATAATTAAATCTTTCATAGTTTATCACCGCTTTTATTATAGCAAATAGAAAAAGCATTGTCAATCTTCAAAAAAGCATATTTGTTTTTGTGATTTATACCGCTATTTTTATGTTAAAGGTCGTTTTTTTCTGTATTTGCTTGGGGATATTTGGTATGTTTTACGGAAGATCTTATTAGTGAGCAAAATAATTCAAATTGCAATAACTCAAAGTGTAAGAATATGTGAAAATAAAGAAATACAGGGTAGATAATTGTTTTGTTCGATATTTTTTAAAAAATATAAAAATTTTTATTGACAAAACAAATTATTATGGTATAATATTTCTTGTTCTATGGTGGATGTAGCTTAGTTGGTTAAAGCGCCAGTTTGTGGCACTGGAGACCGTGGGTTCGAATCCCATCTTCCACCCCACATTTTACGGTACGCGAAAGCGTACCGTAAACATTAAATAAAAACTTAATATTGGGGTGTCGTCAAGCGGTAAGACACAGCACTTTGACTGCTGCATTCGTAGGTTCGAATCCTGCCACCCCAGCCAAAAGATCGACTTGTGAAAACAAGTCGATTTTTTATCCATTGCGAAAGCAATGGCATATCATCACACGTTAGCGTGTATCTCATCACCGAAGGTGCATATCATCAACCGCAGGTTGTATCGCTTTCGCAATGATGATATACCGCAACAAGTTGCGGATGATATGCAATTCCTTCGGAATTGATGATATACAAGGCTTCGCCTTGATTTGTTACAAACAAAACAGAAGCCCTTCGTTAAATAAGGGCTTCCGGGTTTTTGGTGTATTAAGATAGCGGTTTATCATATTTTTTGATAAAAGCAATACTTTTTTAAAAACACCCCAACCATTTTTGATGGTCGGGAGTGTTTAGTTGTTAGTACAAACCTTCGGTTGCTTTTTCAACCTTTTCCTGAACTGCTTGGGCATGTGCCGCAAATTCCTCAGATTGTTCTTCGGTTACGATTGTATCTTCCAGTTCTTCCATTCTTGCCATTAAATCTGTTCCTTCTTCTGCGATTGCGGTTAAATCGTTGAGAAGGTCGGTGTCAGATGGGTTTTCCTTGTAATCTTCAATGAGCGCGATGTATTCGTCTGCCCATGCTTCGAAATCGTCTAAAAAAGCGTCAACCTCCGAAGCGCCGCTGCAAGCGGTAAGAGTTAAAGCGAATACGAGTGTGAGAATAAGTGCTAATAGTTTTTTCATTTTTTCTGCCTCCTGTAATTTGTCGTGTCTTGTCAAACAACATTTACATTCTAACAATAAAACGGGAGAATGTCAATGAGCGTTATTAAAAAAATCTCCCGATTTTTCGGGAGATTTTAAGGTTTATGCTATATTTTGTTTTTTGATTTTAATCTTCATAATAAGCATCCAAATAGCGCCTATGAGTGATAAAGCGATAGCGATATAGAATAAGTAAACTGCGATGCCGCAATCATAATATTTACTTGAAATATCTCCGCGTAAGGTGAAATCGAAATGTTGGAAAGCAATTACCAAAAGATTTAAAATTGAAAAAATAATTATTGGCGTTGCTTTTTTAAGTAAAGCAAATAATAAGGCGGCAACAGCGAAAACAGTAATGGTGATAACAAATGCCAAATATATGTATCCTTCGTTGCTTGCAAATATCGATATGGAATTGGTACTATAATAATTTGCGAATGTTACAATCGAAATATTTTCTAAATCACTGGTTGTAATACCCATTTCGCTGTCTATTATAACATCTGGGGTGTTATTGATTTCTTCCATTCGTACATCTGTGGCAGAAGCATAGGGTAGAAACAGGCTTACAATAATTATTAAAGCACCTAAAATTGCAATAACAAAAGGAATTAAAAGTTTCTTGTCTACAAATAGTTTTTTCATAAAGTTACTCCGTTTTTAAAGATTACTGATATAGTATAATACCAAACGAGAAATTTGTCAATAAAGGGGTCTTGGTATTGCTTTTTAAACTGTGTTAAGGTATAATAGGTAGTGTTAAGGAAGTGGATTTATGGAAGAAAAAAGAAAGTATAAATCATCGGCGCTTATAAAGCGTTTTTTACCGTATTATAAAAAATATTGGAAGACCCTTGTGATAGATTTAATTTGCGCTTCGCTTACAACCGTTTGTGAGATAGTTTTGCCTCTTATTATGCGAGAAATTACAAATACCGCAATAGACGATAAAGCACTGCTTACCGTAACCTTTGCTTTACGTGCCGGTCTTTTGTATTTCCTTTTGCGTATAGTAGACGGTTTGGCGTTTTATTATATGGCGTACACGGGGCACGTTATGGGTACGCATATTGAAACCGATATGCGACGTGACGCTTATTCGCATTTGCAAAATCTTTCCAATACCTATTTTAACAACACAAAAGTCGGGCAGATTATGGGACGCATTACCAACGACCTTTTTGACGTTACCGAGTTTTCGCACCACTGTCCCGAAGAGTTTTTGATAGCAGGGGTAAAAGGTATAGTTTCATTTATAATTCTTATGAGTATAAATATACCGCTAACCCTTATAATCTTTGTTATAATACCTATAATGTTCTTTGTTTGCCGTAAACTCAACGCTAAAATGCGTGCCACTTTCCGTCAACAGCGTCAACTGATAGGTGAACTTAATGCCAGAATAGAAGATTCGCTTTTGGGTCAAAAAGTAGTAAAGGCATTTGCAAATGAGGATATAGAAAAAGAAAAATTTGAAAAAGATAATCAAAACTATTTTTCTATAAAGAAATTATCTTATAAGTTTATGGGTGCTTTCTCTACCACTACCCGTTTGTTTGACGGTATTATGTACTCGGCGGTGGTAATTGCAGGTAGTTTGTTCCTTATATACGGTCAAATAAATGCAGGTGACTTGGTGGCTTATTTGCTTTACGTTACTACGTTTATTGCTACCGTGCGCCGTATTATTGAGTTCGCTGAGCAGTTCCAACGCGGTATGACAGGTATCGAGCGTTTTGTGGAAATAAAGGATGCTGATATCGAGATTTTTGATGAGCCTGATGCCAAAGATTTGGAAAACCCACAGGGTAATATTGAGTTTAAAAATGTATCATTTGAATATCCTGACGACCATAACCGTGTTTTCAAGGATTTGAATTTCACTATCAAAAAAGGTGAAAAGATTGCTTTTGTCGGTCCTTCGGGTGGCGGCAAAACTACTCTTTGTAATTTGATTCCGCGTTTTTATGATGTAACGGGTGGTGAAATTTTTCTTGACGGAGAAAACATTAAAAAATACACCCTTAAAAGTTTGCGCAAGAGTATCGGTATGGTACAGCAGGATGTGTATTTGTTTTCGGGTACGGTGTATGAGAATATCGCCTACGGAAAACCGGGCGCTACAAGGGAAGAGGTAATAGAAGCCGCCAAAAAAGCAGGTGCTGATGAGTTTATAACCTCACTTAAAGACGGCTATGACACGTATGTTGGTGAACGTGGCGTGAAACTTTCGGGCGGACAGAAGCAACGTATAAGTATTGCCCGTGTTTTCCTTAAAAATCCGCCGATTATTATACTCGACGAAGCCACAAGCGCCCTCGATAATGAGAGCGAATTTGCGGTGGCAAAATCTCTTAACAAACTGTCAATAGGCAGAACTACCATAACTGTCGCACACCGTCTTTCTACAATACGTAATGCCGATAGAATTATGGTGCTTACCGAAGACGGAATTGTAGAACAGGGAACACACGCAGAACTTTTGAGACTCGGCGGCATTTACTATAATTTCAACCAAATGGCAAGTGAGATTGAATAAAGTAGATATTAAAAAATCTTTCTCTTTTCAGGGAAAGATTTTTGTTTTAGAACTTGCGAGAGCGACGTTAAAGAAACAAACTGGTATAGAACTTTCGGTTGGTGAGATTGAGTTGCTTTCTAAAAGTAGTTTAGGTCAACAGGTGCTTAAAGGTAATTGGAAAGTGAGTACTGAAAATTCCTTGCAACCCAATTCACAAAATGGTATAATAAATCGAGGAGGCGAACAAAATGGGCGAATATATAACAAAGGAAGAATGGAAGAAAGCCAAGGAGGAACCGTTGACGCCAGAGGAGAACGCGAAGTTCGAGAAAGCAGGCAAACAATTGATGGCTATGTCCAAGGAGGAAATGGTGAAGTTCTTGACAGAGTGGAGGGAAAAGCACAAAGACGACTTCGTATAAATCATACTAAAAACAGCAGTGTTTCCTTTACCGAAGGCAAGGCGGATAATACTAATGGATATAAGGCTTATGTAGCATTTGCAAATGCGGGTATGAAAGTAATATACTGTGACGGACCTATTGAGAGAACGGTGAACGGAGTTACGGTGACTCGTACAGAGGCGTTTACTGCACCTGACGGAACTGTATATGTATCAAGTGAATCGTCTTTACCGCCGAAGCAAACTTTCGACCACGAAAAGGTACACGTTGCACAAAAGACAAATAATCCTGCTTATGCTGATTATGAATCTGTACTTTATGATGAAATAGATTTTTTGTCAGATACTTATAAATATATCGCAAGACAAATTAACAAAAATCAATTTAATAATAGATATGATGTTGATGATATTGATACCGGACCGATTTTTATGCGAGAGATTGCCGCATATATAAATCAGTTTGTGCTTTCTGACCCTGCGTTTGCGGAACAGACGTTTGGCGGTATGTTTAGTGATTGGGGAGCGGTTGTAGAAGCGGTCAATAAATTTAATACGGATATGGAAGCAGACTTTACGGAGTCTGCTAATTTTATGCCTGAAAGTGAAGGAACTCCCTCAGTCGCCGATGGCGACAGTTCTCTCGAAGAAGGAGCCGATGAGAGCGGTGAGTATGGTTTAAGTGAGCCGAGTGACCAAGAGATACACCGGGAACCTACGAAAGCGGAATATGACGAAGCTGCGTTCAAAAAAATGAAAACTGCCAAGCAACGACATATTCTTGACGTTGCCGAAAAACTTGATAGCGGTATGAATGTGGTTTTTGTCAGTAGTGATGCAAAGGTGCTTTCGGGTAAAAAGGGTGTGTATATGCGTGAGAGCAACACGATATATTTATCTGAGAGTAACTCTGCCGTGGAATCGTATTACCAATTATTTAAGCATGAGTTTATACACAGCCTTGAAAGCCGTGGCGCGTATCAGAGCCTTAAAAACTTTTTATTCAGAAACAGTTCTTCTTTTGAGCGGTACGCACGTGCACAGTTGAAAGCGAAAAACGGAACTGATTTCGAGGGGACACGTGAAGAGGCTTTACAGGCTTTGGCGCAGTTTTATATGGACGACGTGTAGAACGGCAGTTTTTCACAGAAATATAAAAATAGTTTCACCTTAGAAGATGCACAGCGTGAAATGATTGCCGACTTTATATCGGTTGTTCTATTTAAAGGCAACCGCAAGGATGTAGCGCAGCACCTTGCGGACAGTAATCTTGACGCTATTTTCAAGATAGAGGACACACTTGCGGAATTTGAGAGCCTTAATGAAACCGACCGCAACTGGTTGCAAAAGTTTGTGGATTGGATAAAGGACCTTATAGCAAGTATTAAAGGTGTAAAACAACACCAAAGACTTGTGGATGACCTTGAATATATCGAAAAAAGGATTGCACGTGTGCTCGATTCCCGTGATACAAAAAAAGCCGCTAAAATAGCGGTGGGGTAAGTTATAGTTTTGAAGGATATGCTGAAGATGGCAGAGGTAAATATAAATCAAATTTCCCGAAAGGCACTCCTAAAATGGCTAAGGCTGATAAAATTTTGAACTATATACAAAATGTTTGGTCGAAAAAACCTATTAAATTGAAAATAGAAGAAAATGGCAATATTAAGTATATAGAGGCAAAATTTGACCCGACCTATGATGAGAGTGGGAATATTCCGACAGATGCATCGAAACTTATGGGCGGAAATCGTCATGGAACGTCGTCCGAACAAAGAGTGACATTGGATTTAGCGGATGATTATTACCAAATCGCCTCAGAATCACAGTATAATTATTCAAAGGATGAAACAGGAAAAGATAATCCGGCTCATAAAGACGTAACAAAATGGCATTATTTTATAAATGATATTTACTTTGCTGAATATGACAGCGATGAATATGAACCATATCGAGTTTCTATAAATGTTAAAGAGAGAGCGGATGGCGAATATGTATATAGTTTTTCTGCTGAAAAACAAAGAGAGTCAGACACCCCACGGACTTTACATGCCGTAGTTAACGAAAGGGAAAACCCTAACGCCAATGTCGAACTCTCTAACAATAAGTTAACACAAAATAAACCTATTGTCAAGAATAATATATCCGAAAGTAACGATAATTATTCCGATATTTCGGAAGAAACTGTTGGTTCTTTCTCTCTCGGCTCCCCTGCGCAACAAATAAGGGACAACCTGAAAAGGTACGAGAGCGGTGAAATCACACAGGAAGAATATATTGAAGAAACCGAACGGCTGTGGGGAGAAGCTAATTCAACCTACGGAATAATAGAACAAGGTGAAAATGCAAAAGCTCCCATTGCTACACCGCAGGCTATTGATGAAAAATCACCGACCGAGCGTTTTACCCGTACAATTATTGAAACGGGCGCACTTACAAGTGAAATGCTTGAAGGAATTGAAGAAAAGGTATTGCTTGGCGATTTTTTTATGAAAAATATTGACAAATCGTCATTTTGTGATATAATACATAGGCAAACTAAATATTTTCCTTATCAAGAGTGGTGGAGGGACACGGCCCGTTGAAGCCCGGCAACCTGTTATTCAAGGTGCTAAATCCGTCGGTTTTACCGAAAGATGAGGTTTGTTTTAAATTTAACCGCTCTTTCGTTGAGCGGTTTTTTTACTTGTTAAGGATAAGAATGTTAAAACGGAGGATTTTTAAATGAACAATTTTTTATTCACTTCTGAATCAGTAACAGAGGGTCATCCCGATAAAGTATGCGACCGCATATCCGACTCGGTTTTAGATGCAATTTTAGCACAGGATAAAGATGCCCGTGTTGCGTGTGAAACTTTCTGTACTACAGGTGTTGTGACCGTTATGGGTGAAATTACTACTACTGCTAAAATTGATATACCCGAAATTGTAAGACAGGCAGTTTGCGATATTGGTTATAATAGCGCAAAAGCAGGTTTTGACGGCAATACCTGTGCAGTTATGACCGCTATTGATAAGCAGTCGCCCGATATTGCTATGGGTGTTGACAAGTCTTTGGAACTTAAAGACGGCGAAGAAGATGATTATAATCTTCACGGCGCAGGTGACCAGGGTATGATGTTCGGCTACGCTTGTGACGAAACAGAAGAACTTATGCCTTTGGCAATTTCATTGGCTCATAAAATGGCAAAGCGCCTTACCGACGTCAGAAAATCGGGCGAACTTTCATATCTTAATCCCGATGGAAAAACTCAGGTAACGGTTGAATATGAAAACGGCGCTCCCAAGCGTGTTGATGCGGTTGTAGTATCGAGTCAGCACACCGATGATGTAGAACTTGAAACTTTACGTGCGGATATACTCGAAAAGGTAATTAAGCCCATTATTCCGAGCGAATTATTTGACGAAAATACCAAGATTTATATAAATCCCACAGGCCGTTTTGTTGTGGGCGGTCCGCAGGGTGATACAGGTCTTACAGGACGTAAAATTATTGTTGATACATACGGCGGATATGCACGTCACGGCGGCGGTGCATTTTCGGGTAAGGACCCCACAAAAGTTGACCGTAGCGCCGCTTATGCCGCACGTTACGTTGCTAAAAATATCGTAGCCGCAGGTTTGGCTTCAAAATGCGAAATTGAATTGGCTTACGCTATCGGTGTTGCAAAGCCTGTATCGGTAATGGTAGATACTTTCGGCACAGGTGTTTACAGCGACGAACAAATTGTAAAAGTAGTGAATAAAGTGTTTGATTTAAGACCGTCCGCAATTATTGATACACTCGATTTGCGCCGTCCTATTTACAGACAAACTTCGGCTTACGGTCATATGGGCAGAACTGATATCGATTTGCCTTGGGAAAAGACAGATAAAGCAGAAATTTTAAAAAAATGCTTGACAAATGCGTAAAAAAGTGTATAATTGATATGACAACAAAGTAGTACGCACGGCGTCCTCACCCCGAGATTCGTTTGAAAGGGTTAATAAGTTTCCAAATTTCACACTTTGGTATTCTTATGCGTGGGCGTATTGCGTCCACGCTTTTTGTATGTTTATCTCAAAACTTTTCGGAGGTGTATTCACATCAGCAGTAAAGAACTCGCAATAAACGAAGGTATTAAATTTAAGGAAGTTCGTGTTATTTCGGACGACGGCTCACAAATCGGTATCATTTCGGTTGATAAGGCTTTGGAGGCAGCATACGCAAAAGATTTGGATTTGGTATGCATTTCTCCTAACGCACAGCCCCCCGTTTGTAAAATAATGGACTACGGTAAGTACCGTTTTGAACAGGCTAAGCGTGAAAAAGAAGCCAGAAAAAACCAAAAGGTTATCGAAACCAAGGAAATCCGTATTATCGGTTTGGGTATTGATACTCACGACTTTGAAACAAAAGGAAGACATGCTATCAAATTTTTGGAAGCAGGTAACAAGGTAAAGGTTTCAGTTCGTTTCCGCGGTAGAGAAATGGGTCATCCCGAAATCGCTCTTGATTTAATGTCACGTTTCGCAGATTTTTGCGCCGACTATTGTACGGTTGAAAAACCTGCAAAGATGGAAGGCCGTAATATGCTTATGTTCTTGGCTCCGAAATCGGGAAAATAATCTAAGTAAAAAATATTTGGAGGGACTAAAATGCCTAAGATTAAAACTCACAGTGGCGCTAAAAAGCGTTTCAAACTCACAAAAAACGGTAGTGTTAAACGTGCTCATGCTTTTAAGTCGCACATCCTTAACAAGAAAACCACAAAACGTAAGAGAAATCTTCGTAAGACCGTTGTTGCAGATGTAACAAATACCGCAACAATCAAGAAACTCATTCCTTATAAATAAGGAAAGACTTTAAATAGGAGGAAAAGTAAATGGCACGTATTAAAGGTGCGTTAGCAACACGCAAAAGAAGAAATAAAGTATTAAAGCTTGCTAAGGGCTACTTTGGCGCTAAGTCTAAGCTTTTTAAAACCGCAAAAGAAGCAGTAATGAAATCAGGTAACTACGCTTATATTGGCAGACGCCTTAAAAAGCGTGATTTTCGTCGTCTTTGGATTACACGTATCTCTGCTGCTTGTAAGATGAATGATATGAACTATTCTTCATTTATTAACGGTCTTAACAAGGCTGGTATTGAAATCAACCGCAAGATGCTTGCTGACCTTGCAGTAAACGATGCAAAAGGTTTTGCAACACTTGTAAAGGCTGCTAAGAAAGCACTTGAAAAGTAATAATTTTTCGCCCGAGTGAAAACTCTCTCGGGCGACTTTTTCATTTTTAAAGAAGGTGAAAAAATGGAAAAATTCAAAATTATAACCAGTAAAGATAATTCACTTATCAAACTTGTTTGTGCATTACAAGGCTCGTCTTCTGCCAGAAAAGAGCATAATCTGTTCGTGCTCGAAGGCCTTAGAATTTGTGATGATGCTTTTGCATGCGGAATTAAGTTTGATAAGTTAATTGTCAGTGAAACCGCTTTTTCAAAGTATGATGAAGCGGTACAGAATTTTACACAAAATTCTCAGGAATGTTATAAAATACCCGACAGTTTGTTTAAGAAAATCAGCGATACAACCACACCGCAGGGTATAATTGCTTTGGCTAAGATGCCCGAAAAAAACATCGCAATCAATAAAAACGGAAAATATATTGCGCTTGAAAACATAAACGACCCGTCAAATCTCGGCGCTATAAGCCGTACTGCTGAAGCGCTCGGTGTCAGCGGTATGATTTTATCTGCAGGCGGTTGTGACCCTTATTCACCTAAGTCACTTCGTGCTTCTATGGGTACTCTTCTTCGTATGCCGATTATAGTGCTCGATGATTTTAGCGACGGCATAAAGGCTAGCGGTCTTAAATCTTTCGCTTGTGTGGTGGACGGTACGGCACAATCTATAACCGATGTTTCTTTTTGCGACGGTTTGGTTGTTATGATAGGTAACGAAGCGAACGGTCTTACCGAAAAGGCTAAGCAAATTGCCGACAGTCAAATAACCATTAGGATGAGCGGTAAAGCCGAGTCGTTTAATGCTTCGGTTGCGGCGGCTATTGCTATTTGGGAAATGATGAAATGAAATATTACGTTTGGTTGCAACTTTGTTTAGGA
Organism: Acutalibacteraceae bacterium; assembly: GCA_045536525.1. Taxonomy (GTDB): domain Bacteria; phylum Bacillota; class Clostridia; order Oscillospirales; family Acutalibacteraceae; genus UBA737. Next base: position 18,315 of record JAZSNT010000032.1, read on the forward strand.
CAGGGAAGTAAAACTTTTTCGGATATTTTGGAAAGGTCGCTCTCTCCAAAAGACATATATGATATGGATTTTTCGGCTCGTAAAGAGATGGGGATTTTTTCAAAAGGCGAATTTGAAAAGATTGCCAAAACCCCTATTGAAGATGCCGTAAAAATCATTGAAGAATGTAATAAAAAACAAATCAGGCTTATCAAATACGATGATGAAATCTATCCGGAAGCTCTTAAAACCATTTGCAATCCACCTATGGTTTTGTATATAAAGGGCAGTTTTCCTGATTTTGATAGTATACCTGTGATTTCTATTGTAGGACCACGCAAAGTATCGGAATTTGGTAAAAAAGCGGCTTATTCTTTGGGCTACCGTCTTGGCAGAGCGGGATTTAATGTTGTAAGTGGCGGCGCAGTAGGTAGTGATACCTACGCACACATAGGCGCTTTAAAAGCAGATGCTAAAACTGTGCTTATTATGGGTTGCGGTTTCAACGTGAGTTACTTGGAAGAAAACCGTGCTTTAAGAGAGCATATAATGTCCAAAGGTTGTCTTATAAGCGAATATCCGCCCGATACACCTATAACCCGTTACACTTTTCCAGTAAGAAACCGTATTATTTCGGCTTTGTCTTTGGGTACGGTGGTTATAGAAGCAAGGTCGAGAAGCGGGGCTTTGCTTACCGCTAACCATGCATTAGAACAGGGCAGGGATGTTTTTGTAATTCCCAGTAATCCAAATGCGGCTGAATACAAGGGTTCTAACGCACTGCTTCGTGACGGTGCAAAACCGCTTTTGGATGCGAGCGATATATTTAATGAATATATTCCGCTTTTCCCTGATAAAATCGATATTGAAAGAGCCTTTAAAAAAGAGCCTAAATCAGAAAATTCTAAAAAAAATAAAAAAATATTGAATGAAACTCTTTCAAATGAAGCAAAAATAGTATATAATTGTTTAGATACACAAAAATTTTATCCTGATGAACTGGATACCGGTCTTGACTCGGGTAAATTGCTTTCAGCTTTAACAGAACTTGAAATGGAATTTATTATACGTGCCTTGCCCGGCGGTCAGTATGAGATATGTAAATAACGGAGGTAATTTATGTCAAAGCTTTTAATAGTGGAGTCACCTACAAAAGTAAAGCCCATAAAGAAATATTTGGGCGGAGAATATGAAGTAATGGCTTCGGCAGGACATATAAGAGATTTGCCAAAATCAAAACTTGGCGTGGACATTGAAAACGGCTTCGCACCGCAGTATATAAATATGACCGATAAGAAAGACCTTATCAAGTCTTTGAAACAGGCGGCTGCTAACTGTGACGAAGTATATCTCGCAACCGACCCTGATAGAGAGGGTGAAGCGATTTCGTGGCATTTGGCACAAATTTTGGCGCTTGATATGGATAGCGCTAACCGTGTAACTTTTAATGAAATTACAAAATCTGCCGTTCAGGCAGGCATTAAAGTTCCGCGTAAGATAAATATGGATTTGGTTGACGCTCAACAAGCCCGTCGTGTACTTGACCGTATTGTTGGCTATAAACTCAGTCCGCTTTTGTGGAAAAAGGTTAAAAGTGGTTTGTCTGCCGGACGTGTGCAGACTGTAGCGCTCCGTCTTGTAGTTGAAAGAGAACGTGAGATTGAAAAGTTTGTAGCAACTGAGTATTGGACAGTTGAAGCCAAACTTGCCGCCGGCAGAAAAACCTTTATCGCAAAACTTTACGGCGATAAAAACGGTAAGATTGATCTTATTCCCGACGAAACTGCCGCAAGTGAAATTTTGCACAACCTTGAAAATGCAGAATATAAAGTTACAGATATAAAGAAAGGCAAGCGCAATAAACAACCTGCTCCGCCTTTTATTACTTCTACTTTACAACAAGAGGCATCACGTAAACTCGGCTTCACAGGTCAATGCACAATGCGTATAGCACAGCAACTTTATGAAGGTATCGAACTTCCGGGTATCGGCGCTACCGGTCTTATTACCTATATGCGTACCGACTCGCTTCGTATATCCGAAGAAGCACGTGCTGCGGCTAATAAGTACATTGCGGGTGCTTACGGTGATAAGTATTTACCATCTAAACCCCGTTATTATAAGTCTAAAAACTCGGCTCAGGATGCCCATGAAGCAATCCGTCCTACCGACGTATTTATCACTCCTGACAGTATCAAGGGTTCTCTCACAGCCGAACAGTATAAGTTATATAAACTTATTTGGGAACGCTTCATAGCTTCACTTATGGCGGATTGTGTGCAGGATACCGTAAACGTTGATATTACCGCAAATGATTATCTCTTTAAAGCAAGTGGATATTCTGTTAAGTTTGATGGCTTTACCGTGCTTTACGTAGAGGGTAAGGATGAAGAAGAGGCAAAAGAAAGCGACCTGCCTGAAATGATGGTAGATGATGTTTTGAAATTGCGTGACTTGGTTGATACACAGCACTTTACTCAACCGCCTGCACGTTATACCGAACCCACTCTTATTAAAGCGCTTGACGAAAACGGTATAGGCAGACCTTCTACCTATGCACCTATACTTTCCAATATTATGAACCGTGATTATATCGAGCGTGAGAAAAAGGTATTCAAACCTACCGAACTCGGCAAAGTTGTTGCTGATTTGATGGTTGAATTCTTTGACAAGATTTTCGATGTTAAATTCACCGCAGGTTTGGAAGTAAAACTTGATAAAATCGGTGCAGGTGACCTTGATTGGAGTCAGACCATTGCCGAATTTTATAAGGATTTTGATAATTATTATTCCAAGGCTGAAAATTCACTTAACGGCAAAAAGGTTAAAGTGCCCGATATTGAAACCGATATTGTTTGTGAAAAATGCGGTAGAAAAATGGTGGTTAAATCAAGTCGTTTTGGTAAATTCTTGGCGTGTCCCGGTTATCCCGAATGTAAAAATACAAAACCCGTACCCGAAGACGAAGTTACACAGCCTTGTCCAAAGTGCGGTCAGAAACTTGTAAAACGAATTTCTAAAAAGGGTAAGAAGTTCTACGGTTGTTCAAATTATCCAAAGTGTGATTTTGCTTCTCCCGGTATCCCAACGGGTGACGTTTGTCAGGAATGCGGAAGTTATATAATCAACGGTATCCGTGGCAGAAAATACTGTATGAATTCACAGTGCCCTTCAAGAGTGAATAAGAAAAAGGAAAAATAAAATGGATAAAATTGCTGTTATAGGCGGTGGTCTTGCAGGTTGCGAAGCGGCTTTGCAAATCGCCGAGCAGGGTGTTAAGGTGGAACTTTTTGAAATGAAACCTTATAAAAAAACACCCGCCCATAAAAGCGATAATTTTGCCGAACTTGTGTGTTCGAACTCCCTGAAAGCCAACCGTGTTGATTCGGCGGCAGGGCTTTTAAAGGAAGAAATGCGTTGGTTTGGCTCTATATGTATGAAAGCCGCTGAAAAATGCTCGGTTGCGGCAGGTGGCGCTTTGGCAGTAGACCGCGATATTTTTTCACAGTTTATAACCGACACCGTAAAAAACCACCCTAATATTACGGTTAAAAGCGAGATTGTAAAAGAACTTGACCCTGATATTATTACTGTTGTGGCAACCGGACCTTTGACCGATGACGAGTTGGCGCAAAGCATATCGCAAATGTGTGAAAGCGAAAATTTAAGTTTTTACGATGCGGCAGCGCCTATTGTCACAAAAGAAAGTGTTGATTTTGAGTCGGCTTTTTATGCTTCCCGTTACGGTAAGGGTACTGACGATTATATCAACTGCCCGATGAATAAGGAAGAATACGAGCATTTTCATAATGAGCTTATAAACGCCGAGAGCGCTTTGCTTTCTGAGTTTGATAAGCCTATAACCGTATACGAGGGATGTATGCCGATTGAGGTATTGGCAAAAAGGGGAGAAGATTCTATTCGCTTCGGTCCCTTGAAGCCTGTGGGACTACGTGACCCTAAAACAGGGCACAGACCTTGGGCGGTGGTGCAACTAAGGCGTGAGAATGCCGACGGTACGCTTTTTAATTTGGTTGGTTTTCAGACTAATTTAAAATTTCCCGAACAAAAAAGGGTGTTTTCGCTTATCCCTGCGCTTAAAAATGCCGAATTTATGCGTTACGGTGTTATGCACCGCAACTCATTTATAAATTCACCCCGTTTGCTAAATAGTGATTTATCGCTCAAAAAATACCCAAATATCTTTTTTGCAGGTCAACTTTCTGGTGTGGAAGGCTATATGGAATCAGCAAGTAGCGGAATTATAGCAGGTATAAACGCTGTAAAACGCTTAAAAGGTCAAGAAGGATTAGTTTTACCTAAATTTACAATGATTGGTGCTTTGCTCGGTTATATCACCGATTGTACAGTTGAAAATTTTCAGCCTATGGGCGCAAATTTTGGCATATTACCCCCGTTAAATGAAAAAATCAAGGATAAAAGAGAGCGATATATGGCTTTGGCAAATAGGTCGCTTGATTGGTTTAAAGATAAGGAGTAAGTTTATGAGAGTTGTAGTAGATGCTTTTGGCGGAGATAATTCTCCCGTAGAAATCGTAAAAGGTGCGTGTCTTGCATCTGACGAATGTAAAGTTGATATTACCCTTACAGGCGATAAGGAAAAAATAGAGGCTGTTATTAAGGAAAATAACCTTAAATTTTTCGGCGATTTAAAGATTGTGCATTGTACCGATATTATGGATATGCACGATGACCCTACAACACTTTTAAAGGCACATAAAGAATCTTCTATGGCTATGGCATTTAAAGAACTTAGCGAAGACAGAGCGGATGCTTTTGTTTCGGCAGGTTCTACGGGTGCTGTGGTTGTCGGCGGTACTTTATTGGTTAAGAGAATTAAAGGTGTAAAGCGTCCTGCATTGGCAGGTATGATACCTTCACCTAACGGACACTATATGCTTATGGATATGGGTGCAAATGCAGAATGCCGTCCTGAAATGATTGCTCAGTTCGGTATAATGGCAAGTGCTTATATGAATGGCGTAGAGGGCAAGGAAAACCCCACAATCGGTCTTTTGAATATAGGTACGGAAGATTCAAAGGGCGGAGAATTGCAGAAAGAAGCGTACGCACTTTTAAAAGAAGCGCCCATTAACTTTGTTGGTAATATAGAGTCACGCGAAATGCCCAAAGGCGTGTGTGATGCGGTTGTTACAGACGGTTTTACAGGTAATATCGCTTTAAAACTTATTGAAGGTACTTCAATTACTCTTTTTAAACTTATTAAAAATGCTTTGTATAAAAATATATTCAACAAACTTGCGGCGCTTGTTATTAAGAAAGACCTTTATGCGCTTAAAAGTATGATGGATAGCAGTGAGGTTGGCGGCGCACCCCTTTTAGGTGTACGCAAAACTGTTATTAAATCGCACGGCAATTCTGATGCTAAGGCGCTTAAAAATGCTATCAGACAAGCGGTTAAATTTACAGAAGCCAACGTTATAGGCAACATAACAGAAGCACTTTCACAAATTAAGGAATAAGGATTAAATTATAATGGAAGTTTTAGAGAAAAAACTTAATTACAAATTTAATAATATTGCTTTACTCGAAAACGCACTTACACACTCGTCCTATGCTAACGAAATGCGTAACGGTATCACCTCTAACGAAAGATTGGAGTTTTTGGGAGATTCGGTTTTATCTATTATAGTGGCTGAGTATTTGTTCCAGAATTTTAAATTTATACCCGAAGGTGAACTTACAAAACTACGTGCTTCGCTTGTGTGTGAAAAATCACTTTGCGCTTTTTCACGTGAATTAGGGATAGGGGAATTTTTGAAATTAGGTCGAGGTGAAGAAAAAAGCGGCGGCAGAGAGAGGGATTCTATTTTAGCCGATGCTTTTGAAGCAATTTTAGCCGCAATTTACCTTGACGGCGGTATGGACGTGGCTAAAAAATACGTTTTGCGCTTTATTTTACCCGAACTTGAACATAAAGAAGACGGTTGTTTTAAGGATTATAAAACCGTATTGCAGGAGATTATTCAGCGCAACCCCGAAGAATCGGTAAGTTATATACTTAAAAGTGAGAGCGGACCCGACCATAACAAAGTTTTTGAGGTTGAGGTACATCTTAATTCTAACGTAATAGGTACGGGTGTTGGTAAAAATAAAAAACAAGCCGAGCAAATGGCGGCAAAACAGGCGCTCGAACTTATGGGGACTAAAATATGAGTAAGAAACATTCAAACATTTCTATTTTTGTGCCCCATATCGGTTGTCCTAATAAGTGTAGTTTTTGCAATCAGCGTTATATAACAGGTACTTGCAAAGCACCTAATGCCAGCGACGTTGAAAAAGCGGTAATTACGGCGGTAAAGTCTAAAAAGTATGACCCTAATACTACCGAAATAGCTTTTTTCGGCGGTAGTTTTACTGCCATAAACCATAACTATATGATAAGTCTTTTGGAAGCGGCATCGTCTTTTGTTAAAATCGGTCTTGTAAAAGGAATCAGAATTTCAACCCGCCCCGATGCTATTGATGATGAAATTTTAGAACTTTTAAAAGAATATAACGTAACCGCTATTGAACTTGGTGCACAGTCATTTAATAATCATGTTTTAAAAATGAATAATAGAGGACATACCTCACGAGATATTGAAACGGCTTCGGCGATTATAAAGAAGCACGGATTTGAACTCGGCCTTCAAATAATGACAGGGCTTTATGCTGACGATAACGAATCGTTAGAGCGTACTGTTAAGAAAATTATAGAGATAAAGCCCAATACGGTGCGTATTTATCCGACTATTGTGCTTAAAGATACTGATTTGGCGGCACTTTATATCGACGGTATTTATAAACCGCAAACTTTGCCTGATGCTATAAAGATTTGCACAAAACTTTATATGATGCTTACCAAAGAGGGAATAAACGTAATCCGTTTGGGTCTTCATTCAATAGAAAAGGATGCGTATCTGGCAGGCCCGTGGCATCCTGCATTCAGCGAACTTTGTCAGTCACAAATTATGCTAACAAAGGTTTTGACTCATCTTTTCGACAAGGGTGAATATATAATTTACGTTGGTAAAAGCGACGTTTCGAAAATGACGGGTCAGAGAAAGTCCAATATAAAATACCTGAAAACCCGTGGTTTTGACTGCAAGGTAAAGGTAGACGACAGTTTGGACGATTTAAAATTCAGGATAGAAAGGAAAGTGTTATAATTGCTTTTAAGTTCGATTGAAATTCAAGGCTTTAAATCTTTTGCAGATAAAACTGTTTTGAAATTCGGTAAGGGTATAACTGCTGTTGTAGGTCCTAATGGAAGCGGTAAAAGTAATATTTCTGACGCAGTGCGTTGGGTTTTGGGTGAACAATCAACCAAAAGTCTTCGTGGTCAGTCTATGGAAGACGTTATTTTCGGCGGTACTGAAACACGACGTCCGCACGGTTTTTGTGAAGTTACCCTTAATATCAATAACACCGACCGTTCTTTAAATTTTGATAACGATTTTGTAGCGATTACCCGCCGTTATTACCGTTCTCACGAAAGTGAATATGCTATAAACAACGTGTCTGTACGTCTTAAAGATATACACGAACTGTTTATGGATACCGGTCTTGGCCGTGACGGTTATTCTATGATAGGTCAGGGTAAGATTGATAATATTATCAGTTCTAAATCAGGTGAACGCCGTGATATTTTTGAAGAAGCGGCAGGTATTTCAAAATACCGTTACCGTAAATTAGAAGCAGAAAGAAAACTTTCTGCCGCAGAGGACAATTTACTTCGGCTTCACGATATTGTTGACGAGTTAGAGTCACGTGTAGGTCCTTTGGAAGAACAAAGCCGCAAAGCACAAAAATTCTTGGAATTGGCGGCGCAGAAAAAGGAACTTGAAATAGGTCTTTGGCTTTATACACTTAATAATTCAAAAGAAGCATTGCGTAATCAGGAAAGCAAGATTGCGGCGGCTCAACTTTCTTACAGAGAAATTGAACAGGCTTTGGAAGAGTTTGACCGCAGAACTGAGCAAAATACCTCGCTTTTTGCAAAACTTACGTCGGATATTGAGGGTGAACGTCTTAATATTTCTTCATTTAATGAAGAAATTGTAAAAGCCGAAGGTGTAATTACCGTTTTGCAAAATGATATTGCTCATAATAATGAGTCGATTGAGCGTCTGAGCGAGGAAAAGAGTAGTTTGGGCGATTCGCATAATTCGGCTGTTTTAGAGATTGAACAGTTGAATATTTCGGCTAGTGAAAAGAAACAATCATTAGCAGAACTTGAAGAAAAACTTCACGGTCTTGAAAATCAGTTGGCTGAATTGCTTACCGATTCTGACAGTATAAGCCATAAGATTGAAAATCAGATAAGAGAACTTAACGTTTTATCAGCAAGTAGTGCTGATATGCGTGTTAAAATGGTTACGGCTGATACTTCTATTGAAGAAATTACGGCACGTAATACCGCCTTGGATGAACTTATCACAGCCCGTAACGGTGAAATTGCTCATTTAGACGGTGAATTTTCCGAGACCGATACGCTTCTTAAAAAGTTGGATGAAAATGCCCAGAGCATACAAAACTCATTAAAAGGTTATGAGTTGCGACTCAACTCTAAAAAAGAAGCGGCTGATAAATTAAAGGCAGACCTTGACAATATAAACCTTGATATTGAAGCAAAGCTAAGACGTGTGCAAATTCTTACCGACCTTGAAAATAATATGGAAGGTTTTGCACATTCGGTTAAGTTTGTTATGAATAAGGCTGAAATGGGTGTGCTGCGTGGTATTTGCGGTCCCGTTTCTAAACTTATTGACGTTGATAAAAAGTACAGTATTGCAATTGAAGCGGCGCTTTCTAACGCTATTCAGAATGTTATTACCGAAAGTGAAAGCGATGCTAAAAAAGCAATCAATTTCCTTAAAAGTAATAAGGGCGGCCGTGCTACTTTCTTGCCTGTTGATACTATCAAATCCCGTGAATTTAAAGAGCACGGTTTTGAAAAAATGGACGGCTACATAGGTATTGCAAGTGACCTTATTAAGTGCGACAAAAAGTATACCGAAATTGTTAAATATCTTTTGGGCGCGGTTGTTGTGGCAGAAGATATTGATTATGCTACGGCTATTGCAAAAAATCAGGGTTACCGTGTAAAAGTAGTAACACTTGACGGTCAGGTAGTAAATCCGGGCGGTTCGCTTACGGGTGGTTCGGTTTCTAAAAACTCAGGACTTCTAAGCCGTGCAAACGATATTAAGGCGATTGAACAGGAAATTGAAAAACTTAAAGCCCGTTCCGAAGATACCGCACAAAAATTAAACGAAGCACAAAACGCAGTTAATGAAGTTATGGCGGATATTACCGCTATGAATGCGGATTTAACAACCGTAAATGAAGATAAAATCCGTACCATCTCTGAGGTTAAGCGCCTTACAGAATTGCGTGATAACGTTAAGTCTGCGCTTTTGGAACTTCAAAATGAGCGTAGCGCCAACGAGCAGAAGATTGAGCAACTCAAAACCGCTTCTACCGCCAGCGCAAAGGAAATTTCGGAAATTGAGGCTAAGAAGACTGAAATTCAGTCTGAAATTGACAGAATGACAGGTGGCAGAGACAATCTTAACGCCACAAGAGAAGATTTGACAAATAAGATAACCGAACTAAAACTTTCGGTTATCGAGGTTGGTAAGGATATTGAAACTATCAATCTTAGTACCGAAAACATCAACAAATCAATTGCAGAACGCACCGAACGTGTGAATGCTATTGATAGTGAAATCGCTGCTTTGCAGTTCAAGAACGAAAATCTGAAAAACGAAATTGAAACTGTGGGCGACGGTATCGAAGAATTTAAAAATAAGATTACCGATAGCGAAAATAATATTAAAGATTATATTGAAAGACGAAATCAAACCGAGAAATCGGGTATTGAACTTCGCAACAGTGAACGTGAAAATACCTTACAGCGTGAGAAAATCGGCGGCGAATTAGCCCGACTTACCGAACGCAAAGAGGTTATGATGCGTGAGTATGACGACGTTATCCGCCGTCTTTATGACGAGTACGAATTGACCCGAAGCGAAGCCGAGAAAATAGGCATTGAGATTGAAAATCCCACTGCCGCCAAAAAGGATTTGACCGATATCAAGAACAAAATCCGCTCACTCGGTAACGTAAACGTTTCGGCTATTGAAGAGTATAAAGAGGTTAGCGAGCGTTACAACTTCTTGTCTGCACAGATAAACGACGTGGAGGCATCACGTGCACAACTTAATAAACTTATCAATCAACTTACAAGTCAGATGCAGGAAATCTTTACCGAAGGCTTCCAGAAAATAAGCCAGAATTTCTCTAAAACATTTAGTGAACTTTTTGGCGGCGGTACGGCTTCATTAAGTCTTTCCGACCCTGAAAATATTCTGGAAAGCGGTATTGATATCAATGTAAAACTGCCCGGTAAAAACGTACCGAGTCTTGACGGTCTTTCAGGTGGTGAAAAGGCGCTTATCGCCCTTTCGATTTACTTTGCAATTATGCGTGTAAATGCACCGCCTTTCTGCTTCCTTGACGAAGTTGATACCGCTCTTGATGATATCAACGTTGAGCGTTTTGCAGAGTATATGCGTTCTTCTGAATTTGCAACACAGTTTATATGCGTAACTCACCGCCGTGGTACAATGGAAGCGGCAGATATGCTTTACGGTGTTACAATGCAGGAAAAAGGCGTTACAAAACTTTTGGAACTTAACGTTTTGGAACTTGAAAAGAAATTACTCGAAACTAATTAGGTGATTTAATGGGATTTTTCAGCAAAATCAAAGCAGGTCTTCAAAAGACCAGAGATTCACTTTCAAACGGCGTAAACAGTATTTTAAATTCCTTTACAAGAATAGATGAAGAACTGTTTGAAGAATTGGAAGAAATACTTGTAATGGCGGATATTGGTGTTAATACCGCTACCGAAATATGCGACGTTTTGCGCGGCAAAATCAAGGAGCAGGGTATTAAAGACCCACAGGTTATACGCAGTTTGCTTAAGGATATTGTGACGGAAATGTTGGGTGAAGATTGCGGTTTGAAACTTGACACAAAACCGTCGATTATATTGGTTATCGGCGTAAACGGTGTTGGTAAAACCACCACAATCGGTAAATTGTCCGCACAACTTAAAGCAGAAGGCAAAAAGGTTGTTTTGGGTGCGGCTGATACTTTCCGTGCCGCCGCAATCGACCAGTTGGGCATTTGGGCAGAACGTGCAGGTGTTCAGATGGTTAAAAGCGTAGAGGGTACAGACCCTGCATCTGTTGTGTTTGATACTATCGCATCGGCAAAATCAAAAGGTGCAGACGTTATTATCTGCGATACTGCAGGCCGTCTTCACAATAAGAAAAACCTTATGGACGAACTTGCAAAGATTTACCGTGTAATCGCACGTGAAATGCCTGATGCATCGCTTGAAACCTTGCTTGTATTAGATGCCGCAACAGGACAAAATGCCGTAAATCAGGCACGTGAATTTAAAAACGTTGCCGATATTACGGGTATAGTGCTTACAAAACTTGACGGTACGGCAAAAGGCGGTATTGTAATACCTATTCATAACGAACTCTCCATTCCTGTCAAGTACGTTGGCATGGGTGAGGGTATCGATGATTTGCAACCCTTTGTAAGTAAAGAGTTTGTAGACGGAATATTTATGGTTGGAGAAAACTGATGAAAGTATTTATTGCTACTAAAAATGCAAAAAAACTTAAAGAATTAAAGCGTATTTTAGAACCGATGGGTTTTGAAGTGCTTTGCGAAAAAGATTTGGACAAGCCTTTTTTAGATGCAGTAGAAGACGGCACTACCTTTGAGGAAAATGCGCTTATTAAGGCACATTCAGGTCTTAAACAGACTGGATTTATAAGTGTTGCGGACGATTCGGGTATTTGTGTTGATTACTTAGACGGTGCGCCGGGTATATATTCGGCAAGATATTCGGGCGAACACGGTAACGATAAGCAAAACAACGATAAATTGCTTAAAGAACTTGAAAACGTGCCTATGGAAAAGCGTACCGCATATTACGTAGCTGCTATTGCGTGTGTTTTCCCTGATGGCAGAGAATTTACTGTTCGTGGTGAGTGTCACGGTCATATCGCTTTTTGTGAACAAGAGGGCGATGGCGGTTTCGGTTATGACCCGTTGTTTATAAGTGAAATCGGACCTTTTTCACAGGTTAGTGACGAAGAAAAGGATGCCGTAAGCCATAGAGGCAGAGCGCTTATTAAATTTAAAGAAAAACTTATGGAGTATATTGAGGTAAAATAATGTTAAACAGTAGACAAAGAGCCCAGCTTCGCGGTATGGCTAACGATTTTGAAACCATTTTGCAGGTTGGTAAAATGGGTATAAGTGAAAATACCGTTAAGCAGGTAGATGACGCTCTCGAAGCGAGAGAACTGATAAAAATGTCGGTGCTTGAAACCTGCGAAAAATCTTCTCGTGAGGTGGCAGATGAATTAGCGATAGCTGTTAAAGCCGACGTCGTACAGGTTATCGGCAGAAAATTCATTCTCTACCGTGAAAGCAAAGATAATAAAACTATAAAATTGGTGAAATAATATGGGCTATACTGCTATTTTTGGCGGAACTTTTAACCCTTTCCATAACGGACACTATAAAATGCTTGAAGCACTTCAAAAGGATGCTTCGGTTGATGAAATTTTCATTATGCCCGACAGAATACCGCCTCATAAAAAGTGCGATTATATGCCGAGTGATAGTGACCGTATAGAAATGTGCAAATTAGTAGCAAAGGATTTTAGCAAAGCTGTTCTTTGTCTTATAGAATTTGAGCGTGAAGGTAAAAGTTATTCGTACGATACTGTGGTGGAACTTATAGAAAAATATCCGCAAAAGGATTTTGTGTTTGTCTGCGGCGGCGATATGTTTGTTTATTTTCCCAAGTGGTATCGCTATGAAGAACTAATGAAACTTTTGCCGTTTTATGTTTTTTCACGTGTTAGCACAAATTGTGAAGAGTTTTTCGGTTGTGTAAAACAGTTTGGTGAAATGGGTATGCGGATAATTTTAAATAATACTGCGATACCTAATATTTCTTCAACCGATTTCAGAAGCAGTAAAACGGCTTCACTTTTACCTGAAACGGTGTATAATTATATTAAGGAAAAGGCGATTTACGGTGTACGATAATTATAAGAAAATTTTAAGAAGCCGACTGGACGAAAAACGTTATAACCATTCGCTATGTGTAGCCGATGAAGCGGTGAGATTGGCGCAGAAAATCGGTGTCGATACCGAAAAAGCCTACCTTGCAGGTGTGCTTCACGATATTACAAAAAATGCATCACGTGAAGAACACTTGCAAATTTTTTCACAGTTTGGTATAATCTTAAACGATATAGAGAAAAATGCCCAAAAACTTTGGCACGCTATGTCGGGCGCGGCTTATATTGAGCATATTTTAGGGATATCAGACCCCGAAATTTTAGATGCGGTGCGTTACCATACAACTGCTAAACTTAATATGTCACCGCTTTGTTTGGTGCTGTATCTTGCAGATTTCACATCAGCTGACCGCGATTATCCCGACGTTGACGTTATGCGTGAATTGGTTGATATATCGTTTGGTAAAGCGCTTGTTTACGCTTTGCAGTATACCATTAAAGATTTGGCAGACCAGAAAAAAGCAATACATTTTGATACTTTGGCGGCTTTCAACGAGGCCGTATCGACGGAGGAAAAATAATTGGAATCTTTTGAAATTTTAAAAATTGCGGCAAATGCGCTAAATTCTAAAAAAGCGCACGATATGAATGCCGTTAAGGTGGACGAACTCACCGTTTTATGTAAATATTTTTTGATTTGTACCGCTAATTCTTCTACACAACTTCGTGCTTTGTGTGATGAAGTAGAAGATAAACTTAAAGAAAAAGGAGTTATGCCTCATCATATTGAAGGTAAGGCTTCGGGTTGGATAGCGCTTGACTACGGCTCGGTTGTAGTACACGTTTTCGGCCGTAATGAACGAGAATTTTATGCACTTGATAAAATGTGGGCGGATGCGCAGAGCATCGACCTTGAAAATATATTAGAAGAAGCGATAGGTGACTAGTATGCAAAAAAATTACAACTACACAGAAATTGAAAAGAAATGGCAACAAATTTGGGACGATAATCATACTTTTGAAGCAAAGAATGATTATACACTACCTAAGTTTTTCGGTCTTGTAGAATTCCCGTATCCTTCGGGTCAGGGTCTTCACGTAGGTCATCCACGTTCATATACTGCTATTGACATCGTTTCCCGTAAAAAGCGTTTACAGGGATATAATGTACTTTATCCTATGGGTTGGGATGCTTTTGGTCTTCCTACCGAAAACTTTGCCATAAAGAATCATATTCATCCATCAATTGTTACCGAAAATAATATTGCTAACTTTAAGCGTCAGTTAAAGTCTTTGGGCTTTTCTTTTGATTGGAGCAGGGAAATTAACACCACCGACCCGTCTTACTACAAGTGGACACAGTGGATTTTCTTGCAATTGTTCAAAGAAGGTTTGGCATATAAAAAAGAAATGTCGGTTAACTGGTGTACTTCCTGTAAATGCGTTCTCGCAAACGAAGAGGTTGTAAATGGCGTTTGTGAGCGTTGCGGCAGTGAAGTTATCCACAAGGAAAAAAGCCAATGGATGCTTAAAATTACCGAGTATGCTGAAAAACTTCTTGAAGGTCTTAACGATGTTGACTTTATTGAACGTGTAAAGACTCAACAAAGAAACTGGATTGGCCGTTCATACGGTACACAGGTTACATTCAACACCACTTTGGGTGACAGTTTTGAAATTTTTACTACCCGTGCGGATACATTGTTCGGCGCTACATATATGGTAATGTCGCCTGAACATCCGTTACTTCAAAAATGGGCTGATAAAATAGAAAATTATGCTGACGTTATTGCATATCAAGAACAATCGGCTAAAAAGTCTGATTTTGAACGTACCGAACTTGCAAAAGATAAGACAGGCGTAAAACTTTTGGGCGTTAAGGCTATCAACCCCGTAAATAATAAAGAAATCCCGATTTTTATTTCTGACTACGTTCTTATTTCTTACGGAACAGGCGCTATTATGGCAGTTCCTGCACACGATACACGTGACTGGGAATTTGCCAAGAAATTTGATTTGCCAATTATCGAGGTTGTCAAGGGCGGCGAAGACGTACAAAAAGAAGCTTTTACCGATTGTGCGACAGGTGTGCTTGTAAACTCCGATTTCCTTGACGGTTTATCGGTAGAAGACGCCAAGGTTGCTATTCAGAAATGGCTTAGCGATAAGGGTATCGGCTTGGTTAAAACCAATTATAAATTACGTGACTGGGTGTTCTCACGTCAAAGATATTGGGGCGAACCTATCCCTATGGTTTACTGTGAAAAGTGCGGTTGGGTACCGCTGCCCGAAAGTGAATTGCCTTTGGTGCTTCCTAACGTTGAATCTTATGAACCCACAGATAACGGTGAATCGCCACTTGCTAAAATGACCGATTGGGTAAATACCACTTGTCCGCATTGTGGCGCACCTGCAAAGCGTGAAACCGATACTATGCCTCAATGGGCGGGTTCTTCCTGGTATTTCCTTAGATATTGCGACCCGCATAACGATAAGGAATTTGCTTCCAAGGAAGCGCTCGAATATTGGTGCCCTGTTGACTGGTACAACGGCGGTATGGAACATACTACACTTCACTTGCTTTATAGCCGTTTCTGGCATAAGTTCCTTTATGATATCGAAGCAGTACCCAATTCTGAACCTTACGCTAAGCGTACAAGTCACGGTATGATTTTGGGTGAAAACGGTGAAAAGATGTCTAAGTCACGTGGTAACGTTGTAAATCCTGATGAGATTATAAATGATTACGGCGCAGATACAATGCGTGTTTACGAAATGTTCATTGGCGACTTTGAAAAAGCAGCACCATGGAGTCAGTCGTCTATAAAGGGTAGTAAGCGTTTCCTTGATAAAGTATGGGCGCTCGGTGATATTTTGGCAGAGGGAGACGGTTACAGACCTGAAATCGAAGCGGAATTCCACCGTACTATTAAAAAGGTTACCGAAGATATTGAAGGTCTTAAAATGAACACCGCAATTGCGGCGCTTATGTCACTTATGAATTCAATTCAGTCTACCGGTAAAATCACAAAGGGTGAGTATAAGACCTTTATTACGTTGCTTAACCCATTCGCGCCTCACATTACTGAAGAAATTTGGGAAATGTGCGGCTTTGAAGGTATGCTCAATCAAACCCAATGGCCTGAATTTGATGAGACTAAGTGTGTAGACGCTACTGTTGAAATAGTTGTTCAGATTAACGGTAAAATCAGAGCGCGTCTTAATGTTGCCGCTGATATTTCCGCTTTTGATGCTATTGCTCTTGCAAAAGAGCAGGATGCAGTTAAGACAGAAATAGCAGGTAAAAGCATTATTAAAGAACTTTATGTTCCCAAAAAATTGGTAAATATTGTAGTAAAATAAAAAAATAAAAAATTTTTGTTGCAAAACTTGAATATATGTGTTATTATATATTTTAGTTATGTATGTTATATTTAGTCGGAGGTGAAACAGGTGGGCGCACTTGAAATTGTTTTAGGAATTGCATTTATAATTGTTTCGATAGTTATTATCGTTGCTGTTCTTTTCCAACAGGGCCGTCGTGCAGGTATTAACGGTGCTATTTCCGGCGGTGCTGATACTTTTCTTTCGAAAAACAAGGCGAGAACTGTTGATGCTATTTTAGCTCGCTGGACTAAGTATGTTGCTATTCTTTTCTTCATTCTCGCAATCGTAGCAAATGCTATTTCTTTAAAAGGCTAATGCCTTTTAAATGGGGACAACCCCAAAAAATACTTAATAAAACCCCTGCATTACTGCGGAGGGAGGGAATATAATGAGTCAAGTTAGAATTAAAGAAAACGAATCTCTTGATAACGCTTTGCGTCGTTTTAAAAGACAGACTGCAAAAGACGGTGTTATTCAGGAAGTTCGCAAAAGAGAGCACTATGAAAAACCCTCTGTAAAGCGTAAAAAGAAGTCGGAAGCTGCTCGTAAAAGAAAGTTCCGCTAATATTTTCGTGTAAAAAGCGGTTGCATGCAACCGCTTTTTTATTTGAGGATTGTTATGTTTAAACCAAAAATTAAGTTAGACAGGGTGACCGATATCACCCCTGAAATTTTAAATAAATACGGTATAAAAGCCCTTATTTTAGATGTAGATAATACGTTATCAACCCACCACGGTCAAGTTTTGACCGAGGGTCTTACGGCTTGGCTTTTTAAAATGCGTAGCCGAGGTATAAAAATGACCGTTCTTTCCAACTCAAAAGCAAAAAGGCTGGAGCCTTTTGCCAGAAAAATCGGTCTTGATTATATAAGTATGGGATTAAAACCGTTGCCTTTCGGTTATTTACGTGCTAAAAAAAGGCTTAAATCTAAACTTCGCGAAACCGCAATAGTGGGTGACCAGATTTTCACCGACGTAATGGGCGGTAATCTGGTGGGTATAAAAACAATTTTATTAACCCCCATAAAACCCGAAACGTCTTTGCGTTTTCGTTTCAAACGCAAGTTAGAATCATTCTTAATAAAGGTACTTAAAATCACCAATACGGAGGTATAGTATGTCAGCAAAATTCGGTCCTGCGGGTACTGATGATAATTTTAAGGCATTAGGCTATAAACACAGTTTGCAAGTGCCGGAATACGTTGTAAAAATGGGACTTGACTGCTTTGAGTATCAGTGCGGCCGCGGTGTGAATATAGGTCTCGATAAAGCCGGACTTTTGGGTGAGGAAGCAAAGCAAAAGGGTATAACTCTGTCTTTACACGCTCCTTATTATATTTCTATGTCGTCTGTTGAGGAACAAAAGCGCCTTAATTCTGTTAATTATATTTTGGATTCTGCCCGTGCAGTTAATGCTATGGGTGGTGACCGTATAATAGTTCATACAGGTTCTTGCGGTAAAATTTCACGCGATGAAGCGTTGGAGCTTGCAAAGGACACAATGCGTCTTTCCATAAAAGCGCTTGATACGGAAGGCCTTTCAAATATTCATATTTGCCCTGAAACAATGGGTAAGGTTAATCAACTCGGTACACTTTATGAAGTGTTGGAACTTTGTAAATTGGATGAAAGACTTATCCCGTGTATAGATTTCGGTCATCTTAACGCTCGTGACATGGGTGTACTTAAAACCAAGGCAGATTTTGAAAAGATTTTTATAGATATACGTGATGCTTTGGGTGAGGACCGTCTTAAAAACTTCCATTCGCATTTTTCTAAAATTGAATATTCACAAGGTGGCGAAAAACGCCATTTAACCTTTGAAGATGCATTATACGGCCCTGATTTTGAGCCGGTGATGGATTTGGTGGTTAAATACGGTTGTTCACCTACCTTTATTTGTGAGTCTGCGGGTACACAAGCCGTAGATGCTAAACGTATGAAAGATTATTATGAGAGGGTGTCTGTATGATTTGGCACAGCGCATCGTTAAATGACGTATTGTCCGGACTTTCGGTTGATAAGGATAATGGTCTTGCAAACGGCGAAGCCGCCGAAAGATTGGAAAACTACGGCAAGAACGAAATAGATACTGTTGAGAAAAAATCACTTGTAAAGCGTTTCTTGGCGCAATTTAAGAGTAAAACCCTTAATTGTCTTCTAATTATAAGCGTGGTTTCTATCATTGTATCACTGTTTTACGATTTGCCAAATGCATTTATGCCGTTACTTTTAATCGGTATCGTGGTTATAAATGCAGTTATCAGCGCTTTTCATTTATATTTGTGTGATAATACTTTTGATGATGTAAAAAACAGTACAAACCCAACTGTCAGGGTATTGCGTGACGGTATAGAAAAAACCGTCTCTTCCGAAACTTTGGTAAGGGGAGATATTATTTTACTTTCCGAAGGGGATTACGTTACGGCTGATGCCCGTCTTATAGAAGCGTATGAACTAAGATGTAACGAGTCTACTTTGATAGGTGAAGAAGTACCTGTTGAAAAAGATGCTTATGCACTGTTGAACGATATAGTTTCTTTTGAAAACCGTTCCAATATGGTTTTTGCAGGTTCAACCGTTGTGCACGGTAGCGCAAAAGCGGTCGTTGTGGCTACCGCTTATGATACCGAAAACGGTAAAACAACCGCAATAAATAAGCAAATCGGCACTAAAAAGTTGCCTATTGAGTCGGAACTTGATACAATGGGCAAAGTTGTAAATATATGCATTTTGGTTGTATGTTTGCTTGTGTTTTTAATCAACCTTATTCAAAATTTAAGTGTTACTTCACAGACACCGTTTGCGGTTACTACCATTAGCGTGGTTTTGAATGCTTTGGCATTAGCAGTTGCCGCTATTCCTGAGGGTTTACCCGCTATTGCTACGATAGTTATCGCAATAGGAACAGGCCGTATTTTAAAGGATAAGATTATCGTTAAAGAAAATAAAGCCTTTGAAACAATTGGTAAAACAAACGTTATTATCACAGATAAAACAGGCGTTTTGACCCATAAAGATATGGAACTTTTAAAGGTTTATGACGGTAAAGAGTTATTTGATTTAGCGGCAGAACCTATAAGTGAAAGCGTTGCTATTTCGTTAAGACTTGCGGCGGTTTGCTCAACCCTTTATAATGATGCTACTGAAAAAGCAATTAAAAAGGCTTGTTTCAAATATAATTCAATTACCGAATCAGACCTTATGGGTGTAATGCCTAAAATCAGTCAGATTCCTTTTGATTCGGTACGTAAGTCTATGACCGTTATCACTATGATTAACGAAAGACCGTTTGCAATCGTTAAAGGTGCGCCTGAAATTTTGGTGCATAAGTGTAATAACTGTAAATCGGAAGATGTTTTAAAACTTAACGAGCAGTTGGCAAATGAAGGATACCGTAACGTATGTATTGCTATGCGGCCGCTATATGAAATTCCTGCTAATCCGCAGGCTGATGAAATTGAATGTAATCTTACGTTTGTAGGTCTTTTGTCTTTGAAAGAATCTATAAGAAAAAGTGCGATTGAAGAGGTGAAACTCTGTAAATCGGCTAAAATTCATACAGTAATGGTTACGGGTGATAATATTCATACTGCAAAATCCGTGGCAACACAACTCGGTATTCTAAGTAATGATTCCGAAGCTATAACAGGCGCCGAACTTCAAGAAATGAGCGATGAGGAACTCGCCGCAAATATCCATAAATACACTGTTTTTGCACGTATTTTGCCTAGTGATAAATTGCGCATAGTAAAAGCATGGCAAGCGAGAAAAGCGATTGTTACCGTTACAGGCGATGGTCTTAATGATGCCGACAGTCTGGCTTGCGCTGACGTTGGTTGTGCTATCGGTCAGTACGGTACCGACGTTGCAAAAGGTAATGCCGACATTATTATTCTTAAAAATAATTTTGGCTCTATCGTTTCGGCTATTAAGGAAAGCCGTGGATTTTTCAGTAATATTAAAAAGGCAGTTTACTATTTGCTCAGTTGCAATATTGCCGAACTTTTGCTTGTTCTTTTGGGTGTTATAATTTTTGGTAATCCCATACTTGTAGCCGCACAACTTTTACTTATAAATCTGCTTACAGACTGTGCACCTGCTATTTCGTTCAGTATGGAAAAGGCGGAGAATTCGGTTATGAAAAAGCGCTCGTTTGAAAAGGTGCGCCGTATTATCGAATGGAAATCTTTGGCTATGTTATTATTCCAAAGTTTTTGTATTGCAATATTGGTGCTCATTTCTTACGGCATAGGCACTTTGTTTAGCCAGACAGTTGCTACAACAATGGCATTTGCAACTCTCGGTATTGCTCAGGGTATACATTGTTTTAATAATAAGTTAGAGGGCAGTATTTTCAATAAAGAAATTTTCTCTAACAGCTTTATGAACAAATCGGTATTTACTGTATTGTTTGTGGTTGTTTTCTTGGTATTTACACCAATAGGTAATATGTTCGGTCTTACAATTTTAAGTTTTGGACAGTTTTTAATTGCTCTCGGTCTTGCGGCTGTTATTTTGCCGTTTAGCGAACTTTTGAAGTTTTTGAAAACCAAGGTATAAACAATGGATAACGAGCGACTAAAAAAACAAATCGATTTTATTTTAGAAATCGATAAAGAAAAGAATATACAGCGTCAAACTCATATAACCGATTATGCAAGGCGTGAAAACGATGCCGAACACGCTTGGCACATGGCTATAATGGTATATCTTTTAAAGGAGTACGCCAATAGTGATTTTGACGTTGCAAAGGCTATGATGATGGCACTTATTCACGACGTGGTTGAGATTGATGCAGGGGATGCCTATGCTTACGACCCTAAAGCGCTCGAACACCAAAAAGAGCGTGAAGATGCTGCCGCAAATCGTATTTTTGCTTTTTTGCCGAAGGAACAAGGCGAAGAATTAAAAGCGTTGTTTTATGAGTTTGAAGAAAATAAAACACCCGAAGCGCAGTTTGTTCACGCTATGGATAATTTTCAACCGTTGCTTTTAAATGACTCAAATGACGGAAAAGACTGGCGTATACACGGCGTGTGCTTTGAGCAGGTGTATAACAGGCAACAAAATTCTAAAAAAGGTTCGGAATTTATTTGGCAAGAAACCCGGAAAATAATTGATAAAAATGTTAAAAAAGGTAATATAAAACCATAAGATAAAACCGTGAAGAAAAATTTCTTCACGGTTTTAAATTTATATTAGTTAGTTTTGTGTTGTCTTGCCTTTTTTACAAAGTTTCAAGGTTAATATAACACCTAAAACAGAGAATAGAGCGGCAAATAAAATACCGATTTTTAAGCCTAACTGTTCGGGAGTCAGTCCCAAATTATCAGCAAAAGAAATAAGCGTGGGGTTGGCTATGGTAAAGTCGGTAAGCACACCCACAAGTTGCGGACCGAGGGAAGCACCAAGGTCACCGCCTGCCGCCATAAGTGCGTAGATAAATACACTGCTTTTTGAAAAGTGATTTGCGGCAACAACTAAGTTACCGGGCCATAGCATCGAGGTACAAAAACCTGTAAATGCACAGGCGAAAAGCCCTAAAATATTTATATTTGTCAAAGCACAAATGAAATAACAACCAATAGCGCCGATGAAACCAAAAATCAAAACACGTTCTACATTTTTGCCGATTTTAGCATAGAGCGTTCTTCCAAGCGCTAACATTAAACCGAATAGCGCTACGCCGAAAATATCGCCCCAAACCTTTTCTATGCCGAGCGCTTTTTCAAGAAAGCCCGAACTCCATTGTGACATTGTAACTTCCGCCGCACCGCCGCAAAAGATTGCAAATACGCATAACCAAAGTGTTTTGCTTTTGAAAAAAGAAAGGGTTGTGGAAACTTTTTCGGGTGTTTCCATTGGCGGTATTTTTGAATTGAGATATAGTATAGCTGATATTAGCGGTATTATTGCGAAAATAAGCGGTAGATAGTACCAATTTGTATTTCCGAATTTCAGCAAAAACAATGTGCTTAAAATTATAACACCCACAACACCCCAGGCGTATATAGAGTGGAGTTTGCTCATCTCTCTATCGGGGTCTTTTGCAGGGATAGCCGCAATAACAGGGGAAATAAGCACTTCACCCAAGCCCGCTGCGGCAGAGAATATAATAGTGCCTATACATAGTCCTAAATATTCGTAACCTGTAAATATAAGCGGTAAAAAAGCATATAAAACAATTCCTAAAATTGCGATAAATGGTATAGATTTTACCACTAACGGAATATTGAACTTGTGTGAGAAAAAAGAAAACAAAAGGTCGATACCCAATTGTGTTATAAAATTGATAAGTACCAGTAACCCTAAAAGTGAGTAAGAAATACCGTAAAGCGAATGGAAAGTTATAAATAAAATAGGGGATATGTTACATACGGCGGACATAGTTATACTTGATGTATAACATGCAAGTTTTAAAACTGTATATTTTTGCATCAGATTACGTAACCGCCGTTCACACCTAAAATCTGACCTGTTATGTAATCGGCGTTTTCACTTGCCAGGAAGTAAATAGCCTGTGCTACGTCATCGGCAGTACCCATTCTGCCAAGCGGTATTGATTCAACAAAAGCGTTTAGGTCTTCCACTGAAATGTTTTTATTCATACTGGTTTCAATAAGACCTGGGGTAACTGCGTTTACGGTAATTCCGCTGGGTGCTAATTCCTTTGCCAATGCTTTGGTAAGACCTATAACACCTGCTTTTGAAGCGGAATAAGCCACTTCACATGAAGCGCCCGTTTCACCCCACATAGAAGAAACGTTTATAATTTTGCCCGATTGTTGATTAACTATAACCTGTGTTACGGCTTTTGAACAGTTAAACACGCCTTTAAGGTTTATGTCCATAATTCTGTCGTATTCAACTTCATCAGTCTGTGAAATAAGACCTTCAAAAGCAACACCTGCGTTGTTTACCAAAACGTCGATTCTGCCAAACTTGTAAAGTGTTTCTTTTATGAGCAATTCGGCTTCCAAACGGTTGGCAACGTTAGCCTTTTGGGTGGTTACCGAAAAACCGTTTTCCGAAAGAGAACGTGCGAGAAGATTTGCCGATTCGTAAGATTCGTTGTAGTTTATAACTACGTTATAACCCTTTTGTGCGAAAAGTATCGCAGTTGCCGCACCAATGCCTTTTGAAGCGCCTGTAACTATTACTGTTTTTTTCATAAAATCATCTCCAAAAGCAGTATAACATATTAAAGCAGAAAATTAAAGACCTATTTTCGACAAAATATAATTTAATTTGTATTGTTTCATAATGCACAAATTTTATAAAAACATTGTGGGCGCCGCACATTACGAACAATCTATATAGACATATCGTAGGGGAGGGGTTTCTGTCAAGATTATAATGTGTATACATTCATCTTGCATAAGTGTATACTATCATACTCTTGACAGAAACCCGTCCCCTACGAATAATGTATATAAAAACACTATTTTTATCTAAAAATCATATAATTATAGTTGAAAAATCGGCTTAAATATGGTATTATAGATTGAATAAATATGTTAAGGAGAGGGTTTTGTGGCTGATAATCGTCCGATAGGCGTTTTTGACTCTGGTTTAGGCGGACTTACAGTTGTAAAAGAGATAAAAAAAGAACTCCCGAATGAAGATATAGTTTATTTTGGTGATACAGGACGTGTACCTTACGGTACAAGAAGTGTTGAAACAATAAAAAAATATGCCGCAGAAGACGAAAAATTTTTACTGACACACGGTGTAAAACTTATAATTGCGGCGTGTGGTACGGTTTCTTCGGTAGCAGGGGATGTGGCAGAAACTTTACCCGTGCCTTATTTTGAGGTTGTAACTCACGCTTGTGAAGCGGCGGTAAAAGCTACCAAAAACGGCAAAATCGGTGTTATAGGCACTAATGCTACTGTTAAAAGCGGTCAGCATAAGACTGAGATTTTAAAAATAGACCCCGATATGCAGGTGATGGCGTGCGCTTGTCCTTTGTTTGTGCCGCTTGTAGAAGAGGGTTGGTACGGTGCTGATGATACAGTAGTTATCGAAACGGTTAAAAGATACTTGAAGCCTATTATTGATTTTGGCGCAGATACGCTTATTTTAGGTTGTACACATTATCCTGTTTTAAGTGATGCAATAAGCCGTGTTTTTGAAGGTGTGACACTTATAAACGCTGGTACTGCAATAGCAGATGCGGTCGCAAGTTATTTAAAGCAAAACGGTATGGAAAATAGTGACGGCGGCGGCAGCAGTTTTTTTGTTAGTGACAAGCCCGACTTCTTTAAAACTCAGGCGGCCATTTTGCTTGATGAAGATATTGATGATAGAATGGTTCAAAAGGTGGATATTAGCAAAATATGATAAAGGATGTTATAATCGATATTAAAACCGAGCAAACAGTCGACGGTAATACCGATACAATCGAGTTTACAACAGACGGACGGTTTGGTATAAAGGACGGTAGTTTTTTTCTATCTTATGACGAAAGCCGTCTTTTAGAGGTTGAGGGTGAAGTTAAAACTACGGTTTTTGTAAAGCCTGATAATTCGGTGGTTATGCAACGGACAGGCGCATACAACAGCCGAATGGTTATTGAAAAGGGTGTGCGAAGCAACTGCTTTTACTCAACCCCTATGGGTCAGCTTTCGCTTGGCGTTTTTGGCGAAAAGGTTTCGAGTAATCTTTCAGAAAACGGCGGTGACGTAACAATGAATTACACAATAGATACCGATTTGAAACTGCTAAGTCGCAATCGGGTTAATATAACAGTTAAAGAGGTAAATTAAAAAATGTCAGTAATAGTAACAAAAGCAAAAGAACAAATTAAAAATATTATAATAGATGCTACCAAAAGCGCTATGAGTGACGGTAGTTTAGCAACTGCTGAACTTATCGATTTTACAATAGAAGTTCCCGGAAACCGTGCGCACGGCGATTACGCTATAAATGCGGCTATGGTTTGGTCACGTCTTTTCAGATGTGCGCCCCGTCAGATAGCCGAGGCAATTGTTAATCATATTAACTGCGAAGATAGTTATATCGAAAAGTGTGAAATTGCAGGACCAGGTTTTATAAATCTTTTCTTGTCACAAAAATATTATGCCGAAATAGTTGCTGATACTTTGGAAAAAGGTGACGATTACGGTAAGAGTAATTACGGTGAAGGTAAGCGTGTGCTTGTTGAGTTTGTATCTGCAAACCCCACAGGTCCCATGCACATCGGTAATGCCCGTGGCGGTGCATTGGGTGACTGTTTGGCGGCTGTTATGTCGGCGGCAGGTTATTATACCGAACGTGAATTTTACATCAACGATGCAGGTAACCAGATTAACAAGTTCGGTCTTTCGCTTGATTTGAGATATTTGCAGTTATTTAAAGACGGTATAGAAATGCCCGAAGATTCTTATCACGGTGAAGATATTATCGCTCATGCTAAGGCTTTTGCTGAAATTCACGGTGCGGAGTTTGTGGAAAAAAGCGAAGAAGAAAGAAGAAAAGCACTTGTTGAGTTTGCTTTACCTCAAAATATCGAGGGTCTTGAACGTGACCTATTGAAATATCGTATCAAATACGACACTTGGTTTAAAGAAAGCACTCTCCACAATAATGGTGAAGCAATGCGTATAATTGATTTGCTTAAAGAGAGCGGTCACACCTATACACAGGAAGATGCTTTGTGGTTTAAGGCTACCGATTTTGGTTGCGATAAGGATTTTGTACTTGTTCGTGCTAATGGTGTACCCACCTACGTAGTGCCCGATATCGCTTATCACTATAACAAACTTGTTACACGTAAGTTTGATAAGGCTATTGATATTTTAGGTGCAGACCACCATGGCTACGTGCCGCGTCTTAAAGCGGCGCTTACTGCTTTGGGTGTGGATGCCGGCCGTCTTGACGTAGTACTTATGCAGATGGTTCGTCTTGTGCGTGACGGTGAAGTTATCAAGGCTTCAAAGCGTTCGGGTAAGGCTATTACACTTGTAACACTTTTAGATGAAGTACCGATTGATGCGGTAAGATTTTTCTTCAATCTTCGTGAGCCTAACAGCCATTTTGATTTCGATTTGGATTTGGCGGTTAATGAATCTAACAGTAACCCTGTTTATTACGTACAGTACGCTTATGCAAGAATTTGCAGTATTATCCGCAATCTTGAAAGCGAGGGCATTAAAAATGAGAAGTACAGTCTATCACAACTCTCACTTTTAACTGCACCCGAAGAAAAAGAACTTATTTTGCATATTGCCGCACTTACTGATGAAATCGTAGCTTCTGCCAAGGCTTATGACCCTGCTAAAATTACCCACTACGTGCAAGAACTTGCAACAAAATTCCATAAGTTCTATGCGGCTTGCAGGGTAAAAGGAATAGATAACGATTTAATGCAAGCCCGTCTTTCACTTTGTGAGGCTTGTGCTACTGTAATTAAAAACGTATTGACACTTCTGAAAATTGAAGCACCCGAAAAAATGTAGGAGACGTGTAAATGAAACACAGTAAAATGAATCTTACAATGCTTATGGATTTATACGAGCTTACTATGGCTAACGGTATTTTCACAAGTGATATGAAAGACAACATCACATATTTTGATATGTTTTTCCGACGTGTGCCCGATAATGGCGGTTTTGCTATTATGGCAGGTATAGAGCAACTTATCGAGTATATGCAGGATTTACATTTTGATGATGAGGATATAAAATATCTTAAAAGTCTCAATTTGTTTTCAGATGAATTTATTGATTATTTGAAAGATTTCAAGTTCGACTGTGACGTTTGGGCAGTGCCCGAAGGTACGGTAATTTTTCCGCAAGAACCTATTGTTACCGTGCGCGGTAACGCCATGCAAGCTTTAATGCTTGAAACTATGATATTGCTTACCGTCAACCATCAGTCACTTATTGCTACAAAAGCAAACCGTATTGTACGTGCGGCACAGGGCAGACCTGTTATGGAATTCGGTGCTCGCCGTGCGCATGGTAACGGTGCGGCTTATTACGGTGCGAGAGCGGCTATAATCGGCGGTTGCACAGGTACGTCTTGTGTTCTTACTGCAAAAGATTTTGGGGTAAAAGTGAGCGGTACTATGGCTCACAGTTGGATACAGCTTTTCTCCGACGAATATACTGCGTTTAAGACTTATGCCCAGAAGTATCCCGACAGTTGTCTTCTACTGGTTGATACCTATAATGTATTGAAATCGGGTATACCTAATGCTATTAAGGTATTTGACGAAGTATTGAAACCTTTGGGTAAACGGCCTCTCGGTATTCGTATCGATAGCGGTGATATTACCTACCTCACCAAAAAAGCACGTAAAATGCTTGACGATGCAGGTTATAGTGATTGTAAGATTTGTATTTCCAACTCTTTGGACGAATATCTTATCCGTGATATGATTTTGCAAGGCGCAAAGGTTGATACTTACGGTGTTGGTGAACGCCTTATTACCGCACGAAGCGAAGCGGTGTTCGGCGGTGTTTATAAACTTTCTGCTGTTGAAAGTAACGGTGAAATTATCCCGAAAATTAAAATCAGCGAAAATACCGCAAAAATCACATTACCCGGTGTTAAAATTCCGTGGAGACTTTATGACCGTGAAACAGGCAAGGCTATTGCCGACGTAATCACTCTCGGTTATGAAAAGATTGACAGCAGTGAGCCCTATGAGATTTTTGACCCTGTACACACTTGGAAACGCAAGGTAGTTACAAACTTTGTTGCCCGTAAGTTGCAGGTTAAGATTTTTGAAAAAGGCAAACTTGTTTATGAGAATCCTACTGTTAAAGAAATTTCTGATTACAGAGCAGAACAGGTTGAATCTATGTGGGATGAAGTTAAGCGCTTTGAAAATCCGCATACTTATTACGTGGATTTATCCGAAGACCTATGGAACTTGCGTAATGATATGCTTACAAAATTAAATAAAAACTGATTTAAAGGAAAAAGATATGAAAAAGTTAGTTAGTTTATTTCTTTGTTTATGCGTTGTTTTTGCTTTTGCTGGTTGTTCGGAAGAAGAAAAGGACAGCAATGCAAATACTGTTGATTTAAAGTATTATGCAGAACTCGGTCAATTGCCTGAGGCAGAGTATACTCTCGGCGCAGATGTTGACACCATCGTAAAAGAACAAACCGCTAAAATGGAAGCGGAACTCAATAATCACGAAGAAGACCCAAATCACGAACACGGTCACGAAGAAATGTTCTATTTCGAGCGTATTGAGGGTGAAAACAACGTTCTTTTAGATAACGGCAACATTTGTTACTATTATAATAAAGTCAACAAAGATAAAGGTGTTTCTTATATCGTAAGCCACGGCGACACTTTTGGTATAAAACTCGGAACACTTATTAACGAAGTTAAAGAAATGTGTGCAGACGTTGAATTTAAAGAAGAAGCATTAACCGAAGAAAATGCATTTTTTGCCACCCAAGGTTTTGACGGTACAGTTTTAAAAGCCGATTTTGATGGTACGGTTATACTTTTTGTCTTCCAAGAAAATGCATTGTCCGCAACTGCAATTTATAACGCAAATTGGAAAAATTAAGGAGTAAATATGCCCACAGTTACAGAAAATAGCGCAAAGCAGATGCCCTTGCTTGCATTAAGAGGTTTGGTTGTTTTTCCAAACACAATGGCTTCCTTTGACGTTGGCAGAAAGAAATCTGCAAATGCGATTAAATACGCTATGGAGAAAAATCAGCTGGTTTTTCTTGTAGCGCAAAAAGATTGTTATATTGATGAACCCGAAGGCAACGATTTGTATAAAATCGGTTGTGTTGCCAAGGTAAAACAGGTATTGCGTGTGAGTGATAACCTTACCAAAGTTTTGGTGCAAGGTTTATACCGTGCTACATATACCGATTTTTATTCTTTGCCTGATTTTTATACCGCTAAGGTTACAAAGTGTGAAGAAACACCAGTTACAAACCGTGAAATATACAAAGAAACTTTGATGCGCCGCATCAGAACACAGTTTGCTGAGTATATGTCGTTACTTCCAAACCCTGCGCCCGATATTGAAATGACGGTTGAAAATACCGAAGATTTGGGCTTTTTATCCGATTTTATTGCTTTTAATATGAATGCGCCTTATGATGACAAGCAATATATATTAGAGCAACTTTCTCCCGTAAAACGCGCCAAGATTTTAATTGAACTTTTAAAGAAAGAACACGAAATCAATAAAATCGATAAGCGTATTGCTGAAAAAACCCGTTTTTCTATTGATGAAAATCAAAAAGAATATTATTTACGTGAGCAACTTAAAATAATTTCATCCGAACTTTACGGTGATGACGGCGCAGAAGAAATTGATTTGTATCATACTAAGATTGAGTCATTATCCGCCGATAAATCGGTTAAAGAAAAATTACACAACCACGTAAATAAGTTGGCAAAGATGCCGCAAGGCTCACACGAAGGCACGGTTGAAAGAGGATATCTTGACACCTGTATAGAACTGCCTTGGAACGCTTATACCGAAACTAATACCGATATAACCAAAGCGGAAATAATACTTGAGCGTGATATCTACGGTCTCGATAAGGTAAAAGAACGTGTTTTGGAACTTTTGTCGGTTTACTCTTTATCACCCGATATTAAAGGTCAGATTATATGTTTAGTTGGCCCTCCCGGTGTTGGTAAAACATCTATCGGTAAAACGATTGCTGAATGTATGGGCAGAAAGTTTGCACGTGTGTCTTTGGGCGGTGTTCACGACGAATCTGAAATTCGTGGTCACAGAAAAACCTATATTGGTGCTATGCCGGGTAAAATCATAAACGCAATAAAGCAATCGGGTAGCGGTAATCCTGTTATATTACTTGATGAGGTTGATAAACTCGGTAACGATTACAAGGGCGACCCTGCTTCTGCGTTGCTCGAAGTATTAGACCCCGAGCAAAACAACACTTTTGTTGACCATTTTATTGAAATTCCGTATGATTTAAGCCGAGCGGTGTTTGTTGCTACTGCAAATACGCTTGATACCATTCCTGCACCTTTGCTTGACAGAATGGAAATAATTGAGGTTTCAAGTTATACCCGTGAAGAAAAATTCCAGATTGCAAAAAAGCATTTGGTTTCAAAGCAAATTGCACGTCACGGTCTTAAAAAGTCACAGGTTAAGTTTACCGATGATGCGTTTTATTCGCTTATTGATTTTTATACCCGAGAAGCAGGTGTGCGCAAACTTGAACGCGCGATAGCATCCCTTTGCCGCAAGAGCGCAAAAATAATTGCAAGCGGTTGGAAAAAGCGTGTTACAATTTCTGAAAAAGAAGTTTTGGCTATGCTTGGAAAACATAAATATTCACCTGAAATTATTTTGGAGAATGATGCTGTCGGTATAATTAACGGACTTGCTTGGACCAGCGTTGGCGGCGAAATTATGCAGCTTGAAGTTTCGGTTATGGACGGAACGGGCAAGGTGGAACTTACCGGTTCTTTGGGTGATGTTATGAAAGAATCTGCAAAGACTGCGGTTAGTTTTGTACGTGCAAATGCCGAAAAATTCGGTATAGACAGTATGTTCTACAAAAATAAAGACATACATATCCACGCAACCGAAGCCGCCGTTCCGAAAGATGGACCGTCTGCGGGTGTTACTATGGTAACCGCATTGGTTTCGGCTTTGAGCGGTAGAAAAATCAGACGTGATATTGCTATGACGGGTGAGGTTACTTTGCTCGGCCGTGTGCTTAAAATAGGCGGTTTACGTGAAAAATCTATGGCGGCTTACCGTGGTGGTGTAAAAACTGTGTTTATACCAAAAGAGAATATTCCCGATTTGGAAGACGTTGATTATGTTGTAAAGGAAAATCTTCGTTTTATTCCTGTAAGTAACGTTATGGAAATATTAGAATATGCTTTTGTTAAAGAAGATGTGAAGACCTCCGAAGAGCCAAGTGTTTTTGAAAGTTTTACATCCGCACAAAGAGGTAGAGTAAGCCAGTAGGAGAGAAATTATGAATTTTAATAATGCTCAGTTTGAAAAGGCTTTCGGTACTTTTGCACAGTTGGAAGAATCCACAATGCCCGAGGTTTGTTTTTGCGGCAGGTCTAACGTAGGTAAATCTTCGCTTATAAATAAGGTTTTAAACCGTAAATCAATTGCACGTGTCAGTTCAAAACCCGGTAAAACCGTTACTATTAACTTTTATAAGGTGGATACACTCCGCCTTGTAGACCTTCCCGGTTATGGTTATGCAAAGGTTAATTTCAGCGAACGTCAGCGTTGGAGTGAACTGATGGAAGGGTATTTTAAATCTGGCAGAGATATCAGAATGGCCTTTGCGCTTATTGATATGCGACATCCTGCTACCGATTTTGACCTTTGGATGCTTTCTTTTTTAAAGGAAATGGAAATACCTTATACTGTGGTTTTGACAAAGTCGGATAAACTCAATAAAACCGAAACACAAAACCGTATGAAACTTATATATGAAGAACTCGGCGAGTTTGCCGAAAATGTAGAGATTATACCGTTTTCGGTACAAAATAATACGGGCGCCGAAGCATTACGGGGTATAATAGAAGCTGTAAATTCTTAACAGTTGACATTTTACTATTTTGGTGTTAAAATAATATTGTTAAAGGCAAAGATGGAGAGAAGTAGTATTATTGTAGGAGTAAAGAGAGCCGCTGACGGTGGAAATGCGGCGTCCGTTTAATATGAATAACACTTCCGAGCCGCAAACCCAAAGGCATGGCGCTTAGTAGGGGAGACGTATTTGATGCGTTAAATCAAAACAACTTAACGGTTGAAAAGTGACCTTTTTTAAAAGGTAATTTAGGTGGCACCGCGGATACTGCGTCTATTCGTCCTAATTTAATAGGACTAATAGGCGCTATTTTTATATTTTGGAGTGATTTTATGAAACACATCGACATTTACAAAATTTTCGAAGACAAAAATTTGATTGATACCCAAGTGGTTGTTTGCGGTTGGGTAAGAACCTCACGTGATTCTAAAAATATGGCTTTTATTGAACTTAATGACGGTACTACTTTAAAGCATCTTCAAATAGTAATTGATAAGGCTCAGATGAGTGATATCGCAGAATATATGAAACTCGGCACATCACTTAAAGTCAGCGGTAAACTTGTAAATTCTGCCGTAGCACAGGATTCGGTTGAAATCAATGCCGAAAATATAGAGGTTTTGGGTGTTTGTCCGCCTGAATATCCTTTGCAGAAAAAACGTCACACTCTTGAATTTTTGCGTACCATTCCGCATTTGAGAGTAAGAACAAACACCTTTAATGCTGTTTTGCGTGTTCGTTCGGTTGTATCGGCTTGTATTCACGAGTTTTTCCAGGCCCGTCGCTTCACTTATATTCACACTCCGCTTATCACCGCAAGTGACTGTGAGGGCGCAGGTGAAATGTTTAAGGTAACTACAATCGGTTACAGTAACGAATATAAAACCGAAGAAGACTATAATGCGGATGACTTTTTCGGAACTCGCGCAGCACTTAGCGTTTCGGGTCAACTTGAAGGTGAAGTTGCCGCAATGGCGCTTGGTAAAATTTATACTTTCGGTCCTTCTTTTCGTGCAGAAAAGAGTAATACACCCCGTCACGTTGCAGAATTCTGGCACGTGGAACCCGAAGTTGCTTTTGCGGAACTTCCTGATATTATTGAGATTGCAGAAGACCTTATTAAGCATATTATCAATTCTGTATTGGAAAAATGTACGCAAGAACTTGATTTCTTTGACCGTCTTTTTGAAAAGGGACTTATCGAAAAATTGAAGGCAGTGGTGGCTAACGATTTTGCGGTTATGACCTATACCGAAGCGATTGACGTACTCAAAAAATCGGGCAAGGAATTTCAGTATCCTGTTGAGTGGGGCTGCGATTTACAGACCGAACACGAAAGATATATTTCAGAAGAAGTTTGCAAACGTCCAGTTTTCTTGACAGACTATCCGAAAGAGATTAAATCTTTCTATATGAAGCAAAATGCAGACGGCAAAACCGTTGCTGCTACCGACCTTTTAGTACCCGGTGTTGGCGAAATTATCGGTTGCAGTGAGCGTGAAGCAGATTTGGATAAATTGCTCGACGCTATGCAAAAACGTGGTATGAACATAGAAGACTATGAGCATTATATCGCTCTTCGCCGTTTCGGTTCTGTTCCGCACAGCGGTTTTGGTCTTGGTCTTGAAAGAATTATTATGTACGTTACAGGTGTACAAAATATCCGTGACGTTATCCTTTATCCCAGAACTGTCGGAAATATTTCGTAAAGGTGTTTTTAATGGAAAAATATGTTTCAATCTTAGATGAGTTTGACACGCAAAATGCCATTGCATTGGTTAAAGAAAAGTTTGCGAGTGAACTTTGTGACAGTCTTGATTTATCACGTGTGTCAGCTCCCTTGTTTGTAAAGCAGGGAAGCGGTCTTAACGATGACCTTAACGGTGTTGAACGTCCCGTTTCTTTTGATATACTTGAAACGGGAGAAATTGCCGAAGTGGTACACAGTCTTGCTAAATGGAAGCGTATGGCTTTGCTTAAATACCGTTTTCCAATGCATACAGGTCTTTATACCGATATGAACGCTATAAGACGTGATGAAGAATGTGATAATATTCACTCGATTTACGTTGACCAATGGGATTGGGAAAAGATTATTACCGCCGAAGACCGAAACGAAGATTATTTAAAGGCTACGGTCAGAAGTATTTACGGCGCACTTTTACGTACTGCAAAGGCGGTCGAGGATAAATATCCTAATCTTCCCAGTTATTTGCCTCCTCAGATTGCTTTTGTTACCACACAGGAATTGGAGGATAAGTACCCTGATTTAAGCGGTAAGCAGCGTGAATATGAAGCTGCAAAGGAACACGGCGCGGTGTTTATTATGAAAATCGGCGGCAGACTTAAAAGCGGTAACAAACACGATGGCAGAGCCCCCGATTATGACGATTGGGAACTTAACGGCGATATCATTCTTTATAACAAGGTTTTGGATATTCCGTTTGAAATTTCTTCAATGGGTATACGTGTTGATAGGAATAGTCTTTTAAAACAGTTACGTATTGAAGGTAAAGAAGAACGTACAAAGTATGAATTTCATCAGATGCTTCTCTCGGGCGCTCTACCGCTCACAGTAGGCGGCGGTATAGGTCAGTCAAGACTTTGTATGTATCTTTTACATAAGGCGCACGTTGGCGAAGTTCAGGTTTCAATTTGGCCTGAAAAGGAAATTTCCAAATGTAAAAAGCAAGGTATAAATTTACTTTAAAGGAATGTAATATATGAAAAACAATAGATTTTTAAGTTTGTTTTCCTATGTGATATACGATATTCTAATTGCGTTTTTATCTACTGTACTCTCATTTTTATTGTTAAAATTACCTATCGAATTTTTTAGAGTTTCTCAGTTTGTTTTAGTAGCCGGCGTATGGAGTATTTGTACTG
The DNA here is from genome assembly GCA_045536525.1 of Acutalibacteraceae bacterium. Classification (GTDB taxonomy): domain Bacteria; phylum Bacillota; class Clostridia; order Oscillospirales; family Acutalibacteraceae; genus UBA737. The sequence goes on from JAZSNT010000032.1 coordinate 53,256, forward strand.
TTTTCGGCCTTTATATAGTAAAAATATATAATATTCTTTGGCGTTTTTCAGGTTTTAACGAGGTTTTGCGTATTTTCGCAGGTTGTCTTATTCCTTTTGTGGCAATTTCTATATCTGAACCTGCCGTATTCGGTATGGGTACGTCAATTTCGCTTCATATTTTAAATTTCTTTATTACTGTATTCTTTATATTAGCGCAAAGGTTTATAGCAAGAAAATATGCTATAATGCAAGCCGAAAAAAGTTCCAATACGCCTAAAACCGATATTGTTGGTAACGTTATGATTATAGGTGCCGGTGCCGCAGGTGAAGCAGTTATTAAGGAACTGTCAACCGATAAGGAAATTAAAATCAAATGTGTAATTGATGATAACCCATTAAAGTTAGGCCAATATATTGGCGGTGTTCATATTGTTGGCGGTGTAGGAACGATTGTTACCAATGCCGCAAAGTATGAAATAGATACTATTATCTTTGCTATTCCTACTTGTTCTATTGCAAAAAGAACTGAAATTTTAAATATCTGCCAACTTACAAAATGTCAGCTTAAAATACTGCCTTCACTTTATCAACTTGAAAACGTACACGAGTTTGTACCTGCTATTCGTAAGGTTGAAATTGAGGACCTTTTGGGCAGAGAACCGATAAGGGTTAATCTTGATTCGGTTATGTCTTACGTTGAAAATCAAGTAGTGTTAGTTACGGGCGGCGGCGGTACAATAGGTAGTGAACTTTGCCGTCAGATAGCATCGCACAATCTAAAACAACTTATCATTTTTGATATTTATGAAAACAATGCGTACGAAATTCAAAACGAATTAAAACATTCTTATCCTGATTTGAATTTAGTGACTTTGGTCGGCTCTGTGCGTGACAGTAAGCGTATGGATTATCTTTTCCGCACTTACAAACCGCAAATTGTTTATCATGCGGCGGCGCACAAACACGTAACGCTTATGGAAGACAGTCCTAACGAATCAATTAAAAACAATGTTTTCGGCACTTATAAAACTGCCGAGTGCGCTGATAAATACGGTACAAAACGTTTTGTGCTTATTTCTACCGATAAAGCGGTTAATCCCACAAATATAATGGGTGCCAGTAAGCGTATTTGTGAAATGATTGTGCAGACCTTTAACGAAAAATCCAAAACCGAGTTCGTTGCTGTTCGTTTCGGTAACGTTTTAGGTTCTAACGGAAGCGTTATTCCGCTGTTCAAAAAGCAACTTGAACAGGGCGGACCGCTTACCGTTACCGACCCTAATATTATCAGATATTTTATGACAGTTCCCGAAGCGGTATCGCTTGTTTTACAGGCAGGTGCAAATGCCAAGGGCGGCGAAATTTTTGTTCTTGATATGGGACAACCCGTCAAGATTTTAAGCCTTGCCGAAAATCTTATAAGACTTTCGGGATTTGAACCTTATAAGGATATACCGATTGAGTTTACAGGTCTTCGTCCGGGTGAAAAACTGTATGAAGAACTTTTGATGTCGGAAGAGGGACTTACCGCTACCGAAAACGAACTTATACATATCGGCAGACCGATTGATATAGATAAAGAAGTTTTATATAGCACACTCGATACAATGCACGAAGTTATGTATGATGAAAATGCAGATATTCGCGGACTTGTTAAGAAAATAGTTCCTACATATCAAATACCCAGTAAATAATAAAAATCCGAAGCTTATGCTTCGGATTTTTTAATTATATCTTTTATAACCTCACCTGCAATAATAAGTCCGGCAACTGCAGGAACAAAGGAAATACTGGCAGGTGTGCGTGAAGAATTTTCGTTTTTTATGGGTTCTTCTTTTGAGTAAAGTACCTTGAGTTTCTTAATGCCGCGTTTTTTAAGTTCATAACGCATCACTTTAGCAAGTGGACAAACCGATGTTTTGTAAATATCGGCAATCTCGAAACGAGTAGGGTCGAGTTTGTTGCCTGTGCCCATACAAGAAATGATAGGTACATCTGCCATATTAGCCTTAATCACAAGTTCGATTTTTGAGGTAACAGTATCAACCGCATCTACTATATAATCGTATTTTGAAAAATCAAATGTGTGTGAATTTTCGGGGGTGAAAAATACATTATGGGTATTTATTGAGGCTTGTGGGTTTATATCGCTTAACCTTTGTTTCATAACATCGGTTTTATTTTTACCGATGGTAGAGTGTGTTGCGATAATTTGACGGTTTATGTTTGAGGGGGATACAGTATCGTTATCAACAATATCAATACTGCCAACACCTGCGCGAATGAGTGCGTCGGCTACTTGACCGCCAACACCGCCTATGCCAAAAACTGCAACCTTGCACTTTTTTAAAATCGAAACGGCGTCTTTACCTATTAAATTTTCGGTCCTTGAAAATATATTTTCCATTAATTTCACCTATCTTTACTATAATAATTTTAAAATGAGCGATTATTTTTGTCAAGAAATTTGTAGAAAAAAGTAAAAATTACATAAAATGACATTGAATTTTGTAATTTATAGGAAAATTTTGTAAAAAGCCTTGAAATTATATTAAAATTATGTTATGATGTGTAAAACAAAATAATTTTAGGAGAATATTTATGGAAAAAAATCTAAAAATCGTAATTGCTGATGACTCTACCGAGTTTTCAAAGAAATGTGCCAAAATTCTTACAAGTTATGGTATGCAGGTCGTATTAACCGAAAAAGACGGGTTAAAGGTTATTTCAAAGGTAAAAACCGAAAAACCTGATGTATTAATATGTGATGTGTTTATGCCTAATTTAGATATTCTGGGTGTACTTGATGAAATCGCAAAAATGGACCAAAAATTACGTCCTCTTGTGATGGCATTGTCAAGTTATGCTAATCCTCGCCTTGAAAAGGAGATTTTAGAATCGGGTGCTACATATTTCTTTATAAAACCATTTGATGTAAATATAATGGCAGAGCGTATTATAAAACTTTCGGGGTGGCGCAATGAAACTGCACCGCTTAAAGTGAGCAATACAACCGTAAGTGACAGCGATTTGGAACTTATGGTTACAGATATTATCCATCAGATAGGCGTACCGGCACATATAAAGGGTTATCACTATTTACGTGAAGCGATTATGCTTTCCATAAAAAACACTGAAATAATAAATTCAGTTACAAAATTACTTTATCCTACAGTCGCTAAAAAATACGCAACTACTGCTTCAAGAGTAGAGAGAGCAATTCGTCATGCTATTGAAGTTGCATGGGATAGAGGAGATATAGATGTGCTTAATGGGTATTTTGGCTATACTATCCAAGTAGAACGCGGAAAGCCGACTAATAGCGAATTTATTGCTATGATTAGTGATAAGTTGCGATTAAAATTAAAAATAGGATAAATTAAAAAACGAGCCTTGTGGCTCGTTTTTAATATGTAACTTTTAGTCTGTGGATAATTTTATGTTTTTAAATTTTTTATAACTCATAACATTTATGTAGTTTTGGTCGAATTTTTTTACACCGCGGAAAACTCCGTCATCAAGACCGGTAACACCGCAGGGGTTACCCTTAATTATAAAAATTACGGTTTCATTTTTTGGTTTTCCAACTTTATAAATTGGTTTTCTATCTTCAAGTCGCCCACTCCAAATGCGGGGTAAAAGGGGAAACTGTTCCCAATCAATTTGGTTATCAATACAATGTATAATAGTGCGATGGTTGGCGCGGCGCTTAATTAAAATTATTTTATATTTATTATCATTGTCTTTTAAATAATAAATTTTTGCAAATTTTGTTTTTTCGGTGGGTTTTGAGTTTTTAAAAAGTTCATATAAAGACACAAAAATCACTCCTTTTATTTATTATAGCATAAAATCGGTGAAAAATCAATGCGAAGCATTGTATATCATCAATTCCGCAGGAATTGCATATCATCAAAACGAAGTTTTGTATATCATCATTGCGAAAGCTTTTTTGATACACGCAAAAGCGTGATGATATACAGTCCTAACGGACTGATGAGATACAACGATAGCAACGCTATCGTTGATGATATGCCATTGCTTTCGCAATGGATAAAAAAATCTCGTTCCGAAGAACGAGATTATTTTGGAGCTGCTAACCAGAGTCGAACTGGTGACCTCATCCTTACCAAGGATGCGCTCTACCTCCTGAGCCATAGCAGCACGCGCTTACGCGACTTTACTATTATACTGAATATAGTATACAAAGTCAAGCATTATTTTTAAAAATGCGCCCGAAATTTTCGAGCGCTTTTTTAAAACGCTATTTTGTAAGTAAATCTATTATTGTGGAATAAATTTGGGTAGGGTCATTCAAGAATTTTTCTTTAATATGAAGCGCCTGTTCTTCGTCCGACACCAAAAGTTTAACACTCATAAAGGGGGTGTCGTTATCGAAAGCAGAACAGGTGATAAAGGTTTTATCGCCCTCACGTGAAATTTTGATATGGGTTTCTTTTGTGTTCTTAAAACGGGAATACATTTTAAGTGCGGCGTTATACGCTCTTTCTTTCACTACAACCGAAAGGGTGGTTTTAAGTGTTTCTGCAACGTCCTTACCGCTGTTTGTGATGCGGTAGGTGTCTTCGTCTTTGTCTACAATTTCGAGTTGACCGTTTTTGCAAAGATAATCGATAGAATCGTTTACCTCAAAGCAATTGGCAATACCTTCGTAATGCAGGGTGTTGGCTAACAAATTGCCGGGAACGTCGGCATCGATAGTAGAAAAAATATAGCAAATAAGAACACGGATTTCGGCGGTGGTAAAAAGACCGCCAATTTCGGAAACGCCGGCTGTTAAAGCATCTTTTTCCAAGGAAATAATCTCCTTTATATTAGTTTACAAATTTGTCGTGAACAGCGATAACTGCTTCGTCTGCCTTGTTTTCGTCGATAAGAACGGAAACCTTGATTTCACTTGTAGAAATCATACGGATGTTGATACCTGCATCAAAAAGTGCTTCAAACATTTTAGCGGCAACACCCGGGTTGCTTTCCATACCAGCGCCAACGATAGAAACCTTAGAAACACCTTCATCATAGGTTACTGCTTTGAAATCAAGGCTGTCTTTAAGTGCTTCTACAACGGCAACTGCATCTTCACGGTTATCCTGAGAAACGGTGAAGGTGATATCCTTTGTGTTGTTACGGCCAATAGACTGCAAAATGATATCTACATTGATTTTAGCCTGTGCTAATTTATTGAAGATTTTAAATGCGATACCGGGTTTATCTTCTAACTCTACTATTGAAATACTTGCAACGTTGTTATCTTTTGCGACGCCTTTAATTAAAGTTTTTTCCATTTTAACTTTCTCCTTTACGATTGTACCAGATTTATGGGGTTCAAGACTTGAACGAACTTCAAGTTCTACGTTGTATTTTTTAGCCATTTCTACCGAACGGTTGTTGAGCACCTGTGCACCTAAGGTTGCAAGTTCTAACATTTCGTCATAGCAAATTGCATCCATCTTTTGCGCGTTGGGTACTTTGCGCGGGTCGGCGGTGTAAACACCGTCGACGTCGGTATAAATCTGGCACAAATCAGCCTTTAAAGCGGCGGCAATAGCAACTGCGCTTGTGTCCGAACCGCCACGGCCCAAGGTTGTAACGTCGTCATACTTATTAAGACCTTGGAAACCTGCGACGATAACGATTTTCTTTTTGTCGATTTCTTTTTTTAGGCGTTCCCCGTTAATGTTTTTAATACGTGCTACGGTGTGGTGTGAGTCGGTATTGAAACCTGCCTGCCAACCAAGAAGCGAAATAACGGGACAACCCATTGTTTCAATAGCCATAGCAAGTAAAGAAATTGAAATTTGCTCACCTGCCGATAAAAGCATATCCATCTCACGCTTTGAGGGGTTTTTGGGGTTGATTTCCTTTGCTTTTGCGATAAGGTCGTCGGTTGTGTCGCCCTGTGCAGATACAACAACAATAACGTCGTTACCTTTTTTGTAGTCTTCAACAATGAGGTTTGCTACGTTGAAAACCTTTTTGGCATCGGCAACTGATGAGCCGCCGAATTTTTTAACTATTAACATTATATTACCTCCGATTAGAGCATAGTGCTGAGTGTTTTAACCGAAATGCCGTTTTTGAAGAGTGTTAACTTTTCTTCAATTACACTTAATTTTTCTTTTTCGGTTATGAATGCAATTTCACCGTTTTCAGCGTTTTTAACATTGTTAGTATTGCCGCTGAAAATTTTATCAAACTGTGCAGTAAGACCTGCGAAATCATCAGATTTGATTACAACAAACAAACTGGTTTCGGGGTCATAAGACATATCAACGTAATCGTTATCTCCGTCATCCCAAGAAAGTAATTTGCGTTTTTCGAGGTGTTTTATGCAGTCCATCATATCTGCTACAACGGCACTTGCGGTGGCTTCTTTACCTGCGCCTTTGCCGTAGAAAACAACTTCGCCTGTCTGGTCGCCGTTAAGCATTACTGCGTTAAATACGCCGTTTACACTTGATAAAATGCAGTCGCGACTGACAAGTGTAGGAGCAACCGAAGCGGTGATTTTTCCGTTTTTCAATTTCTTTGCGTGGCCGATAAGTTTAATCACACAGCCGAACTTTTCGGCATAAGCCACGTCATCAAGTGTGATTTTAGTGATACCCTCGGTTTTGACCTGATTGGGATATACGTGTTTGCCAAATCCCAAAGCCGCCAAAATGCAAACCTTACGACAAGCATCGTGACCTTCAATATCGGCGGTGGGGTCTTTTTCGGCAAAGCCTAAATCCTGCGCCAATTTGAGTGCTGTGTCAAAATCCATATTATCCACTATCATTTTATTTAAAATGTAGTTTGTTGTTCCGTTAAGAATACCCCAAATTTCGTCAATTTCGTTTGCACACATACATTCGGTGATGGGGTGAAGTACGGGGATACCGCCGCCGACACTTGCTTCAAAAAGGAAGTTGGCATTGTTATCTTCGGCAATCTTTATAAGTTCGGCGCCCTTAGCGGCAACCAATTCTTTATTGGACGTAACAACGCTTTTGCCGTTTTCCAAGCATTTTTTAACGAAATCAAAAGCAGGGTTTACACCGCCCATAACCTCGGCTACAACCTTTACGTCGGGGTCATTTAAAATCACGTTAAAATCTTTTGTGAATTTATCGGCATAAGGTACGTCAAAATCTCTAAGGTCGAGAATGTATTTAACGTTTACAGGCGCTTTTACACGGGCGGAAATTCTATCGTTATGATTTAAAAGAATTTCGGCAACTCCTGAGCCTACAACACCGTGACCCATAATAGCAACATCAATCATTTTTAACTCCTTAAATATTTTAATAAGTTTTTGAAAATAATATATAATATATTATTATATTTTATATTACACAAAAAATCAAGTAATTTAATATATTTGGTAAAGCAGTATAAAAATTTTTAAAAATGGGGTATACGGTTTGGAATCTAATTCAAAAAAAGAGTTTATTATCAACGTGGTTTATACTGTTTTGAGTATATCGATTGTGCTGTTTGTGGGTTATGCCGTGTGGAAATTCTTACTGCCTTTTGTGTTGGCGGTAGCAATAGCGCTTTTAGTACAGAAGCCGAGTAAGGCGATTTGTAATAAACTTAATTTTAAAAAAGGAATAACAGCGGCGGTTTTATCTTTTGGCTTATATTTATTGGTGGGCGGATTGTTGGTTTTTGCAATTTACAGACTTTTTCTGTTTTTGGCAGGACTTGTGGATGTTTTGCCCGATTTCTTTGATAAAGCCGCAACTTTTTTCGAAAGTTTTTCGTCGAAAAATTCGGAATGGTTTTCGCTTCTCAACGATAAATTTGATATAAGCGTACAATCAATTTTTGGCGAAACGTTTCAAAAATTAGTCACGTTTTTAGGGGATTTTATCACCAAAACAGTGACGGGTTTTATAAAAAACGTGCCAACTTTTTTTATAACGGGAATTGTAACTTTGGTTGCAACCTCTCTTATTGCAAAAGATTATGACCGTCTTAAAAAGTTTTTCCGCTCACTTTTGGGAGAAAAAATTACGAAACAAACTGCGAGGATAAAAAATATATTGTTCGGCAGTGTTTTTAAACTGTTAAAAGGTTATATGATTTTGGCGCTTTTAACTTTTGGACAGTTGTATATTGGTTTTTTGGTTTTGGGCGTAAATAACGCTTTGGTAACCGCTTTTTTGATATCTCTTATCGATTTATTGCCCGTTTTGGGAGCAGGAGCCGTTATCGTGCCGTGGGCTGTTTTTTCGGCGCTTTCGGGTAATTATTTTTTGGGTGTAGGCTTGGGAATTTTGTTTATAATAACCGTTATTGTCCGCAATGTTTGTGAGCCTAAAATTATCGGAAAACAAATCGGAATAAGTCCGCTTTTTACACTTATTTCTATGTATTTAGGACTTAAAATTATGGGGGTTTCGGGGCTTTTGCTGTTTCCCGTGATTTTGATTGTTGTTATTCGCTATTACAAAGACGAAATGAATGAAGGGTTGTCAGTTTTTTAGTAATTGCATAGGATGTAATAACGGAGTGACCTTAAATGAAAAGATATTCAATAATGACAGGAACCGTTACCTATGCAATAAAAGGACGAGATTTGTTGCGTAAAAACGGATATAAAGTGAAAATTGAAAGGGTTAGCGGAGAGAAGGCGTTGGGTTGCGGTTATGCAATACTTCTTGAAGGCGAGATAGAAAAAGCAGAGGAATTGCTCCGTCAAAACAATGTAAAAATACTCGATATAACCCGACTTTAAACTTTTGGGCACCTCATTTTCGGGGTGCCTGTTTTGGAGGAAAATTATGATATATTTTGACAATGCTGCAACAAGCGGTAAAAAGCCGAAAACGGTTGTAGATGCTATAAATTTCGCCCTTAATAATTTGTCCGCAAACCCTGGCAGAAGCGGACACGATTTGTCTATAAAAACCGCAGATGCGGTGTATAACGTGAGAGGAAAAGCGGCGGAATTTTTTGGAGTCTGCGGTGCGGAAAACGTGGTGTTCACACTTAACTGTACCCATAGCATAAATTGTGTGTTAAAAGGTGTGATAAAACGGGGTGACCACGTTGTGATATCCAACCTTGAACATAACGCAGTTATGCGTCCCTTAAAAAGTATGAAAGTACCATATACGGCAGTTTCCGTTACAGATGTTATTTCGGAAACAACAGAAGGCTTTAAAAGTGCTATAAAGCCTAATACAAGGCTTGTTTTAGTAAGTGGCGCTTCTAACGTTACAGGGCGGATTTTGCCTATTTCTGAGATAGGTGAAATTTGTAAAAAAAGGGGAGTTCTTTTCTGTGTAGATGCCGCACAAATAGCAGGAGTTTTGCCCATTGATATGAAAAAAATGAACATAGATTTTCTATGCGTGGCACCGCATAAGGGTCTTTATGCACCTATGGGAACAGGACTTTTAATTTGCAGAAAAAACCTTGAAAATACGCTTATTGAAGGCGGTACGGGTACCGATTCACTCGATTTTTCACAGCCGAAAGTTTTACCCGAAAGATTAGAAAGCGGAACTGTTGGTGTACCGCTGATTATGGGAGTGGGGGCAGGTATAGATTTTGTAAAGAAAACGGGAGTGGAAAAAATCTACCGTCACGAACTTAATTTGTGCCAAAAACTTTATGACGGATTATCTTCGTCGGACGATATAATTTTGTATACAAAACGACCGGAATTTAATGCGTATGCACCCGTTTTGCCTTTTAATTTTAAGGGTGTTAAAAGTTACGACCTCGCTAAAATGCTCAATAAAAACGGGGTGGCAGTAAGGGGTGGCTTTCATTGTGCGCCGACGGCACATAAAGTTATGGGTACACTCAGTTCGGGCGCTGTAAGGGTGAGTTTTGGTGCGTTTAATAACGAGTCAGAGGTAAAAACCGTTATCAGTTTACTAAAAGATAAAAATTTTAAAGAAAAAATGCAAAAATCTATTGAATGATAATATAATCTATGATAAAATATATATGGTTGAATTTTATATAAAAGGATGTTGAGAAAGTGGACGGCATTTTAAATGCGATTTATGCTACTTGGAATCAGATTTTATATGCTATATCCAATATCAGATTTTTCGATATTTTGGATATTTTGATAATCGCTTATATCATTTATAAGACGATTGGTTTCTTGCATGAATCAAGAGCGGGTCAACTTGTAAAAGGTCTTATAATTTTATTTGTTGTTTACGTGATTGCTAACTGGTGGAATCTTGCGACTTTACAGTGGACTCTTTCCAAGGTTATGAATTCTATCCTTTTGGCTGCGGTTGTTATCTTCCAACCTGAACTTCGTAAAATCCTTGAAAACGTTGGTAAAACTAAGTTTGCGCGTGATAGATTTTTCGACGAAGACCAAAACGTTATTGCCGAAAGTATTGATAAAATAGGCAAGGCCGCAGGTTTTATGTCGGATAAAAAGATTGGTGCGCTTATTGTTTTTGAACGCACGACTCAGTTGGGTGAAATCATTAACACGGGTACAGTTATAGATGCTACGGCTTCGGTTTCTATTGTTAATAATATATTTTTCCCGAAATCACCCCTGCACGACGGTGCTATGATTGTGCGTGAAGGCAGAATTTGTGCCGCAGGTTGCATTTTACCGCTTACCCAAAGTGAAAACGTACATTCTTCACTTGGTACACGTCACAGGGCGGCTATCGGTATGAGCGAAAACTCTGACGCAGTAGTTTTGGTAGTTTCGGAAGAAACAGGTACAATCTCTATTGTGGAAGGCGGCAGAATTACACGCAATTATAATTCTGTTACCGCTATTGCAGAGTTACAGCGTTTACTTATAACCGACGACGATAAAGAAAAAACAGGTACTATCGCTTCGGTATTTAAAGCAATTAACCCGTTCAAAAAAGTTAAAGAAAGGAAGGATGACTAATGTCTTTTGTTGGTAAATTTCTCTCTTTCTTTCCTTTGAAAAAGTTACTTAAAGATAAGCGTTTCACAATACCTTTTTCAATTTTGTTGGCATTTATTTTATGGCTTATTATTGTAATCAATGAAAACCCGATTATTGAACGCAGTATTGCTGATTTGCCGATAACTGTTAATCTGAGCGGTACTATGGCTGACGAAAACGGTATGAGTTTGGTTGACGATATATCTGCCGAAAAGTTTACGGTTATAGTAAGAGGACCGACGTATCTTGTGAGTTCTTTAAAGGGTAGCGATTTTAACGTTTATGCATCTGCGGCGGCAGTTGACGCACCGGGTGAATATAAACTCGACGTTGTGGCAACCGCAAATGCTTCTAACAGCGGTTATGAAGTTCTGAAAGTATCACCGTCTACTATTGAGGTTTCTTTTGACTATATCGAAACAACCACGAAAACAGTTGAAGCACAAGCACCAAAGGTTACAACCAAGCAAAAAGGTTTGATTGTTGATAAAGCGGTTTTAAGCGGTGTTGAAAAGGATACCGTAGATATTAAGGGACCAAGAAGCATCATAAACCAAATAAGCAAGGTTGTGGCTATTACTAATATCGAGAAAGAAATTAAGGAAACCGAAACGTTTGATGCCAAGATAATTCTTTATGATGAAAAAGGTAAAGAAATTCCGCAGACTAATCTTGAAATCGGTTTGACCGATGCTAAGGTTACGGTTGCGATTGCCAAAAAGAAAACCGTACCTGTGGAGGTAAGTTTTGAAAATATTCCCGAAGGTTTTGATACAGATTCCATTTCTTACACAATAGACCATAAAACCGTTACGGTTATCGGTAAGCCCGAGATGGTCGATAAAACCGATAAAGTCACACTTTCACCAATCGACATTTCGCTTATAACAAATAGTGAAAACAGTTTTGACGTTTCGGCTAAGTTACCTGACGGTGTGAGAATTGACGATAATGTTGAAAAATTTACCGTTAAGTTTAAGGTTAATAATTACCGACAAAAAACGTTTGACGTAGGCAATTTTAAATTCACCAAACTTGATGCAGGTTTAAATGCTTCGGGTAGTGAGATTAAAAACGTTAAGGTTTTAGGTCCGTATTCTGCGATATCAGGTCTTAAAAGCAAAGATTTATATGCCGTGGCAGACCTTTCGGATAAAAAAGAAGGGCAACACACAGTAAAAGTTCTGATATGCTTTAAGAATGAAGACAGAGTTTGGGCAATAGGCAGTTATGATGCTACCGTTACAATAAAGAAAAAATAAATATAAGGGGCTTAGATGCCCCTTATTTAATTGATTTACGGTAGCATTTTTTAAATCCTTTCGTATAATATATCGGAGGGATTACAATGCAAACTGTGTTCTTTTTAGTTGTTCTGGTTTTTGCAGTTTTGGGGTTTAGCGAGTTTTTACATATTATAAAATCTTTCATAAATTCTAAAAATGCTAAAACAGGGACTACACTATTTGTTGATTTAAAGGACGGTATAGCCGAAAAACAGGTTATATACGTTTGTGAAAATTCGGTCTGGTACGGTAAACGGTATGCCGATAGCGTGGTTTTTAAAACAGACGGTATTGATGAGAAAACCCGTGAAAATTGCCGTCATATTGCTTTAAAATATGGCTTAAAATTTGATTTGTGAAGGGATGCATAATGGAAACAATTTTAGCAGATGTTGTGAAAATCACGTTTCGTAATGAATCAAATTATTATACCGTAGCAATTCTTAAAAACGGCACGGAGGAGTTCACGGCGGTTGGAACGTTACCTTTTTTGAACGAGGGCGATACCGCCGAGTTTACGGGTGAGTTTATTGTTCATCAGACCTACGGCGAACAGTTTAAAGTAGAGAGTTTTGACCGCAAACCACCTAAAAATGCCGCCGCAATTTTAAAATATCTGGCATCGGGTTCTATAAAAGGCGTAGGCCCGTCTACTGCACAGAATATCGTACAAAAGTTTGGAGAAGACAGTCTGGATATTATTCAGAACAACCCGACTGCTTTGGCAAAAATCAAGGGTATTTCGGTTAGTCGAGCGATGAGTATCCACGAGGAATATCAAAAGCAGTACGGCATTAGAGATATTATGCTTTTACTGTCTAAATTCAACGTAACTCCCGATAAATGTGTTCCGATATACCGTAAATACGGTGCACGTTCTATTGAAACCATAAAATCAAACCCTTACGTTTTGTGCAGTGAAGATATTGATTTCAGTTTTGAATTGGTAGAAGAAATTGCTACTGATTTTGCTTATGATATGTCAAGTGAAGCACGTATAATGGCAGGTATTGAGTATGTGCTTCGTAAAAATTTGTATAACGGACACACCTGTCTTCCACGTAATAAGTTTGTGCCTGTGGCTTGTAATTTGCTCGATTGTAAAGAATCGGTTGTGGAAATTTGTTGCGATAAACTTATAGATACTTTTCAGTTGTGCAGTGAAGTTATAGATTCGGTTGAGTTTTTGTCGATACCGTCCTATTACAATGCAGAACAACATATAGCCGCACGTCTTTTCTCGGTTAAAAGGTTTATAAATACATCGGTTACGGTGGACGAGCTTGAAATACAAAACGTTGAAAACCGTTTAGGTATAAAATTTGAGAAATTACAACGTGACGCTATTTTTGAAGCCTTTAAAAGCGGTATTTTAGTGCTTACAGGCGGTCCCGGTACAGGTAAAACCACCACGCTTAATGCGATTATAAAGTTGTTTGAAAACCGCAATCTTAATATAGAACTTGCCGCCCCCACGGGTCGTGCCGCTAAGCGTATGACCGAACTTACCGGCAGAGAAGCCAAAACCATACACCGTCTTTTAGAGGTGGAATGGGGTGAGGGAGATACCCAACATTTTGCAAGGAATGAGAAAAATCCGCTTAATTGCGACGTTATTATAGTTGACGAAGCGTCTATGATTGATGCAATACTTTTTGATAATTTGTTAAAGGCTTTGCGTCTTTCTTGCCGAATTATTTTGGTTGGAGACTCTGACCAGTTACCGAGTATAGGCGCCGGTAACGTGCTTAACGATATACTCGAAACCGAGGTTTTTCCGTCTATACGCCTTAAAAAAGTGTTCAGACAAGCCAAGGAAAGTATGATTGTCACTAATGCGCACGCGATAATCGACGGCGAGCCTGCCGATTTTTCCCGTAAGGATTCCGATTGTTTCTTTTTAACCAGAGCGGACAAGTACCGCACAGTTGAAACGGTACTGGAACTTATAACCGACCGTTTGCCGTCGGCTTACGCTATGGATGCCATAACCGATATTCAGGTGCTTTGTCCATCACGTAAATTAGATACAGGTACGGTTAATCTTAATAATTTGTTGCAAGAAAAACTTAATCCGCATAAAACGGGCAAACCGCAGTTGGCTTATAAAGGGATTTATTTCCGCATAGGCGACAAGGTTATGCAGATTAAGAATAATTACGATTTGCAGTTTATAAAAGATAACGGTGAGTACGGCACGGGTATTTTCAACGGTGACGTGGGTTACATTACCGATATTGACGTGCGTGGCGGTATAATCAAGGTGAGATATGACGATAAAGTCGCTACATATTTTTCGGAAGATATAAGCCAACTTGAACTGGCTTATGCTGTAACCGTGCATAAAAGTCAGGGCAGTGAATATAACTGCGTTATAATACCGCTTTGCGACGTGCCTTCACGTCTTATGTACCGCAATTTGCTTTATACTGCCGTAACACGTGCTAAAAAACTTTTGGTGCTTGTAGGTAGCCGTGATATCTGGGAACGTATGGCGCAAAACGACCGCAAAACCTTACGGTATACGTTGTTGCAACATTTTATAATGGAAAATGCTTTTAATGAAAGTTTTTAACGTTATAGCCAATGCTTTGTTTCCGTGCAAGTGTTATTCTTGCGGAAGAATAATAGGTGAAGATGAGTATTTGTGTGAATACTGTTATGAAATGCTCGAATACATAGAAACAAATAAGCATTGTATCCGTTGCGGTGCGTATAAAAAGAATTGCGAATGTAATAACCGTGTTTTTCATTTCGAGCGCGTTGTCGCACCGTTTATAAATGACGGTGTTGCCAAAAACGCTATGTACAGGTATAAGTTTGGAAGGATTTCTTCAAATACCGACTTTTTCGCCGAAGAGATGGCGAAAACGGTTAGAACGGTGTATAATGATATAAATTTCGACGGCATTGTGTACGTACCTATGCATCCGTTAAAGAAATTAAGACGTGGGTTTAATCAGTCGCAGTTACTGGCAAAGGGTTTATCAAAAATATTGAAGTTAGATATTTTTGAAGGTTTACTCAGCTGTAAATACAATAAGAAATCGCAACACGATATGCCTTTTAATGAACGCTTTCAAAACATTAAAGGGATGTACAATTTTAATTACAGAATAGAAGGTAAGACGGTTTTGCTTGTTGATGATATAAAAACAACTGGCGCTTCGCTTGATGAATGTGCAAAGCAGTTGCTTTTGGCAGGGGCTGAACATATTTATTGCATAACCGGTTTGATTACAGTAAATAAGAAAGGTAAGAAATAAATGGCAACAGATATCGGTATTGATTTAGGTTCGTCAAAAACAGTGATTTTTTCGAGTTCTAAGGTTGTGTTGGAACTCCCAAACGTTGTAACGGTTGACAGCGACAGTTGGGAAGTTGTTTACACGGGAGAAAAAGCCAAGCAAACTCTGGGCAGAACCCCCGAAAGTATGCAAACGGTTTTCCCTATAGAACACGGTGTTATATCGGATTACGATTTGGCGGAATATATGCTAAAAGAATATATGCAAAAGGCTTTCGGTAATAAGATTTTGCGCCCTAGAATTATGGCTACTTTACCTGCCGGTCTTACGGAACTTCAACACCACTCTTTGTCAAACGTTGTAGAAGCGGCAGGCGGTAGAAATATCACCGTAATAGAAGGTCCGCTTGCGATTGCTTTCGGATTGGGGCTTGATTTTTCAAGTCCGCGCGGCAATCTTATAGTAGATATCGGTGCAGGTACTACCGACGTAGCCGTAATATCTATGGGCGGTATTGCTACTTGTAATTCATTTAAAACCGCATCTTTTGATATAGATGCGCAAATTATACGCTACGTCAGAAAAGAGTTTAATATTGAAATCGGTCAGTTGACCGCCGAAGCGATTAAAATCAAGGTTGGTACTGCGGTTGCACGTGACGTGGAAATTGCGGTTATTGCTAAGGGACGGAACGTATTTACAGGATTGCCTGAAAGTTTTGAAATCACGTCGGGTGAAGTATACGAAGCAACTAAGGATATTATAGATACTATTTGCAATGCTATCCGTGAGGTGCTTAATAAAACCAATCCCGATTTGGTTTCGGATATTATAGAAGACGGAATGTACCTTGCAGGCGGAGGTTCTAAACTTTTAGGATTGCCCGAAAAGTTGGAAGAATATTTAGGCGTCAAGGTGCACCATCTTGAAGACCCCGCACACAGCGTTGTCAGGGGGGCGGCAGTTGCCCTTAAAAAGAGTGAATTGCTTAAAAACGTTGACTATCAGATGCGTTCTATAAAAGAACTTGAAATTGAATAAAGGTGATATTATGTTAAATGAAAAAATGTTGAGTTTGGGTGAAAACCGCTCCGTTATACGTGAAATATTTGAGTTTGGTAACAAACGCCGTGCCGAAGTGGGAGCGGAAAACGTGTATGATTTCAGTCTTGGTAACCCAAGCATACCGGCACCCAAAGAGGTAAATGAAACTATGGTAAAATTGCTTAGTGAACTTGACCCTGTGAAATTGCACGGTTATACATCGGCTCAGGGTGCACCCGATGTTCGTAAGACAATTGCCGACAGCATAAATAAACGCTTCGGTATAAACGCTAACCCGGATTTGATTTATATGACCTGCGGTGCCGCCGCTTCGCTTACAATATGTCTTAATGCTATTTGTAACGAGGGTGACGAGGTGATTGCACTCGCACCGTTTTTTCCCGAATACCGAGTGTTTGCAGAAAAAGCAGGGGCAAAACTTGTAGTTGCAAAGTGCCGTGAAAGTGATTTTCAGATTGATTTTTCTGCGCTTGAAAAAGCAATCACTAAAAATACAAAAGCAATTATTGTAAATTCACCTAATAATCCTACGGGTGTTGTTTTTTCAAAAGATACCATTATAGAGTTGGCTTCTTTGCTTAATAAAAAACAAGAGGAGTACGGCAAACGCATATTTATTATTTGTGACGAGCCTTACAGAGAATTGGCATACGACGTAGAAGTGCCTTACATACCGTCGTTTTATAATAATACGTTGGTTTGCTATTCTTACAGTAAATCGTTATCATTACCGGGCGAACGCATAGGTTATATATTTGTATCACCTAATATTGATAAATGCGGTAAGGTTTATGCCGCTGTTTGCGGTGCAGGCAGAGCGCTCGGCTTTGTATGCGCACCAAGTCTTTTGCAATTTACAGTAAGGGATTGCGTAGACCTTACGGGCGACGTAAGTGCATATAAGAAAAACCGTGATTTGCTTTATAATGCACTCACAGAGTACGGTTATACTGCTGCAAAACCCGATGGTGCATTCTATTTGTTTATAAAGTCCCCCGAAAAAGACGCTAACGCATTTTGTGAAAGAGCGAAAAAGTATGATTTATTTTTAGTACCGAGTGATTCGTTCGGTTTTGAGGGATATGTGCGTATTAGTTATTGTGTATCTTACAGCCAAATTGAGAAATCCTTACCATACTTCAAAAAACTTATTGAAGAGTATAAATGATAACAAAAACGGAGGGCTTTTGCTCTCCGTTTTTAGATTGGTTATAACATTATTTTCAGCGAAAGGCGTGAAGGTTAAGGCGTTTTGTTTTTTGAAAATTTTTTATAAAATAACCAATGTTTTGAAAATCGCATTTAAGCGAGATTTCTTCAATTGAAAAATATGTTTATAAAAGCGACTGTGAGGTTGGTAGGTTGACAAAAAAGCGCACTTGTGCGCCGCCAGTATCAGTTAAGGGGTATGCTCGTAAATTAAATACTGCATGTGTGGGTAGATATTTAATCTTTTTTAATTACAAACGAAAAGTCTATATATCCATTGCCGTGAGTAAAGTTCAAGTTTGTTAACTTTTTGTTATAAGCCACGGTGGTTAATTGATTTGCCAAAGGAACGATATTTTTTTGGTTTAATAAATTTGATTGCAGTTGTGATAAATTTTGACCTGTGTAGTTTATACCGAATTTGTCGAGATAGTCCTTAACGTAGGGGGTATCCGCAGAAACGGGGAATATACACATAGCGTAGGTTTGTGTCTTTAACTGCTCTATTAAAACATCGTGTGAAGAAACCGATTCAATATTGACGAAAGCTCCCAGTTGATTTTGCCAATGTCCTACTATATCGGTAACCATATTTTTGCAATTTATGTCATCGTAATAATATAAAACCACGTCGGTCGGGAATTTTTTGTCTTTTAGTTTAGTTACTTCGGATGCAAAAAGTTTCTTTGCACTTTCCAAATCGTAAATAGGCATACCGCTTATATCGGCATTGGTATTAAGTACCTCGGGAAATAAATTTTCAGCGCCGCTGTAACCTTTGGGCAGATTTTTTTGGAACACTTGCGGAGAAGCCAGAGAGATAAGTGATTTTCGTATTCCTTTTGAGAAACCGTCACTTATTGTAAGCACCCAGCAAATGTTTTCGACCGAAGCGGTATTAAACTTAGTGTTGTCAATGGTTGAGATTTCGTTAGGGTTAACAAAAACCACGTCGGCATCATTGTTCTGAAGTGCTTGTGCGGTGGTTTGCTTTTGGTCGGTAGTGAAAAATACCGCTGCATTTTGGGCAGTAAAGTCACCGTTATAGTAGTCGTTTCGGTAAAGTCTTATACCAAATATATCCTTACCCCATTTTGCAAGATGGTAACTGCCGTTTGAAAGGGTGTTTTCTTTTTCCAAACCGTATTTACCTGCGCTTTGCTTAAAAAATTCTTCATTACAAGGCATCGATATTGCACTTGTCAGTACTTCTTCAAAGTTTTTATCTTCTTTTGTAAGCGTGATTTTTAAGGTTTGGTCGTTTACAGCTTTTACGCCTAAACTGTCGGGGGATTTTTTACCGCTTAAAATATCTTTTGCATTAACTATGTTGATAAGTTGTTTTGAGTGCGGAGCTTTGGTTTTGGGGTCTAATGCGCGGGTGAAGGCAAATACAAAATCGTGTGCAGTTATGGGTTGCCCGTTACTCCACGTAGCGTCGTCGCGCAAGGTGAAGGTGTATTCCAGACCGTTTTTATTATATTCTTCGGCAACGCCGCATACAATCTTGCCGTTATTATCTTTGCGAAGTAAACCTTCAAATATGTTGCGCACAATCATCAGTTCCGCATCGGTACGTGCGATTTGCGGGTCTAAGGTTTGCGGCGGTTCGTTCAAAGTGAAATAAATATATGCATCATCCGTACTGTTACAAGCCGAAAGTGAAAAAATCAAAACGGCACACAGCAACAATGAAAGCGCACTTTTATATATGCTCATTGAAAAATTCCTTTCAATTAAAACTAAATAGGGGAGTATAACCTGAAAAACAGGTTTTACAGCCAATACAAATGTATATTATACAATAAAACGCGACAAAATTCAACACTTCTTGCTATATTGAATGATTTTTTCGAAAAAAATAAAAAAATATCAAAATATGATTGTAAAATAATTTATTATATGTTATAATACATTAGTATGCGAGGATTTGTTATTTTTTTAACAATCTCGTTTCGATTATCAAAAGGAGGATTTTGTTTATGCTCAAAAAAATCAGTAATTTGCCCTTTAAGGGTACGGCAGAACAGGAAGCAAAGCTTGACAAAATTATCAATGCAAGCAAGCATGATAAGAGTCTTTTAATGGCAGTTATGCAAGAAGCACAAGACGTTTACGGCTATCTTCCTATCGAAGTACAGACAAAGATTGCCGAAGGTATGGATGTACCGCTTGAAAAGGTTTACGGTGTTGCTACTTTCTACGCACAGTTTTCCTTGTCACCTAAGGGTGAGTACAACATTTCGGTATGCTTAGGTACTGCTTGTTACGTTAAAGGTTCGGGTGATATATTCGACAAGTTAAGCGAACGTCTTGGCATCGGTTCGGATGAATGTACTGCAGATGGTAAATTCTCTCTTACTGCCTGCCGTTGCATTGGCGCTTGTGGTCTTGCTCCCGTTTTAACCGTTAATGAAGAAGTTTACGGTCGTTTGACTGTTGACGACGTTGACGGTATTTTGGAAAAATACGGTTTTTCAAAATAATTCGTAAGGAACATAATTTATGAAAATCAGTGCAATAAAAGATTTACTTGACGCAGAAGTTATTTGTTACGAAGAAGGTTTACCGCTTCATGTTTATTCCGCTTGCGGAAGCGATATGATGAGCGATGTTTTAGCATACGTTAAAGACCAGGCGGTTTTGCTCACAGGTCTTGTTAACTCTCAGGTTATAAGAACGGCAGAAATGATGGATATGAACTGCATTGTTTTCGTTCGTTCTAAAATGCCGACTGCCGAAATGATAGAGTTAGCAAGGGAAAGCGGTATTGTTTTACTTGCAACAAGTAAAAGAATGTATGAGGCTTGCGGTATTTTGTACAGCAACGGCCTTATAGGTAATAGGGTTAAAAATGGCTGAGATTCTTAATTTTCATTTTGACGTAGACGGCGATGATTTTAAATCGGCAGGTCACGCCTCTTTTATGATGAAAAAGAACTTGCGTCAGTTGGGACTTCCACCTGAAATGATACGTCGTGTTTCGATAGCAATGTACGAAGGCGAAATAAATATGGTAATACACGCACGTGGCGGCACAGCTGACGTAAACGTGTATGAAGACTGTATTGAAATTATCCTTTCGGATAAAGGACCCGGTATTAAAAATATCGAACAGGCCATGCAAGAAGGTTTTTCTACTGCCACCGATAACATTCGTTCTTTGGGTTTCGGTGCGGGTATGGGTCTTCCCAATATGAAGCGTTACACCGATTATATGGATATTCAGTCTACAGTCGGTGTCGGTACAACTATTACTATGAAAGTAAATTTTGATTAAATTTTCGGCAGGTATTATTATGAATAAATACGAACATTCGGTAATTTTGGATGTCGAAAAATGTAACGGCTGCACGACCTGTCTTAAACATTGTCCTACCGAGGCAATACGCATAAAAGACGGACATGCCGTTATAAACGAAGGCAGATGTATTGACTGCGGCGAATGTATACGTGTTTGCCCAAACAGTGCTAAAAAAGCAAAGTGCAATGCTCTTTCTTCAATGGATAAGTTCAAATGGAAAATTGCTTTACCTGCTCCCACGCTTTACGGTCAGTTTGACAATCTAGATGATGTGGACTATGTATTGGACGGTCTTTTGAAAATCGGTTTTGATGATGTGTTTGAGGTTTCTGCCGCGGCTGAACTTGTTTCTGCATATACCAGAAAATATCTTAAAACCGACGGTATCACAAAACCTGCAATAAGTTCGGCTTGTCCTGTTGTAACCCGACTTATAGCACTGCGTTTTCCGTCACTTTTAGACCACGTAATACATATGTTGCCGCCTATGGAGGTTGCAGCCCGTTTGGCACGTGAAAAGGCAAAGCGTGAACATCCCGAGTTTTCTGACAGTGATATCGGCGTATGCTTTATATCACCTTGTCCTGCAAAGGCAAGTTACGTTAAAAACGGTTTTGCAGGGTATGAAAGTCAGGTAGACGTTGTTGTATCAATAAGCGACATCTATTTCCAACTTATAAGTGTTATGAAGTACGGCAGTGACGTCAAGTCGCTTTCTAATTCGGGTATAATCGGTATAAGTTGGGCTTCATCGGGCGGAGAAGCAACGGCGATTTTCAATGAAAACTATTTAGCGGCAGATGGTATTGACAATGTAATGCGTGTGCTTGACCAGGTGGAAAACGGCAATATTCCGCCGCTTGAATTTATAGAGCTTAATGCTTGTACGGGCGGTTGCGTAGGCGGTGTGCTTACTATTCAGAATCCGTTTATTGCCAAGGCGCGTTTGCGTTCGTTGAGAAGATATTTGCCAGTTTCGGAGAATTTTACTGCCGAAACCGACGAATATTTACCGAGCGAGTTTTTATTTGACGATTTACCAACCTATCAACCGATTTCACGCCTTTCTTCCAGTATGGCGGAATCGATGCGTATGATGGCAGACATCCAAAAAATAAAAGCTTCGCTTCCGGGACTTGACTGTGGCTCATGCGGTGCACCAAATTGCAGAGCATTAGCCGAAGATATTGTCAAAGGTCAGTCTACTATTGAAAAATGTCTTATAAGACTGCATAACAATGGCGGTGTTGAAAATGAGGGTTAAAGATTTAGCTGCTTGTGAATTGTTTGAAAGTGTTACGTTACCCGATGCCGAAAGGGAAATAGACGGTGTTTATATCGGCGACCTATTAAGTTGGGTTATGGGCAGAGCCCAAAGCGGTAATGCTTGGATAACAATAATGTCTAATATAAATATTTTGGCGGTGGCTTCGCTTTCGGATACGTCCTGCATTATTTTGGCAGAAGGCGTAAAGGTTGATGATGAAGTTAAAAAAACCGCGTTTGAGAAAGAAATCAATATTCTTTCTACCGATATGGATATTTACAGCACAGCGGTATATTTGAACGAAATAATATGAAAAAGTATTATTACGACCTTCATATACACTCTTGTTTATCGCCCTGCGGTGATGATGATTCGACACCAAACAGTATAGCAGGTATGGGGGAGATTAACGGTCTTTCGATTATGGCGCTTACCGACCATAATACCGTCCGTAATTGCCCACACTTTTTCAAGGCGGCTTGCCACCATGGTATAATCCCTGTTGCAGGGATGGAACTTACAACTGCGGAAGAAATTCACGTAACTTGTCTTTTTGAAACTTTGGAAAATGCGCAAAGTTTTGAAAAAGAAATGGAAGACAAGCGTTTTAAAATTAAAAACCGTACCGATATTTTCGGTAATCAGTATGAATGTGACAGCGAGGATAATATTGTGGCAGAGGAAGAATTTTTACTTTCAAATGCTACGTCAATATCTTTCGATGAAGTGCCCGGTTTGGTACAAAAATTCGGAGGCGTATGTTATCCTGCTCACATCGACCGTGATTCAAACTCGGTAACTGCGGTTTTAGGCGGTCTTCCGCCAAACCACAGTTTTAAGTTTGCGGAATTACATAACAAACTTAAAGCGGACAGATTTTGTGACACGGGTTGTGAGTTTATAATAAGCAGTGATGCGCATTATTTGTGGGATATAAGTGAAAAGGAAAATTTCTTTTTACTTCCCGATGACGATGAAAATGCGGTAAAGAACCTTTTTAAACTTTTGAGGAATCAGTTATGAAAGAATTATCTCTAAATATTCTCGATATTACTGAAAATTCGGTTAAAGCGGGGGCTACCCTTACCGAAATTGCTATCGACGAAACAAATGAAACCATAATTCTTACCATAGCCGATAATGGTTGCGGTATGACTGATGAAACCTTAAAAACGGTTTTAAATCCCTTTTATACTACACGTACTACACGTAAAGTAGGTATGGGATTACCGCTTTTAAAACTCGCTTGTGAACAAACAGGCGGATATTTGGAAATTTTTTCAAAGCATAAGGATGAATTTCCAAACGAACACGGTACAACTGTTAAAACAGTCTTTTGTAAAAATCATATTGATTGCGCTCCTTTGGGCGATGTGGTTGAAACACTTAAAACCCTGATACAAGGTCATCCCGATACCGATTTTTTGTTTATACATAATTTCGATAACGGTCAAGTGGTGCTTGATACCCGTGAACTAAGGGTGGTTTTAGAAGGTGTACCGCTTAACACTTATGAAGTAATTAAATGGATTGAAGAATATTTGAAAGAACAGTATTCAGAAATTCAAAAAGCATAGAAAGGAAGAATTTTCTTATGAAATCTTTGGCAGAATTACAGGCAATCAAAGAAAAAATGAAGAACAAGGTTGTTCTTCGTGAGGGCACAAATGATACCCGCGTAGTTGTAGGTATGGCTACTTGCGGTATCGCAGCTGGCGCACGTCCCGTTCTAAACGCATTGGTTGAAGAAGTTAATGCTCTCGGTCTTGTAGACCATGTTACCGTTTCACAGACCGGTTGTATCGGTATTTGTGAATACGAACCTGTTGTAGAAGTTTTTGAAGCAGGTAAGGAAAAGGTTACATACGTAAAGATGGATACCGAAAAAGCAAAAAGAGTAGCAAAAGAGCACTTAAAAGAAGGCAAAGTTGTTACTGAATTTGTAATAAAAGCGTAAGCTATCAGAATATTGGAGGTAAAAAAATGATTCGTGCACATGTGTTAATTTGCGGCGGTACGGGTTGTACTTCTTCGGGTAGTGCTTCTATCCAGAAGGCTTTTGAAGAAAACATTCAAGCCTTTGATTTAGCAGAAGAAGTTAAACTTGTTCAAACCGGTTGTTTCGGCCTTTGCGAATTGGGCCCTGTTGTTATCGTTTATCCTGACGGTACGTTTTACAGCCGTGTTACCCTCGACGATGTAAAAGAAATTGTTGAAGAACACCTTTTGAAAGGCCGTCCTGTTGAACGTTTGGTTTACAACGATACAGGTAAGGACGCTCCTAAGGTAGAAGGTCAGGTTGCTCTCAGCGATACCGCTTTCTACAAATCACAAAACCGTGTTGTTCTTCGTAACTGCGGCGTTATCGACCCCGAAGATATCGATGAATATATCGCTATGGACGGTTATGCAGCTTTGGGTAAGGTTCTTACCGAAATGAAACCCGAAGACGTAATAAAGGTTATTTCTGACTCAGGTCTTCGCGGCCGTGGCGGCGGCGGATTCCCCACAGGTTTTAAATGGTCTTTGTGCGCTCCCAATAAGGCTGACCAGAAATATGTTGTATGTAATGCCGACGAAGGTGACCCCGGTGCATTTATGGACCGTTCCGTTTTGGAAGGTGACCCTCACTGCTTAGTAGAAGCAATGGCTATCGCAGGTTATGCTATTGGTGCTACTGTTGGTTACGTATACGTTCGTGCTGAGTATCCGATTGCTGTTAAGCGTTTGCAGAAGGCTATCGACCAGGCTCGTGAATACGGTCTTTTGGGTAAAAATATCTTTGGTTCAGGCTTCGATTTCGATTTGTTCATCCGTTTGGGTGCAGGTGCATTTGTTTGCGGTGAAGAAACTGCTCTTATGACCTCTATCGAAGGTAACCGTGGTGAGCCCAGACCCCGTCCTCCTTATCCGGCAGTTAAAGGTCTTTTCGGCAAACCCACCGTTGAAAACAACGTTGAAACCTTTGCTAACGTTCCTCAAATTATCCTCCGCGGTGCTGAATGGTTCGCATCAATGGGTACTGAAAAGTCCAAGGGTACTAAGGTATTCGCTTTGGGCGGTAAGATTAAGCACACAGGTCTTGTAGAAATCCCGATGGGTACTACTCTCCGTCACATCATTGATGAAATCGGCGGCGGTATCCCGAACGGTAAGAAGTTTAAGGCTGCTCAGACAGGCGGTCCTTCAGGCGGTTGTATCCCTGCGCACCTTATCGACACTCCTGTTGACTATGATAACTTGACTGCTATCGGTTGTATGATGGGTTCAGGCGGTCTTATCGTTATGGACGAAGATAACTGTATGGTTGATATGGCTAAATTCTTCCTTGAATTTACTGTTGATGAATCTTGCGGTAAGTGTACTCCTTGCCGTGTAGGTACTAAGAGACTTCTTGAATTGCTTGATAAGATTACATCAGGTAAGGGCACACTTGAAGACGTTGACCGTCTTGAAGAACTCTGTTACTACATTAAGCAGAACTCACTTTGCGGTCTCGGTCAGACTGCTCCTAACCCTGTACTTTCTACACTTAACTTCTTCCGTGATGAGTACGTTTCTCACGTTGTTGATAAGAAGTGTCCCGCAGGTGTATGTAAAGACCTTCTTACCTTTACAATTGATAAAGATAAGTGTATCGGTTGCGGTGTTTGTGCTAGAAACTGTCCTGTAAATGCAATTACAAAGACAGATTACGTAGCACCCGGTCATAAACTCCCATCTTACACAATCGACGCTGACAAGTGCGTTAAGTGCGGTGTATGTATGGGTAACTGTAAGTTTAAAGCAATCTCTAAGCAATAAGAAAGGAGCCTAATTACAATGGATATGATAAATGTTAAAATTAACGGTATTGCTGTAAGTGTACCTAAGGGCTCTACTGTTTTAGATGCTGCCCGTAAAGCAGGTATTGAAATTCCTACCCTTTGTTTTATGAAAGAAAAGAACGAAATTGGCGCTTGCCGTATTTGCGTTGTTGAAGTAAACGAAGGCAGAGGTTTCCGTATTGTTACCGCTTGCGTTTACCCCGTAAGCGAAGGTATGGAAGTTCTTACAAATACCGAAAAAATTCAGAAAGCAAGAAAAACCACACTTGAACTCATTCTTTCCACACACGAAAAGAAATGTCTTTCTTGCGCACGTTCTACCAATTGCGAACTTCAAAAACTTTGCCTTGACTATGGCGTTGATGAAAGCGCATTTGGCGGATTCAAGCCTGAATATGAGCTTGATACAAGCACACCCCACCTCGTAAGAGATAATAATAAGTGTATCCTTTGCCGTCGTTGTGTTGCCGCTTGTAACGAACAGTACGTTGGTGTTATCGGCACTAACAACCGTGGTATTGATACTAATATCGGCACTCCTTTTGAAGTTGGTCTTTCAAACGTTCCTTGTATTTCCTGCGGTCAGTGTACAGTAGTATGCCCCACAGGTGCATTGGTTGAAAAAGACGATACTGATAAGATTTGGGAAGCTTTGGCTGACAACACCAAGCATGTTGTTGTTCAGACCGCTCCTTCTGTTCGTGCTACTTTGGGCGAATGTTTTGGTAATGCTATTGGTACTAACGTTGAAGGCAAAATGGTTGCTGCTTTGCGTCGTTTGGGCTTTGACAGAGTATTTGATACCAACTTTGCTGCCGACCTTACAATCGTTGAAGAAGCTAACGAATTGGTTGAAAGAATTAACAACGGCGGTACTTTGCCGATGATTACTTCTTGCTCACCTGGTTGGGTTAAGTTCTGCGAATACTACTATCCGGATATGATAAATCATCTTTCTACCTGTAAATCTCCTCAACAGATGGCAGGCGCAGTAATCAAGACTTACTATGCTGAAAAGATGGGTATAGACCCCAAAGATATCGTATCAGTTTCTGTAATGCCTTGTACTGCTAAGAAATTTGAAATCGGCCGTGAGGACCAATCTGCCGCAGGTGTTCCCGACGTTGATATTGCTATCACCACTCGTGAACTCGCTAAGATGATTGACCGTGCAGGTATCCAGTTTAATATGTTACCTGATGAAGAATTTGATTCTCCTTTGGGCGAAGATACCGGCGCAGCTGTTATCTTCGGTGCTACCGGCGGTGTTATGGAAGCAGCACTTCGTACTGCTAACGACTGGCTCACAGGTAAGGATAACACTGAAATTGATTTTGAGGCTGTTCGTGGTACTCAGGGTCTTAAAGAAGCTGCTGTTACTATCAACGGTATGGAAATCAAGGTTGCAGTTGCATCAGGTGCCGCTGCTGCTAAGTGCGTAATGGATATGATGAAGGCAGGCAATCCTAAGGGTTGGACCTTTGTTGAAATTATGGGATGTCCCGGCGGTTGTGTAAATGGCGGCGGTCAGCCTATCCACCCGCAAAGCGTTCGCGATACAGTTGATTTGAAGGCTGTTCGTGCAAAAGCACTTTACGACCAGGATGCTGCTATGACAATCCGCAAGTCACATGAATCTCCCGTAGTTAAGAAACTCTACGAAGAATGGTATGACGGTTTTGGCGGTCATAAGGCTCACCACGATTTGCATACAAGCTATGTAGCTCGTGAAAAATATACTAAATAATTAGTAACATTAAAACTCCCGTGGAAACACGGGAGTTTTGTTGTTGTATACCGAAAACCACGCGATAGTCGCGTGGTTCAAAAAAGGTTAACCGATGAACAAAACAAAATCCTCCAATTGTGTTAAAATAGTAGCGACCTGCCAGTCGAAAC
>JAZSNT010000026.1:0-2144 GCA_045536525.1 Acutalibacteraceae bacterium
TAAGGGTAACTGTATGGATAACGGTGCTATGGAAAACTTCTTTGGCAGATAGAAAGTTGAAATGTTCTACGGTGAAAAATTTGAAAGCGTTAACGCTTTCATTGATGAATTAAAAAATATATTCATTACTACAACAATGAACGTATTTCCTTAAAACTAAAAGGAATGAGCCTGGTACAATACCGAACTCATTCGCTAACAATTTGATATTTAATTTTGTCTAAACTTTGGGGTTCACTTCATATGACGGCTTTTTCGTTTATTTACATTTTTTTGGACAAATATCATTTAACGGACATACTTCACATTTAGGACTGCGTGCCACACATATATCCCTGCCGAAAAGCACAGTTCTATGACAAAAATCGTTAGATTTTTCAGGTGGCAAGAGTTTACGCATTTCGGTTTCTACCTTTAACGGATTATCAGTATCTACAAATCCTAAGCGGTTGCAAATACGGATAAAATGCGTATCAGTAACAACGGCGGGTTTGCCGTACACGTCACCGCAAACAAGGTTTGCAGTTTTTCTGCCTACCCCCGAAAGTGTAGTTAATTCTTCGATAGTGTCGGGAACTTTTCCATCGAAATCACTCTCGATTTTTTGTGCTATTTTTATTAAATCAGTAGCCTTTGTTT
The DNA here is from genome assembly GCA_045536525.1 of Acutalibacteraceae bacterium. Classification (GTDB taxonomy): domain Bacteria; phylum Bacillota; class Clostridia; order Oscillospirales; family Acutalibacteraceae; genus UBA737. Next base: position 640 of record JAZSNT010000026.1, read on the forward strand.
TATAAAGACCGCAAGTTTTAATAAGTTGCTCTACCCTTTTTAAATCTGCCTTTGCCATATCCACAGAAGTGGGAAATTCGGCAAACAAATCGGGTGTTACCATATTTACACGTTTATCTGTACACTGCGCCGAAAGTCGTGTTGCAATAAGCAACTGGAACGCATCCTTATAATCAAGTGAACAAATCGCATCAGGATATATTTTTTCAAGGCGTGATACCGTTTCCGCTACTCGTTGCTTTTTAGTCATTAGCAGTCACCAGTTTCATATCGTCGGGTTTGATAAGTTTAAGTTTACGCATAGCTTCCGATATCAAAAGTGTAAGCACCGCAGGTAAGATTATATGCATAACGAAAATTTCAATCAAAGTAACAATGGGAGAAAAACCGCTTTTAATCATTTCTTCATAGCATACGAACTGACCCACAAAACCTGCTGTACCCATACCTGCACCTAATTCCCCGCTAACCATTCCTAAAACTGCGGAAGAAATCGGGCCTAAAATCGCGCTGGAAATAATAGCTGGTAACCAAATAAGCGGATTACGGACTATATTAGGCATTTGTATCATTGAAGTGCCTACACCCTGCGCTATAAGACCGCCCATTTTGTTTTCTCGATAACTGATAATCGCAAAACCGACCATATTACAACAGCAACCAACGGTAGCCGCACCTGCCGCAATACCGCCAAGATGAATTGAATTTGCAATAGCGGCCGACGATATCGGCAAAGTGAGAAGTATACCCATTATTACCGAAACCAAAATACCACCAATAATCGGATGTTCGTTTACGTTATAATTCACAACGTCGCCTATCCAACCCATCGCAACCGCTATATAAGGTCCGACGAAATAACCCACCGAACCGCCAACCAAAATGCAAGATACAGGAGTAATAACTATATCTAATTTAGTTTTGCCTGAAACCAGTCTGCCAACCTCAATAGCAATAAAAGCCGCTACGAATGCGCCAAAAGGCTCACCCGGTTTACCAATTAAAAATTCCGCTTTGCTTATATCGGGAAATGCGCCTATCATACCACAAACAGCGGCGGCAACAGTAGTAAGCGGTGAAGCTTTTAATTTACATGCTACACCAACGCCTATTCCTGCACCTGTTATAGTTTGAGCCACTCTGCCCAACGAATTTAAAAATATGCCAACCTCATTATCAAGACCAATAATTTTACCAATCTGACAAATTATCGTACCAATAATAAGGGTTGAAAACAGACCGTACGCCATACCCGAAAGTCCGTCAATAAAAATACGATTCAAATACTTCTTCATTTTAAGAATTCCTTTTTATAATTTTACTACCCTAATTATATAATAACACTGCAAAAAATACAAGTAGATATAATAAATATCCACCCGCATAGCGGGTGGTATTTCATTTTCGGGCATAGCCCTAACCGATACTGGCGGCGCACAAGTGCGCTTTTTTGTTGGCCTGCCAGCCATGCAATTTTTACTTACTACCCATAAATGGGTCCCGCG
>JAZSNT010000016.1:0-3159 GCA_045536525.1 Acutalibacteraceae bacterium
GGTCGAAATAAAAAAGTTATAGAAGAATACATAAGGAATCAGTTAGAAGAAGATTACGCAGCAGAACAAATTAGTATAAAAGAATTTGTAGACCCGTTTACGGGTAACAAGAAGTAAAAGGCAAAAAAAGACAGCCGCACGTGAGCGGCTGCCCGAAAAAGTAATGCGTTGCTAAACTTTCAGTGCCCCTTTTAGGGGTTAAGCCAGTAGTCACCCCTTATAGGGGTGGTGCATACCACCGGTTTACCGGTGGTTATGATTATACTATGAGTAATAAAAAAGAGAGACAACTTCCTTAGAGACGTACTCTAAAGGACAGTTTTTTCGCAGGATATGGCATAGCCCACACGGGCTATGCCTTTTTCCTTTATTCAAGCGGATTTCAACGGCTTTTCTCGCATTTCTTCCATCGCTAAAATTAGTTCTTCTTCAGTAGGAATATTGATTATTCCGACCGCAGTAAAGTAAATATCAATTGGAACGTGCTTGTGGCCGTGTTCATCTTTCGTACTGTTATGAACATCTATCCGCTTAATCAATGTGTTTACAAGTGTGGGTGTTAATTCTTTTAAGTCAGTACACTCACGAATAGCCTCAAGGAAAATATTAAGATTTATTTTCTCTTGTTCTGCATCTCTGACTTTCTGCTCGTCGTGTTCAACTGCGGCGAGCAATTCTTTTTGCTCTTTTTCAAAGTTAGCAGACATACGATAAAAACGATCATCCGAAATCTTACCGAGCACATTATCCTCATATATACGCTCAATCAACTTATCGAGTTCCTTAATGCGCTGTTTGGATTTTTCAATTTTGGATTTCATATTTCTTATAGTCGTTGCTCTGCCAATTGTATTTTTCTTTGCAAAAAGATAAAGGAATACCGGCTCATATTCTGTGACGTATTTTGCAACCCTTCTTATTGTTTCTAGCGCCATTTCTTTGAGTACCACATCACGAATATAGTGAATGGTACAAGTACCTCTCTTTTCCTTATACTGCGAACAACGGTAAAACTCTTGGTGCTCTTTAATGCTTTTTGCGGCGGCATAATAAAGTTTAGAACCGCAATCCGCACAATACAAAAGTCCAGCAAACATACTTGTCTTTCCTGTTGCAGTATTACGGCGGCGATGTTTTCTAAGTTCGGCAACTCTATCAAAAGTGTCCTCATCAATGATAGCTTCTTGAGTGTTGGGTATAATCTGCCAATCTTCTTCAGGGAGAAGGACTTTTTTCTTCACTTTGAAACTCACAAAGGTAGTTTTGAAATTAACCGTACATCCTGTATATTGCCTGTTTTCAAGAATATGAACCACTGTTGCTTGCTCCCATTTATATGGATTGGCTGGTCTTGAGTTCGAGGTTTTTCTGCCGATACTATAATAATATTCGGTTGGGCACACAACCTTTTCATCTTCTAATCGTCGTGCAATTTGCATTGGTCCGAGTCCTGCGATACATAGTTCAAAAACATATCTAACAACCTTTGCTGCAGGTTCGTCTATAATCCATTGTTTAGGATCTTCAGTAGATTTCATATACCCAAACGGCACTGCCGAAGCCACACGCTCGCCATTATTCGCTTTTGCTTTCCATACAGCTTTTATCTTTTTGCTTGTTTGCTCTGCATACCATTCATTGAAAATATTATGAAACGGCATTGTTTCGAGTCCCGTGCCAGTAGCAGTGTTTACGTTTTCTTGGATAGCGATAAAAGTCACTCCGAGTGATGGATATACAATCTGAACCAAACGACCCATTTCAATACTTTCACGACCGAAACGAGATAAATCTTTTACAATGATTGTACCAACCTCTCCGTTTTCAACCATTCTTTGCATACGCTGAAAATCAGGGCGGTCGAAGGTTGTACCCGAAATACCATCGTCTACGAAAAACTCGGTGTGTAGATAACCATTCTTTTTAGCATAATCCAATAGAATTTGTTTTTGGTTGCTAATACTATTGGATTCGTCCTCTTGGTTTTTCTTCCTTTTATCTTTTACATCTTTTGTATCTTCTACTGACAAACGGCAGTAAAGAGCAGTTATTTTTACTTTATTCTCGGCTTTCTTTTTTGACATTATTAAACTCCTTTCTGTGTAAGCCGAGCATTGCGTTTATAGCATTGCCATTATACAATGCTCGGTACACTTATAACAAATCTATAAATTACAGTTCTTTAGCCAAGATTAGCGCCTTGAACTGCTGCAATATTGTTTCTTTGCCTTCTAAGTCGAAGTTGGCAGTCACGTCATAAATCGTTCCGGCAATCTTTTTGGAAAAGCATATCTTTTTCGGTACGGTTGTTAATGGAATGGGTGTGCTTTTACGCTCTTTACTTGGAGGTATAACATACTCTTTCAAATCAATAGGACGTGTATCATCTACACGCCCCATACCTTTCACAACAAGAACATCTTTAAAATTAACTTTTTGTACCATATTCTCACCTCGCACCTCTTTGTTTGTTGCGATAATTTTTCTCGCAAAGTTTAATGATTTCATTTTCAATCTGCTCAACCGTATAATTCTTCGGGAAATATTTACGGAGTTTCTCGGTCGGGATTTTAATGCGCTCTTTTTGGTTAGCCTTATCTTCGCTCATAATTTCAGCAATAACTTCAGGAGTCAGACCTTCCGCTTGACTTATCTTTTTGAAACGGCAAGCCTGCGACAAAGACGGGGTACAATCGTTTTCTTCAATTTGCTCCAAGAGGTCTTGTTGCTCAACTTCGTTAAGGTAATAAAGCTCAACGGCGGGAGTGAAGGAAATGCGACCGTCATCCACATATTGCAAAATTTCGGGAATGAGATTGGTAAGGCGGATATAGCGCTGAACCTGTCTGCCGCTTTCGTCAGAAATTTCATCGGCACTTTCCGGCTTCCCGACAACTTGTCGGGAAGTTTTACCTTGGTGTTTAATTGCTTCAAGTTTCATCTTATAAGCAAAGGCTTTTTCGCTTGGCAGAATATGCTCTCTGTGGAGATTGCTATCCACAAGTACAATCGTCGCACCATCACGGTCAAGGGGAACAATTAAGGCAGGGATTTCGGTAATCCCTGCCTTTCTGCTTGCCATAACCCGTCTGTGACCGGATATGATCTCATATTCATCTGCGGTATTTTCGAATGGTCGGACTATAACGGGAGAAACAA
>JAZSNT010000064.1:0-10827 GCA_045536525.1 Acutalibacteraceae bacterium
TTGTTTCTCCCGTTATAGTCCGACCATTCGAAAATACCGCAGATGAATATGAGATCATATCCGGTCACAGACGGGTTATGGCAAGCAGAAAGGCAGGGATTACCGAAATCCCTGCCTTAATTGTTCCCCTTGACCGTGATGCGGCGGCGATTGTGCTTGTGGATAGTAACCTCCACAGAGAGCATATTCTGCCGAGTGAAAAAGCCTTTGCCTACAAAATGAAACTCGATGCTATGAAGCATCAGGGTTGGCGTTCTGATTTAACTTCGCCACAAGTTGTGGCAAAGTCCCGCACAACTGAAATGGTTGGAGCCGATACCGGAGATAGCCACGAACAAGTGCGCCGTTATATCCGCCTTACAAATCTCATTCCCGAAATTTTGCAATATGTAGACGAGGGACGCATTTCCTTCACTCCCGCCGTTGAGCTTTCTTATCTTAATGAGCAGGAGCAGTACGACCTTCTGGAGCAGATGGAACTAAACGATTGCACCCCGTCGCTCTCGCAGGCTTGCCGCTTTAAGAAGATAAGCCAAGAGGACGGCCTGACTCCCGAAGTGATTGCCGCTGTTATGAGCGAAGAAAAAGCCAACCAGCGGGAAATGTTCAAAGTCCCGATGGAGCGTATTCGTAAGTTTGTCCCTAACGCCAATGCAAAGCAGGCTGAGGATTTTGTTTTGAAGGCTTGCGAGCATTACCGTAAATTCTTAATCCGTCAGCGTAATCGTGATGAAAGGTAAGGTGAAAAATATGAAAAAAGTTAATATAGAACCCATTATGTTTTCAAGAAAAGGTGCAGGGCGCATTGATGAAAATATCCCCATTGACCTCTTGGAATACGTCACTCCAAGATCGGCAACGGCAATCGACAATACACCCGTTTGCTATATCCCGAAGCAAATCACCGTGTCCGAAGAAATAAGCGGAACGATTTATGACGTTACCGGCATTTTTACTGGCGAGGTGGACAAATCACTATTTCAGCAATTAAAAGAATTGATCCTATCCGAGCAGTTAGTGTAACTGCCATAGGTTTGTAGAATCACAGCTGAGCATTGTATAATTGGCATGTCCAATAAGCGATGCTCGGCTTTCGTGAGAAAGGAGTTTATTATGGCAATGAAAGCCGAGAATATGAATCAAGAAAAAATTACCGCCTTATACTGTCGTCTGTCTGTAGAAGATATTAAAGACGACAAAGACAAAAAGAGAAAGGGCAAAGAGGACGAATCAAACAGTATCAGTAACCAAAAGCAAATCGTTTCGGACTATGCTAAAAATCACGGCTATACCAACACTATGTTTTTCGTGGATGACGGCATTTCGGGTACGAGCTTTGACCGTAGCGATTTTAACCGTATGCACCGAATGGTGGAGGAAGGAAAAATCGGTACAATTATCGTAAAAGACCTATCCCGTTTCGGTCGTGAGCATATTGAGGGCGACCGCCTTGCGGAAATTGTATATCCTACACTTGGGGTTACTTTTATATCCATTCACGAAAATATCAACACCTCTACGGGTGAAGGAATGGAAATGCTGCCGTTCTATAATATATTCAACGAATGGTATGCGGCGCAGACCTCCAAGAAAATCCGTGCAGTATGGCAATCTAAGTCTGATAACGGCGAGCGTGTATCTGCAACGGTAGCCTACGGTTACAAGAAAGCTGATGTCGATTCTAAGCAATGGGTTATTGATGAACCTGCCGCAAAGGTGGTTCGATATATCTTTCAGCTTTGCCTTGAAGGGTTGGGCGTTACCAAAATTGCCCGCCGTTTAGAAGCAGAAAAGATTTTAACGCCAACCGCCTATTACAGCAGTATTGGCAGAAAAACACGGAATAAGGTCATTGATCCTTACCGTTGGTCTGAAAACAGTGTAGACCACATTCTTTCCAATATGCAGTACACCGGATGTACCGTAAATTTCAAATCGAGTACCGTCAGCTTTAAGGTTCACAAAACCGTTTATAATTCTCCCGAAGATTGGGTAATCATACCCAACACGCAGGAAGCTATTATTGATATGGATACTTGGGAACGTGTGCAGGAGATAAAAAAGCACCGCCGCAGAAATACTGCGACAGGCAGACAAAGCATCTTTTCGGGACTTATGTATTGCGGCGATTGCGGTTCAAAGCTATATTTCTGTGCCGCTAAAAGCGTAAAGGAGCATCAGGAATTTTACCGTTGCTCGGCCTACAAGGAAAACAGAGGCAGTTGCACAATCCATTTTATCCGTAATGTGGTACTTGAAAAAATGGTGCTAAAACTCATAAGAGAAGCGGCAGAATATATTACGGAATATGAGCCTGTTTTTCTGTATCTGTACGGTAAGCAACACGAACTGCACAAAGCAAACAATTTTAAAGCCGCAAAGCAGGAACTTGAGAAAAACAAAAAGCGTATTGCGGCATTGGATAAGTTGATTGAAGCCGCCTTTGAAAAGAACGTGCTTGGTACACTAAGGGATGATCTGTTTGAGCGTATGACCGCCAACTACGAAAAAGAGCAAAGAGAATTGATACAGGCAGTTGCCGAAGCGGAACAGCGACTTGCCAATGTCGAGCAGGATAACATCGACCTACGGGCATTTCTTTCCATTATCCGCAAATGCACCGACTTAAAGGAAATGACACCCGAACTCGTCAATCGACTGATAACAAAGATTGAGGTCTTTGACAGCACCAAAGACGAAAACGGCAAAAAGCACGTTCCTATTAAGGTTCACTTTATTGGTGTGGGTGTTATTGTAATCCCCGATGGGAAGACAATTCTTGAAACCTATGAAGAAATCCGCAAGAATCCACCAAGAGTGGCGTAAAAGAGAAATACGGCGTAGCCTTTATCGGCTACACCGTATTCTACATACCCCGACTGTCCTTAGCCACCTCTGGCTAAAGGATAGCAGTTTTTTAATTTTCATAATCTTCTCTATACTTTTCAGATTGCAAACGGAACATCTCGGCATATTTGCCATCCATACGTAGCAATTCATCGTGTGAGCCCTGTTCAACGAGTTCGCCCTTTGAAAACATATAAATCTTATCGGCAATACGGGTTGTAGACAAGCGGTGCGAAATAAATACTACCGTCTTATCTTCAGTGTTTTTTAGTATTGACTGATTAAGATTATATTCTGCCATCGGGTCAAGCGCACTCGAAGGCTCGTCCATAATAACAATAGGATAATCCGCCGCAAATACACGGGCTATCGCCACCTTTTGCGCCTCACCACCCGAAAGGTTTGTACCCTCATCATCAAATTCACGGGTAAGATGAGTATCAACACCTTTTTTAAGAGTGGCAAGTTTCTCAGTAAAATCGGCGTTATCAAGCGCTGAAATAACTATATCACGGTCGGTTTTCTCGTCATATTCGCCGTTGACAACGTTTTGCGCCACAGTAGCGGCAAATATTTTGTAATCCTGAAAAACCGTGCCGATTTTTTTGCGGTAAGCCACAGGGTCATAATTTTTAATATTAACCCCGTTATACAAAATCTCACCCTCAGTAGCATCATAAAGCCTCATCATAAGTTTAATAAGCGTGGTTTTACCTGCACCGTTATAACCTACAATAGCAATCTTATCCCCTGCCGTAAGTTTTAAATTGACGTTACGCAAGGCATTTTTACCGTCTTCGGCTTTTGGCGGCTCGTAGTCGGCTTCGTGAAACTTATATCTGGGATGATTAGCAAATTCATACGAAAAACTTACGTTGCGAAATTCCAAACTTTCAAATTCGGGAAGTTCAGCCTCGCCATCCTTGATTTCAGGTACAAAACGCATAAATTCACGGTATTTTTCAATAAAGAGTGAATGTTCCACAAACTTTGAAATAATTTCAGCAAGGCTCGAAAGAGTCCATCTTATTCTCCATATAACGCCCATTGCCGCCGCAAAAGCGCCTATCTGTGACGGGTCGTCTTTAAGGGCGAATACCATATAGATAAGTACTGCAAAATGTGTGATATCTCCAAGCAGTTCCCAACCAATACCCCACCACAAGAAATACTTTTTACCGTATTTCACATCGGTTTCGATAATCTTCTCGTTATTTTCTTCGTATTCTTTCATAAGAAGGTCATCTACCTTGCCGACACGCAGTTCTTTTGCATAATCGGCAAGATGGTACACACGATTTATATAATCTTTTTTGCGCCAGAGCGAGTTAGTTTCTTTTCTGTGCTTGAAATTAACCTTGTTGCCCATCATATTGCAAAGCATAGCAATAACGGAAGACGCAAGTAAAATAACTGCCACAACAGGTTCTATCGTGAAAAGCAAAGACAGTATGGATACCGTACTCACCGTTCTGTGCAAAAAAGTTGCAGTACTGTCCAAAACCGCAGTAGCACGGGTGTCGGATTCATTCATTGCCCACACAAAATCATTATAAAACTCAGGGTCGTCAAAACATGCAAGGTCGAGTGATAACGCCTTTTCAAACAGTTCCCTATGCATTCTGAGATGCAGTTTCTGCTTTTGTGCAGGGTCGTGAAGTTGTTGAAACCACATATCAAAAAAGTAGAAAGCAAGTTTGAAACCTGCCATTAAGGCTATAACCAACACCGCGTTGCCAAAGTCACCAATATCACTTACCTGTCTTAACAAGTGGTAACTGAAAAGGGTTGCCGAAAAATCCAAAACACCGTACATTACACCATGTAAAAACCGTAACACAACGTAAACCGGAATATATCTTATTACCTTGCTTATCATAAAAATATTATTTTTAAAAATCGAGGTGATTTTCTGCTTAGGCTTTTTACTCATTTCCACCCACCTGGTTTCCTAAATAATTTTCTGCTTGTCTGCGGAACATAGCGGCATATTTACCGTCCTTCTCCATTAGTTCCTTATGTGTGCCCATTTCGGCTATTGTGCCGTTTTCCATAAGCAAAACTCTATCCGCCAAAACCGCAGAAGAAAGTCGGTGTGAAATAAATATAACACTTCTGCCAACTGTTGCACGCATCATATTTTCAAACATTTTATACTCGGCAATCGGGTCTAATGCACTGGACGGTTCGTCAAGTATTACAAACGGTGTATCGGTTGCAAAAACACGTGCAAGTGACAGTTTCTGCTGTTCACCGACCGATAAATTAACACCCTTATCATCAAATTCACGGGTCAAAATAGCATCAAGCCCTTTTTCCAAACCTGCTATTTTTTCATAAACCCCGCTTTCTTTAAGCGACTCTGACGCAAGTTCATCGTCGCCGTCTTTACCCTCACGCAACAAAACGTTGTCCTTTACACTTAAAGACAGCATTTTAAAATCTTGGAAAACGGTGCTGAACGAATTGCGATATTCATCGGTTTTAAAATCTTTTATATTATCACCGTCAAGGCAAATCTCACCGCCCGATGGGTCATATAACCGCAAAAGCATTTTGACCAATGTCGTTTTACCCGAGCCGTTACTGCCCACAAGAGCAATTCTCTCACCCTTATGCAAAGTAAAACTGATATCCTTTAACATATCGGTTTCACTACCTTCATACCTGAAGGAAAGATTTTTAACCGCCAATTCGTTTGGCGTTTCGGGCAATTTCACACTACCGTCTTGTATTTTCGGTGTGTAATCAAGAAAATACCGTACGTCTTCCAAAAAGAGAGCGTGTTCGCCGAACTCGGCAAAATTTTGCACCAAATTACTGAGCGCATAAGAAATCGAGCCAATAGAACTTAAAACCACGATACCGTCACCGACCTGCATACTGCCGTCAACCATTATACGCCATACCGCATATAACGTAGCGCCCAATACTGTAAACACTTCCAAGCCGACTTTTTGTATATACATATAAATAAAACGTTTAACACCATGTTTGCGAAGAACCACCATAAAGTCCTTATACGTATCTTTCAGATTGACAAGCATCTGAACGTACATACCGCCTATACGCATTTCTTTTGCATATTCACCTAAATAAAACGTGCGGCGAACGTAGTCTTCCCTGCGCTTTATAGGTTTAAAATCGGCCGCATAACCGTGGCGTTCTATGTTTTCAAGTCTTTTAAATACACCAAGCACTAACGGGAACAAACCGAAAACTATAAGCCATGGGTCTATAACAAACAAAAGCAAAGAATTCGCCGAAAGCGATATAAATTTATATATAAGACCGTCAAACGAACGCATAACACTCATCATACGACTGTACGCTTCATCCATCGCTCGTACGTATTTATCATAAAACGACGGTGTTTCATAACAAGCAAGTTCCACACGGGCCGCTTGCCTGAAAAGTTGTTTTTCAATATCCGCTGCAATTTTGCGGTGTTTTGGCGGCGACAAAACCTGCCAGAACCAACTCATAGCCGCACCAAGCACGATATTAAGCGCTGTAATTATAACAACGTACACTAAAACGCCGTCTATACTCTTACCTGCCGTCACATCATTTACTATTTTTCTCAAGAGATATGTATCAGAAAAGAATCCAAGTAAACCAAACACCACCGACGAGCCGAAATACACAAGCATATAAGTCGCCGAAGAATGCCAGATAGCCTTTATAGCAAAAAGATTGTTAGAAACAGTCTTTTTAAAACCTAACTTTTGCTTCTTTTCCTTTTTTTCTTTTCCCCGCATTTTAGACCTCCGCCAATAAAAAAGTGTGCTCCCAAAGGGAACACACCGAAAAAGTGCTTTCCCTTCGTTGCTGCTACACAAACGCTCGTACAACACGGTATGAGTAAATAAGGGCAACACCTTTTACAAAAGGTATTTTCCCGTGTTGTAAAAAAATATGCTGTTTGTGTAGCAAGTAAATTATACCATAAGCCAAATGAACAGTCAATCTATAAAATTATTATAGCATCTGAAAAAACTTGGCACAACATTCTTGTTTTATCTAATCTTAAATATTTTTTATCTTTTTTATCTGTCTGCTTCGAAAAAATCTTCCACCTTACATTCTAAAATTTCTGCTAACTGAGGCGGAAACGTAATATCAGGATAACACAACTCCTGCTCCCATTTAAAAACCGCCTGTGCCGAAACACCAAGCCGTTTACAAAACTCACCTTGTGTCAACTTGTGCGTTCTTCTATACTTCTTAATTTTTTCTGAAATTCTGATTTGATATATCGGACCCATCGCCGCATTTACCTCTTTTGTATTCGTAAAATTCAAGTTTCGGGGGTGCCTAAAAACCAAAAAAGCACCCACACGGGTGCACAGTAGTAAGCATATCACTTAAAACAAAAAGCACACCCGTCACGGATGTGCATAAATCTCCACAAAGCTTTAATTCGCTTTTACGGGCGACATATATGACATCCGTTCATTTCTCTTTTTCATCATTATTGTCGCCTCCTTTTCTTTATATTTGGAATTTATTTCCCTTGCAGTATAACACATATTTTTTATCAAGTCAATCGCTCAATCCTCTTTTTCCGTCAACCATTGGTTAAAAGCAATAAATTGTGGTTAATCGGTCAAAGTCTTAGATAAACTAAAATTTCAATTTTAAAATTTTGTATTTTATTTGATTTTTCGGCAATAATAAAAATGCTCAAAGATTTTCAAAGGAGTAAAATTATGTTCAAAAAGTTTATAGCAGCATTTTTTGCAATCGTCTTTTCAGCAGTATTTGCGGGTTGCGGTACTAAAATGGGTGAAGATGTAAGCAGTGATATAAGTTCTATTTTAGAACCCGACAACTCTGCTCAACAAAATAACAATAGTAATGTACCCAACAACAGCACAAACAATTCATCTGCCTCCAATAGCAATACAACAAGCGACGCTAAAATTTCAAAAGAAAAAGCAAAAGAAATTGCGTTAAAACACGCCAATGTTAATGAAGACAAAGTATCCGACTTTGAAATTGAACTCGATAACGAAAACGGCACGTTGATTTACGATATTTCCTTTGACGCAAACGGCAAAGAATACGATTACGACGTAAATGCCAATACAGGAGATATCACCGACAGTAAACACGAAATCATCGACTAAATATAAATTTTGAGCAAAGCAAAAGCAGTCCGCAATATGCAGACTGCTTTGTTTTTTGATGTAAAAAAGGCTGTGTTCAAATGAGCACAACCTTTAAACTTAATTATTAGTCATTAACATAAGGGAGTAATGCAATTTGACGAGCACGCTTGATAGCGGTTGTCAATTCACGCTGATGAGCAGCGCAAGTGCCGGTAGCACGGCGGGGTAAAATCTTAGCGCGTTCAGAAATGAACTTGCGAAGACGAGCTACATCCTTATAGTCAATGGCTTCAACACGGTCAACACAGAAATGACAAACCTTACGACGTGGTTTTCTGTGCATGGGTCTTTCGTTTCTTTCTTCCATTGTAAAGCCTCCTTTAATTAAAAATAGAATTAAAATTTAAAATCAGAACGGTAAATCGTCGTCTGCTTCACCGATTTCAGCAAAATCATTTACGTCTGCATTACTGAAAGAAGCGGCTTCGGGAGCACCTGCAGATGAATCTCTCTTAGATTCAACAAACTGCACGTTACTTGCAACAACTTCAAAAGCTGTGCGGTTATTACCGTTTTTGTCCTGATATCTTCTGGTCTGAATAGAACCTTCAATACCGATAAGATTACCTTTTTTAAAATATTTAGTAATAAACTCAGCAGATTGACGCCAAGCAACAATATTTATAAAATCGGTCTGACGTTCCTCACCGGAACGGTAGCGGCGGTCAACCGCTATTGAAAATGTGGTTACGGGAATGCCATTTGCAGTGGTTTTAAGTTCTGGGTCTGCTGTTAAGCGACCGGTTAAAACAACTAAATTAAACATCACTGTTTCTCCTTATTTTTTGATAACCATGATACGAAGTACGCCGTCAGTAATTTTTGCTTTACGCTCTAATTCTGCAGGGAAAGTAGGTTCGCTTTCAAAGTTGTAGAAAACATAGTAACCCTCTGCTTCGTCGTCGATAAGATAAGCTAAGCGACGCTTACCCCAATCATCAACGTTTTCCATGGTACCGTTTTTAGCAATAAGGTCATTGAACTGTTCTTTCAAGCCCAAAGTTGCTTCTTCGCCGTTAGCAACGGAGAAAATCATAGCTGCCTCATACTTTGCGGTCATTTCGTTGCACCTCCTTTTGGACTATTGGTCCTGCCAATTTTGACAGAACAAGGAACTAATAAGGCCATATTGCCCCATTTAGCGTCTAATATTATACCAACTATAATACTGTTTGTCAACAAAATTATTGATTTTTTTTAAAAAAGCGTTATAATGTATATGAAAGGAATGATTTGTATGTTACTTACAATAGATATAGGCAACACCAACATAACGTTGGGCGCATACAATTCTAATTATTTGGTGCTTACCGCACGTCTTGCTACCGATACTCGCAAGACCGACGACCAGTATGCTATTGAGATTAAGAATATTTTATCACTTTACAATATTAAGAGTGATGACATTGAAGACTGTATCATAGCATCGGTTGTTCCATCCGTTGGAAAGCAGGTTTCAGGCGCTGTTGCAAAACTTTGTCAGATTGTTCCTTTGATGTTAGGACCCGGTGTCAAAACAGGACTCAATATAAAAATTGATAACCCTGCTCAATTAGGCGCAGACCTTGTTGCAGGTGCTGTAGGCGCTATAGACACCTACAAAATGCCCTGCGTAGTAATTGATATGGGTACCGCTTCCACCATAAGCGTACTCGATAAAAACGGCGCATTTTTGGGCGGCGTAATTTCCGCTGGTGTTCGCCTTACTTTACGTGCTTTGACCGAAAATACCGCGCTTCTCTCGTCCATTCCGATTGAAGCACCAAAATCGGTTATCGGCACTAATACTACCGAATGTATGCAGGCAGGTCTTGTATACGGTACCGCCGCTATGCTTGACGGTATTTTGGAAAAAATAACCGACGAACTCGGTGAAAAACCAACTATCGTAGCAACAGGCGGTCTATCAAAAGATATTATCACTTACTGTAAATCTAACATTATTTATAACGAAAACCTGTTACTCGACGGTCTTCGTGCAATATATGAAAAAAACCATTAGTAATTACTGTTTCAAAAACAGATTACAAATATAATGAACTGCACCCTTGTGGGCAGTATCGGAGGTATTTTTTATGTCAAACTCAGAAAAAAGAAGAGCTCAAACAAAAAAATTAGTTCTGGGCGCAATAATGACCGCACTTGTAATAATTCTGCAAGCAATAGCCAGTTTTACTGCATTTTTCGGTCCAGTTTCCTCAGCTGTGGCACTTATACCAATTGTTATCGGTGCCGCTATGTGCGGACCTTATATCGGTGCTTGGTTAGGATTTGTTTTTGGTATTATGGTTCTTGTCGACCCCAGTACCAATGCGTTGTTTTTATCTTTTGACGTTCCGGGAACAATTATAACCGTGCTCGTCAAAGGTACTGCATGCGGTCTTACTGCCGGCCTTGTTTACAAATGGTTGAAAAATTTAAACCGCTATATAGCTATATTCGCAGCAGCAATAATATGCCCTGTAACCAATACCGCTCTTTTCCTCTTAGGAAGTTATATATTCTTTTTAGATGATGCTGCAAACATAGCCAACTTATTAGGCATGGAAAACAATGGTATGGCATTATTTTGGGCACTTGCAACGGCAAATTTCCTTATAGAAATAATCTGCAATCTTGTTTTGAGTCCGATATTCGTCAGAATTTTAAAATTTGAAAATAAGCGAAAATCATAACCACCGGTAAACCGGTGGTATGCACCACCCCTATAAGGGGTGACTACTGGCTTAACCCCTAAAAGGGGCACTGAAAGTTTAGCAACGCATTACAATTTCGGGCAGCCGCTCACGTGCGGCTGTCTTTTTTT
>JAZSNT010000067.1:0-23976 GCA_045536525.1 Acutalibacteraceae bacterium
ATTCATAAATCCTCCATTTGTGTTTTTGTTTCGACTGGCAGGTCGCTACTATTTTAACACAATTGGAGGATTTTGTTTTGTTCATCGGTTAACCTTTTTTGAACCACGCGACTATCGCGTGGTTTTCGGTATACAATAAAAGCAGATGGGCAACCATCTGCTTTTATTTTGCCTTTTTGCAATAACAGTCTTTTTCGATATTTTTCTTTACAAATAATAATTCCTATGCTAAAATAAAAAAGATTACTAATTTAAGGAGAAAAAATTATGAAACGGATTATTGCGGTAGTACTTGTTTTGGCATTTTGCTTTTCGCTTTGCGGTTGCAGTCTTATAAAAAGAGAGTGTGAATATTGCCACAATGCAGTCGGTGAATATCGTGAAGATGGCGGTATATACGACTATCTTTGCGATGATTGTTACTATGACCACGTGCTCGAAGATGATTATGACTTAGACGATTACACTGATTATTATGATGACGACGATGACTATTACTACTATTCAAACAATTATTGCGACAATTGCGGCGACAAAATCTCCGCAAACAGAAACTATTGCGACGATTGTTTAGAAGATTTTTTAGACAGTTTGGATAATTATTAAAAAACATAAAAAGCCATTGTTATACGGACAGATAATCCTGTCCGTATTATTTTTTATAAAAAATAAAAAAATTAAATAAAACACTTGTAATTTGTTGACAAATAGTATATAATTGGTATAAAAGGGAGAAAATTGGAAATTTTAACACAACATTTAGTTGTTGTAACCTGTTTTCTCAAATTATAAGGAGGTGCTTTTGTGAACGAGCCATCAAATTTGTTTGTTTGTTTACTTGGTATTGGCACAGTTTTTCTTGGACTTATCTGCTTGATAATCCTTTGTAAAATCGTTGGTGCTTTTTCAGGTAAAGAAAAGAAAACCGCTACTCCCGTAGCAACCCCTGCTACTCCCGTAGCTAATCAACCCATCGAAAACCGTCAGGAAATTGTTGCTGCTGTCAGCGCCGCTGTTGCAGAAGAACTTGGAACCGACGTTTCGGCTATACGAATTTTATCATTTAAAAAAATTTAAGGAAAAGGTGAAAAAATTATGAAAAAATATAATGTTACTGTAAACGGTACTGCTTACGAAATTACTTTGGAAGTTGTTGACGCTGCTGACGTTAAAGCGGCTCCCGCTCCCGCCGCAGCACCTACTGCTCCCGTAGCCGCTCCTGCACCCGCTGCTGCTCCTGCCGGTGATGAAACTGTTTCAAGCCCAATGCCCGGCACTATCCTTTCTGTAAACGTTAAAGAAGGCGCCGCTGTAAACAAGGGCGACGTTCTTATGGTATTAGAAGCTATGAAAATGGAAAACGAAATTATTGCTCCTTGCAGCGGTACTATCGCATCCGTAAACGTTCAAAACGGCGCTTCTGTTGAAACAGGCGCTACTCTTTGCGTTATTTCTTAATTCATTTTAAAAGGAGATTTTTAAAATGAAAGATGCAATTTTTGAATTCTTAGAAGAAACCGGTTTCTATTCAATTATTGCCGGTTTTCTCTCAAACGGCGGATGGAAAAATCTTATTATGATTTGTATTTCTTTCATCCTTTTATACCTTGCTATAAAGAAAAAATTTGAACCGCTCCTTCTTATTGGTATCGCATTCGGTATGCTTCTTACAAACCTTCCCGGTGCAGGTCTTTACCATCAAGAATTGTGGGACCAATTTATGATTGACCACAAATACGGCACTATCCTTTCAGAAGGAGGTTTGCTTGACTATTTATATATTGGTGTTAAAACTTGTATTTACCCATGCCTTATATTTATAGGTATAGGCGCTATGACCGACTTTGGCCCCCTTATTTCCAACCCCAAGTCCTTGCTTTTGGGCGCGGCTGCGCAAATCGGTATTTTTGCAACCTTTATCGGCGCAAGTTATATGGGCTTTAACGGTGACCAATCAGCTTCTATCGGTATTATAGGCGGTGCAGACGGTCCTACTGCTATCTTCGTAACTTCTAAATTAGCACCTGACCTTTTAGGACCAATTGCCGTTGCGGCTTACAGTTATATGGCATTAGTTCCCGTAATTCAACCGCCTATTATGAAACTTCTCACAACTAAAAAGGAACGTCAGATTGTTATGAAACCTCTTCGTCAAGTTTCAAAACGTGAAAAAATCATTTTCCCGATTGCTGTTACCGTTTTCGTTGCACTTCTCGTTCCTTCAGCTACTCCATTGGTGGGTTGCTTAATGCTTGGTAACCTATGGAAAGAATCGGGTGTTGCAGAACGTCTTTGCAAGACCGCTCAGAACGAACTTATGAACATCGTAACAATATTCCTTGGCATTTCAGTAGGTGCAACTGCTGTTGCAGATACATTCCTTAAAAGTACCCATGAAACAGTTTCACTCTTCGGTAAATCAGTTGAACTTTTAAGACTTCCCACTATCGAAATTATTTTCCTTGGTGTTGTAGCTTTTGGTGTTGCTTCGGCTTGCGGAGTACTCTTTGCTAAGTTTATGAACTTGTTCACCAAAAATAAAATCAATCCCCTTATCGGTTCTGCCGGCGTTTCTGCCGTACCAATGGCTGCACGTGTTTCACAAACTGTTGGTCAGAAAGAAAACCCCTCCAACTTCCTTCTCATGCACGCTATGGGTCCGAACGTTGCAGGTGTTATCGGCTCGGCTATTGCCGCAGGTGCTTTAATTGCTATTTTTGCATAAGGAGTAAACTATGGATAATAAAAAACTTTTAATAACTGATACCATTCTTCGTGACGCTCACCAATCACAAGCGGCTACAAGAATGAAAATTGAAGATATGATTCCTGCACTTGAACGCCTTGACCAAATCGGTTACTGGTCGCTTGAATGTTGGGGCGGTGCTACTTTCGACGTTTGTATGCGCTTTTTGAACGAAGACCCATGGGTTAGACTTCGCACCCTCAAAAAATATATGCCCAATACCAAACTTCAAATGCTTTTCCGCGGTCAGAACATTTTAGGTTACAAGCACTATGCTGATGATGTTGTTGAGAAGTTTGTGGGCAAATCTATTGAAAACGGTATTGAAGTAATTCGTATTTTTGATGCACTTAACGATACCCGTAACCTTGAACAAGCTATCAAAAGCTGTAAAAAATACGGCGGTATTTGTGAACCTGCTCTCAGTTATACCGAAAGCCCCGTTCACAATGAAGATTACTTTGTAAAACTCGCAAAAGAACTTGAACAGATGGGCGCTGACGTAATTTGTATCAAGGATATGGCAAACTTACTTCTCCCCTTCGATGCTTATTCACTCGTTAAAAAGCTCAAAGAAAACGTAAACGTTCCGATTCACCTTCACACTCATAACACCACAGGTACAGGTGATATGGTATATTTAATGGCTGCACAAGCTGGTGTGGATATAGTAGATACTGCTTTGTCACCTTTGGCAAACGGTACTGCACAACCCTCTACCGAAGCTTTGGTTGCCACCCTTAACGGTACTGCACGTGATACAGATCTTGACCTTGAAAAATTAAGCGACGTTGCTGCACACTTCCGTAAGGTTGCAGATAAGATGAAGGCTGACGGGATACTCGACCCCAAGGTACTTAACGTTGATACCAAAACCCTTTTGTATCAAGTACCCGGCGGTATGCTTTCAAACCTTTTATCACAGTTGAAACAAGCAAACGCAGAAGACAAATATTACGATGCATTAGCAGAAGTTCCGCGTGTTCGCAAAGACTTTGGTTATCCTCCCCTTGTAACTCCCACCAGCCAGATTGTTGGCACACAAGCCGTTCTTAACGTTCTTTCAGGCGAACGTTACAAGATGGTTCCCAAAGAATCAAAAGGTCTTCTCCGTGGTGAATACGGCAGACTTCCTGCTGAGGTTAATGAAGAAGTTCGCAAGAAAGCAATCGGTGACGAACAGGTTATCACCTGCCGTCCTGCTGATTTATTGGAACCCGAACTTGAAAAATACGCTAAGGAAATGAAGGATAAAGGCATCGGCAAAAATGAAGAAGACGTATTAAGTTACGCGCTCTTCCCCCAAGTTGCTGAAAAGTTCTTCAAAGTACGTGATGCAGAAGATACTGTTCGCAACCTTGTTGTAGAAGATTTATCTTGCTAAAATTTAAGAGGTGTTCTATCGAGAACACCTCTTTTACATTATAGCAGTAAGAATTAAAAGTTCACGGATGCGTTTATAAAGTATAAAAGCATCTTTACTCGGCAACGGATTCTCCCCTTTGCCAATTTCTACTGTAAATCCGGGGCGATTGAATTCCTTTATAAACCAGTCTTTAAAACCACCTGCACTTGCTATGCTTATCGGTACGTCTAGTGCGTAACCGCTTGTTGTAGCCATAATTTCTGCCATTTTTTGCGAACGTGGCGGTTTAGTGTCACCATAGGTCCAATAAATAACTTCTCCCTGCGAATGTAATGCCACAGCGTGTCTTACGGGCACTGTTCGGCATAAATTCACAAGCGCTGTTGTTTCAGGTTCGCTGTGCGGCTTATACCCACCAAAACGAGTAGGCGCAGGACCAACAATACCGAGAGAAATTTCTTTTTTACGTAAATCTTCCCAACCCGCATCAAAATTATGATTTATATCAACACCACGAAAATTAGCATTCCATTTTTTAAAATTATTACGGCATAAATTACCTAAATACTGTGCTTTATCACCGCAGGACTTCGCACCTAAAAGTGATATATCACAACCGTCAGGATTAACGCACGGTACTATTATAAGCCCCCTGCCACGCATACCACGGCGTACGTTGAGCCCCTCAATACTGCCGTTATTTACAAATGCACGGCATAACTGTTCTATAAACATTAAAAGTACCGTAGCGGTTATTCGCTCACTGCCGTGCGTTGCACCCGTTATTAAGGCATAACTGTCGCTCTTCCCTATTTTAAGCGCAGTAATTTCTTTTCCCTGACAACTTTTACCGATGGAAAACGGTGTTAAAAACTCATATTTTTCGCATAATCTTTTAATAGTGCCTTGCCTTTCTTTATGTGTATATTCTTTTGAAGTTACTATACATTCCATTCTTCTCAACCCCTTAAAATAATAATATTTACAAACGGTGAAAATAATGAATTTAAAAGAAAAACAAATTGAAAAAAATTACATTTTTAACGGTAAAATTATAAATTTGCGCAAGGATATTGCGCTTCTTCCAAATAATGCGACTGCTATTCGTGAGGTAGTTGAACATAAAGGCGGTGTGTGTATAGCGCCGCTTACCGATGAAAACGAACTGATTTTTGTAAAACAGTTCAGATATCCTTATATGGAAGAAATATTGGAATTACCCGCAGGTAAACGTAATTCATTGGAAGAAAACCCTCTTGACTGCGGTATTCGTGAACTTAAAGAAGAAACAGGTGCCACCGCCCAAAACGTTACTTTTTTAGGTGAACTTTATCCCACGCCGGGTTACTGTGATGAAATTATCTGGATGTACCTTGCAACAGGCCTGTCTTACGGTGAATGTGACCCCGACGAAGATGAATTTTTGGAAATATATAAAATACCTCTCGAAAAAGCGGTTGAAATGGTTATAAACGGTGAAATCAAAGATGCCAAAACACAAACTTTGGTGCTTAAAATCAACTGTTTAAAAGCACAAGGTAAAATTATAACCACCGGTAAACCGGTGATATGCTCCACCCTATAATGTGTAACTATTGGTTTAGCCCATAAAAGTGCACTAAAAGTTTAAAAACGCACTACATTCTCGGGCAGCCGTTCACGTGTGGCTGTCTTTTTGCATAACGAAAAGTAAAAGGACGAGATTTCTCTCGTCCTTTTCATATTTATTACCATTTAAGCATTGCCTGCATTCCAATTTTTGGGTCACGGTTTGAAATCATTTCGTATACCTTTTCAATATCATTATAATCAAATACAGAAGGCTCAAAATATTTACCCGTAACCTTACCCTCACTGATAAGTTTAATACTGTTATTAAGTGACTGATCAGTAGTCCAACGTACATAAGCGTAAGGAAGACCTGCTTCGGGACCACCGGCTCTGGTTGCCAAAAGTGTAACTTCCTTGAAATAAAAATCACCAAACTGGAAGTTCATCGGACTTGTGTGCCAACCGAGAATAACCACTTTACCACGGTCGCGAACAATGTCAAGAGCAGTTTGTTCGGTAGTACGTGCACCGCTGGCTTCAATTACAACGTCAGCCAAAATACCGTTATTAACCTTCATAATTTCTTCAACGATATCGCACTTGGTAGGATTGAGTACAACGTCTGCGCCGGCTTTCTTAACAATTTCAAGACGGCTTTCGTCCATATCAATAACGATAACTCTACCTGCACCGCCAACCTTTAACTGTTGGGTTGCAAGATATCCTAAAACACCTGCACCGATAATAGCAACAGTATCACCAAAATCAATATCTGCACGGTGTAAGCAGTGAGTTGAAGTTGTGCCAAGTACTGCAAGTGTAGCATCCTTAGAAGAAACATTATCAGGAACCTTGGTTACAAACTCGGCAGGAAGACAAGCATACTCAGCGTGTTCGCCAAGACAAACAACACGGTCACCGATTTTAAAATCACTTGCTTTATTCATAAGGGTTGCACTCTTAGGTTGTAAAGAGTCAAGCTGTGACATATTTGTATCAGCCTTTACTTCTTCACCGATACCAACTACAGTACCAACAAGCTCATAACCGGGACATACGGGATACTCAGACCACTGCGGCCATTTCTTTAATTCAAAATTCGGGAAAGTACCTTGATAAATCATCATTTCAGTACCTGCGCTAATACCCGAAAGTTCGGTTTTAATAAGTAATTCACCAGGACCGGGAGTAGGTATCGGTACTTCTTTGATTTCTACTTTGTGAGGTGCGGTAATATAAATTTTTTTCATAACAAAATCCCCTTTCGGTTTTTATAAAATTATAACCGTTAAGGAGATTTCATGTCAATAAACTAAGCTAAGAATATTGGTTTTCTTCCGATATTTCGTGCTTTTATTCTAAATAATCTCGTCAGTAGTATTAGATTTAACAACAATTTGTTTTTGAAAATCGGTAGGAGTGATTTTTTCGAATTTTTTAAATTGATTATTAAAAGTACGTACGTTATTATAACCGCACATAATTGCCAAATCAGTAATAGAAACATCCCGTGCCAACATAATTCTTTTGGCTTCTTCTATACGTTGGCGGTCTAAAAACATTTTAAACCCTTTACCTGTGTACTCTTTAAAAATATAAGAAAAATACTCGGTAGTATAACCCAATTTTTTGGCAAAATACGATAATGAATACTCAGGATTTGTAGCATCGGTTTTAATTTCGGCAAGCACAGGTTCTATAATTTGCGAATTTTTTCTGCGGTTAGTATTAAAAATGTTGAAATTCCTTGACAGTAAGCAAAAAATATTAAGTGCGCAAGTGAGCGCTATGGAATCCCAATAATTTTCTTTATTTAAAAACTCGGTTTCTATCTTATTGAAAAGTACGTCAAGTTCATCCTTTAAGCCATCTATTTCATCAATTTTATTACTTAAAATATGACATCGATAGGTCGGATATTCATTAAGAACGGGAGAAAAATAAAAGGCAGGGATAACAAATACTTCTGCCAAATGCTCATTTGAACATTCAAGTAAATGCAATCTTTTGCTCGGAATAATAATTATATCGCCCACGTTAAAGTCGTATTTATGACCCTCGACTGTAAACTGCGCACTTCCCTCAATCAATCGGCAAACTTCTATATGTTCATGCCAATGCAGTACACCAATAGATAATTTTGATTTACGGTAATATAATCTGTTTTCTAAATTTTCACGCCAAAACATTTGCTCACTTAAAAAATTCGTTCCGGCAAATGCAAATTTGTTGTGAGATTTTTCATACTGAATCTCCATATAAAATGCTCACCCACCCAAAAAATACTTCCTTTTCATATAATATCATCAAAACACGCATATTTCAAGTTTTTTCTACAAATCAACCTTTTTCCTGAGAATTTACACATTTATCTTGATTTTTTGATTATAAACTTAATTTTGATTTTAAATTCGATTCGATACTCATGTATGCCCATATATCATGTTACTGGAAAATATCCAGTTTTTTTCGCTTGTTAAATAAAATTTTAGCTTTTATAATTATTTTAATTGACAAATGTACTATGCGTATGTTATAAAATAAGTATAAATATT
Source organism: Acutalibacteraceae bacterium (assembly GCA_045536525.1). Lineage (GTDB taxonomy): Bacteria > Bacillota > Clostridia > Oscillospirales > Acutalibacteraceae > UBA737. Next base: position 8,219 of record JAZSNT010000067.1, read on the forward strand.
TACGAAATTAGGTGTTTTCTTATGAACAGTAAAGTTATTATGTTTGCCCGTGAAGAATTAGAAAAATATCTAAAAATATTGGGCATTAGTGCAAAAATCGAACTCGGCCTTTACGAAGATTTCGATTTAGACGAAAAAGTTGAAGACCCGTTCTTTGATGACGGCTACGTAATCAAAATACATAATACGAAAGGCTATATCGCAGGTTCTAATGAACGTAGTGTGCTTTTCGGTGTTTACCGTGTATTAGAAGAATGGGGTATGACTTGGGCTCGTCCGGGTAAAAACGGTGACCACATTGCCGAAAATTCCCACTCCGAAGACCTTGAAATTAACGAAAAAGCATATCTTCGTTATCGTACAATGTGTATTGAAGGCGCCATCAGTTTCCAAAACGTACTCGATATGGTTGACTGGATTGCAAAGGTTGGATTTAACGGTTATTTCGTACAATATGAAAATGCTTTTGAATTTTTCAGTGGTTGGTATACTCACAAGGAAAATCCATACAAAGAGCCCGAAGAATTCAACTATGAAATGGTTGATAACTTTATGAAAGTGCTCGATAAAGAAATCCACAAGCGCGGTCTTTTATTCCATCGTATCGGTCACGGTTGGCATTCTTTCCCATTCGGTATTCCGGATGACCCCAAAAAATGGCCTAAAAAAACACCCGAATGGTATAATGATATTTGCGCCGAAAGAAACGGTGTTCGTGAGGTTGATAAGCAAGGTATCTATTTTAATCAGCTTTGCTTTACCCGTCCACGTGTAATCGAAACAATAGCTGATGCCGTTATTAAATATTTTAACGAGCATCCCGAAGTTGACGTGCTTCACTTCTGGCTTGCCGACGCGCTTAACAACACCTGCGAATGTGAAGATTGTACCAAATTCCGTTATGCAGATGCTTACGTTAACATTATCAACGAAGTTACAGACCGTATGAAAGCTAATGGTATTACCAAGAAGATTATACCTATTGCTTTCCTTAATACCTTGTGGCCTCCTGTTGTAGAAAAACTTCGCAATAAAGAATGTCTTGCAATGACATGGGCACCCATTACCCGTACATATACCAAATCATTCCCCAACGGTCACCAAAGAAAAGTTGCTCCCGAATATAAGTTAAACGGCTATTTCAAATCTTACGACATTGACGAAAACCTTTCATACCTTTATGAGTGGCAAAAAGAATTTGAAGGCGACTGGATCGATTATGACTACCATCTTATGTGGGATCAACAAATAGAAGCCGGCGGCGAGGCTATGGCTAAAATCATAAGCGAAGACATTAAAAACTTTGAATCTTTAGGTCTTCGCGGTTTTACCACTTGTCAGCTTCAAAGAAACGCATTTCCAACATCAATCGGTATGACCGTTATGGCAAAAACTATGTGGAATAAGGACGCTGACTTTGAAGAAATTCGAACAAAACTATATGAAGGTACATTTGGCCGTTATGAAGTTGAAAACCTTAAAAAATACTTTGCAACTTTATCTGATTGCTTTGATTTAGCACTCATCAAGGATGAAGCCTCTGGTCACGATGTTATTGATACCACAGTAGATAAGAGCGAAGACATTGCTATTCTTCGTAAAAAAATGGTTATAGCTATTAAGAATATGGAAGACTTTATGCCCACCATACAAAAGTATCTTATCAGCTATGACGTACATGAAAACGATTCTTGGCACCTACTTGAATTACATAACAAAATTTACACTTTACTTGCACAGTCTATTGTCGCAAGAATTGATGGCAAATATGACGAAGCAAACAAATTATATGATGAATGCTTTAATTTAGCATTTAAAAACGAAGACTTCTTGCAACCCGTATTCGATTGTTACCGCTTCTGCACCACAATAAAGAGCAGAGTGCGTGCGGCTAACCCTGATATCGGCGCTCCCAAACTTATTTAATTAGGAGAAAACTATGCAACACAGACATTTACGTTTCCCTAACGGGAAATTCAAAGCATTTACAATGAGTTATGACGATGGATGGCCTCAAGATAAACGCTTTTCGGACATTATTACTCCATACGGTATTAAGGCAACCTTTAACCTAATAAGTAACGCCGTTTATGGTAATTATGACGGCGCAGGCGCTTTCAAAGGTGTAAAATGGCTTAATAAGGCAGAAGTAAAAGAATATATTCTTGACCGCGGTCACGAAATTGCCGTACATGGCGCCGAACACAGATCAAACGGTTTTCAGCGCCCCATCGGCGGTATTCAAGACACCTTAAATTGCCGCCTTGCATTAGAAAAAGAGTTTGGCATAATTGTACGCGGTATGGCTTATGCTTACAACGGTGTTACCGCCTTTTCAAACGGTGAAACTTATGAAAACATTAAGCATTATCTTCAGGATTTAGATATTGCCTATTCACGTTCACTTGGATATCACAATGATACTGATTACTATTTGCCTGACGACTGGTATAATTGGATACCTACCACTCATCACCAAGAAGAGCGTGCTATGGAATATATAGATGAATTTCTGTCATTAAAGTTACCAGCTTCTAATTCTTGGCGCCTGCCCCGTTTGTTATATGTTTGGGGTCACACCTATGAATTTGACGATAATAACAACTGGAACAAACTTGAAACCATCTGCCAAAAGATTAGCTCACAAGATGATATCTGGTGCGCTACAAATATGGAAATTTATGAGTATGTGACTGCTTATAATTCCCTTATTTACAGCGCAGATGAAACCCAAATTTTCAACCCGACACTTAAAACCGTTTGGCTTGAAATTGACGGAAAACCCTACGTTGTAAAATCAGGCGAAACAATAAAAATATATGATTAACAAAAAATCCGCATTCAAAATTGAATGCGGATTTTTGACATTATAAATTATTTTTCGTACTTTGCAACAATTTTCTTAATACGGTCAACAGGGTCCAAAAGACTGCTGATTGAATTATCGTAGTTAAGAGTTTCAATAAGGAGTGCTATGTACTTGGACATATTTACGCTACAATACCATTCACGAGATAAAAGGTCGGGGGTTTGATAAATAAGATTGGTAGTGAAAACCTTATCAATAATACCGTTTTCATAATATTCATCGAACTTTTCAAGACCTTCAACAAACAAACCAAAGGTGGAGAAAACGAAAATTCTGCCTGCGCCCTTTTCTTTGAGTTTTGCAGCGATATCAAGCATCGATTCACCCGAAGAAATCATATCGTCAACAAGGATGAGGTCTTTACCCTTAATATCGTTACCCAAAAATTCGTGTGCTTCGATTGGGTTTCTGCCATTTACAATTACCGAATAATTACGGCGCTTGTAGAACATACCAAGTTCTAACCCTAATACAGAAGAATAGTAAATACAACGACCCATACCGCCTTCATCAGGAGATACAATCATTGTATGTTCACGGTCAAGTTTAATGTCCGGAACAGTTTTAAGGAGAGCCTTTATCATTTGATAAGCAGCTTGTACATTATCAAAACCGTCAAGCGGAATAGCATTATTAACACGTGGGTCGTGCGCATCGAATGTGATAATATTTTTAACGCCCATAGCAACGAGTTCCTGCAATGCCATAGCACAGTCCATAGATTCACGTGCGGTTCTTCTGTGTTGTCTGCCTTCGTAAAGCATCGGCATAATAACAGTAATTCTTCTTGCCTTACCGCCAAGTGCCGCAATAACACGTTTTAAATCCTGGAAATGGTCGTCAGGACTCATAGGAACTGTTTTGCCGTACATCTTATACTCAACACTATAATTAAAGCAGTCGCAAATGATATAAACGTCCAAACCACGTGCAGTGTGTTTAAGAACAGCCTTTGCTTCGCCGGTACCGAAACGTGGACAGTTAGCAGGAACTACAAACGTTTCGTTATCCGGTATTTCACGCCATTGCTTCAAATAATAGTCTACCTGTGAAGAGATATCTTCACAACCGCGCATACTGATTACAGCCAAATCGCCGTAAGGTGTATGCTTAAAATCAACACAAGCCATAATAAAAAAGCCCCCTAAATATTTTATCATTACCATAATAACATAAAAGTTGCGACAAAAAAAGACTTTTTTATCATTTTTCTTAAATTTTTTATATTTTTATTAAAAAAATATAATTTTAACGATTTTTATTGAATAGTTGCACATTATTTGTTATAATGATTAAGATTAAGTTTATAACACACGGAAAGGTGAAATTTTTATGGCTAAGGTTTATCTTCTGGCGCACACCCCCTGCCCTGAACACACCGTGGCATCAGCCGCAAAATTATGTTATAGCAGTTCTACCATTTCAGGTCTTCGCGAAAATCTTTCAGATGAAAGCGCCGCAAAATTTGTGGAAATGCTTTCGGAAATCGGTCACGAAAGCCCTATTGAACACGCTTCTTTCACTTTTGGTATTGAAGGAGTTTCACGTGCACTTTTAGCGCAAATTACGCGTCACCGTATGGCTTCTTTCTCAGTTAAAAGTCAACGTTACGTACGTGAGGGCGCTTTTGAATACGTAACTCCGCCTGAAATTGAAGCCGTACCCGAAGCAAAAAAGATTTATGACGAAATTATGGCAGAAGACCAAAAACGTTACGACCGCCTTGCAGCAATTTTAAAAGAAAAACATATCGAAACGTTTTTAGCGGAAGGCAAAGACCAAAAAACCGCCGAAAAATCAGCAGAAAAGAAAGCTATCGAAGACGCTCGTTTCGTACTTCCGAATGCTTGTGAAACACAAATGATAATGACTATGAACGCACGTTCTTTACTTAATTTCTTCAAACACCGCTGTTGCAACCGTGCTCAATGGGAAATTAAAGACGTTGCCGACCAGATGTTAGCGCTTGTTTTACAAGTAGCACCCGAACTCTTTAAAAATGCCGGTCCTGCTTGTGTACGTGGCGGTTGTAGTGAAGGCAAAATGACCTGTGGCAAAGCAAACGAAATCAGAGAATTTTATAAAGGACTTAAAAAGAATGGGTAAACTAATAGTTATTGAAGGTCTTGACGGAAGCGGAAAATCAACCCAACTCGAACTTTTACCGCAAAACCTTAAAGCCAACGGTATCGATTGCAAGACAGTTTCTTTCCCCGATTATGATAATCAGTCAAGTACGCTTGTAAAAATGTACTTGAAAGGCGATTTCGGTAAAAAACCCGACGACGTAAACGCTTTTGCCGCTTCAACATTTTACTGTGTAGACCGTTATGCTTCTTTCAAGGCTAATTGGGGTGAGTTTTATAACGGTGGCGGTACGGTTGTAGCGGGCAGATATACTACTTCTAACGCTGTTCATCAGTGTTCCAAACTCCCCGAAAGCGAATGGGAATCATTTTTAGAGTGGCTTTACGATTTTGAGTATAATAAGGTTGCTATTCCAAAACCTGACAAGGTTATTTTCCTTGATATGCCTATTGAAGTTTCACAAAAATTACTTTCAGGCAGATACAAGGGTGACGAAAGCAAAAAAGACATTCACGAAAGCGATACTGAATATCTTGCGCGTTGCAGAAAAGCGGCGCTTTTCACCGCCGAATATTCGAGATGGGAGATAATCCCCTGCTCCGAAAACGGCGAAGTACGTACAATTGAAAATATCGCAAACGACGTATTAAAGGCTTGTTTATCAATATATTAAGGTGAAAATATGGTATATTTATTTTTAGCAAACGGCTTCGAAGAAGCCGAAGCATTAGTACCGCTTGACATATTGCGCCGTGCAAAAGTACAAGTTAAAACTGTCGGTATCGGCAGTAATACAATCACAGGCAGTCACGGTATTTCGGTTAATTGTGACACAATAAATAAAGAATTACCGTTTGATGATTTGCAAGGTATAATATTGCCGGGCGGTTTACCGGGTGCTACCAATCTTGAAGCGGACGATACTGTTCAAAAGGCAATCAATTACTGTGCCGAAAATAGCCTTTTAATCTGCGCTATATGTGCCGCACCGCAAATGCTGGGCCATAAAAATTTACTGAAAAACAAAAATGCAGTATGCTACCCCGGTTTTGAAAATGAACTGTTGGGCGCCAACATTGTAAACCAAAAGGTTGTGCGCGACGGCAATATTATCACCGCTTGGGGTGCAGGAGCGGCTTTTGATTTCGGTTTCGAAATTTTGGCATATTTAACCGATAAGTCCACAGCTGACGCTCTTAAAGACGGTATGAAATACTAAAAATTACGGAGTTTTAAAATGAACGATAATTTAAACAACAAACCCGAACAGGACGAATACGTTATTGGCGAAGGTTTCGAAGTACAGGAAATCGAAATTGAAGTACCGAAAAAACACTCAAAACGCAAACGAAAAAAGAAAAAAGACATAGTTGGCGCTATAATTTGGGTTGTAATGATTTTTATTATTGCAATTGTCATTGCGCTTTCTGCTTTTGAATTTGTCGGTTTCAGATTTGTTGAGAAAAAAGAAATAATGGTAGAAATACCGCAAGGTAGTTCTGCTTCTAAGATTGCGGATATTTTAGAAGAAGACGGTCCAATCTACTCCTCCCTTGCTTTCCGTATTTATGCAAAATTCAGCGGATACGAAAATCAATTCAAATACGGTGTATATTCCTTTGATACTGACGACAGTTACAGTGAAATAGCCAAAAAACTTATTGAACAAGGTGCAAAAGCCCAAAGCGTTACGGTAACCATTCCCGAAGGAACGGGTATTAACGATTTCACTAAAAACGTAAATGGTGAAAAAGTTGTTATCCCCGGTATTGCAACAATTCTTGAAAAGAACGGCGTATGTACTAAGGATGATTTCTTTGCCGCTTTGAAAGAAATTGAACTAAACGGTGAATATTTATCAAATTCCGACCCCGACCGCACTTATTATGCGCTTGAAGGTTACCTTTTCCCCGAAACCTACAATTTTTATAATTACGATTCCAAAGAATGTGCTAAATTAGCAATTAAACGTATGATTGAAGAGGGTGAAAAGCGTATCACATCCGAGATGTATAAAAAAGCGCAGGATATGGGTTATAATATGAACCAAATTCTCACAATGGCTTCTATTATACAAATGGAAGCAGGTACTGATACCGAGGCTTTACCCAAAATTGCGGCAGTATTTTACAACCGCTTAAATAGCGACCAATTTGAAACGTTGGGCTCTTCCCCCACATGTTTTTACGGCGATTCATTTAAACGTGATGACGAACGCTATGACACTTATAAAGCAAAAGGATTGCCACCGGGACCACTATGTTCACCCAGTATTGATGCTATAAATGCGGCATTAAACCCCGACAGCAACGAATATTATTATTTCGTAACAGACGCTAAGGGCAAATTCTATTTCCACAAAACACTTGCCGAACAAAATGCTACTATAAATAAACTTAAACAGGATAAAAATTGGATTTATGAGTACTTTAACAAATAAAATTCCCGAACTTCTATGCCCCGCAGGTGACCTCACACGGCTTAAAGCCGCTGTTGATTATGGTGCAGATGCGGTGTACCTTGCAGGTGAAGAATTCGGTATGCGTACCGCCGCTTCTAACTTTGGTATTGACGATCTGAAAGAAGGCGTAAAATACGCCCACGATAACGGTGTAAAGGTACACCTTGCGTGTAATACAATTCCCCATAACGAAGAAATTCCCCGTCTTCCTGCCTTTTTAGAACAGGTAAACGATATCGGTGTTGATGCCGTGATTTCAGCCGACCTTGGCACTATTGGTTTAGTTAAAAAATATGCACCAGACTGCGAATTACACGTATCGGTGCAATCGGGTATTTGCAATTACGAAACTGCGAATGCTTTTTACAATTTAGGTGCTAAACGTGTGGTTTTAGCACGTGAATTATCCCTTGCGGAAATTGCCGAAATCAGAGCCAAAACCCCAAAAGAACTTGAAATTGAAGCCTTTACTCACGGCGCTATGTGTGTTTCTTTTTCGGCAAGATGCTTACTTTCAAGTTATATGACAGGCCGTGATGCCAACCGTGGCGACTGCGCTCAACCTTGCCGTTGGAGTTATTCTTTAATGGAAGAAAAACGTCCGGGTCAGTTATTTGATATTACCGAAACAGATAAAGGCACATACATTCTTAATGCCAACGATTTATGTATGGCAGAACATCTTGATAAAATGCGTGACGCAGGTATCGACAGTTTAAAAATCGAAGGCAGAGCCAAGTCACACTACTACGTTGCGGTTACTACCAATGCCTACCGTGGTGCGCTTGACAGTTTGGCAAAAGCCGACTCTGATTGGAAGTGTCCCGAATGGGTTATGGAAGAACTGAATAAAATCAGCCACCGCAACTATTCGCAAGGCTTTTTCTTTGGCACTCCCCAAAACGCACAAACATACGCAAATGCCGGTTACGTGCGTGATTACTCGGTTGCGGCAATTGTTGACGGATATAAAGACGGCAAAATTATAGCTACCTTAAAAAACAAATTCCTAAAAGGTCAGGAATTTGACTGTTTAGAACCGAAAAACAAACCATTCATCATAAAGGCTGACGTAGTTTACGATGAAAAAGATAACGAAATCGAATCTGCTCCCCACCCGATGATGACAATCAAAATTCCCTATCCTCATCCCGTAAAAAAAGGCTCATTACTTAGAATGAAAGCAGATTAAAATTACACCTCTTGCCAATAATAAAGCAAGAGGTGTTTTTATGTCTGATAAATTTTTTTGGCAAGGTTTTAATAAAAGAAGTATGGTTTGTTACGTTATAATTATGTTGTTACTTTTTACATGTGTATTGCGTGTTGCTATTATTGTGAAAGCAGATTACAGTCAGGTACAAGCTGATATGAGCAGTATAAAAATTAAAATAGGCAATATGCGCGGCACCATATATGACCGCAACAAACAACCGATTACCAACACTAATAAAAAGATAATTGCTTGTGTTTCCCCTACTCCCCGTGCCATCACAACTATAAGTACCATTCTAAATGGAGAAGAATTAAACTCCGTTCTTGAAACGCTAAAATCACAAAAACCTGCAATTTGTGAAGTTGACGAAATTATTGAATGTGACGGTATTGTTTATACTGAAATTTATGGCGATTCAGCCAACTTACCTGCTATTCATACCGTAGGTTACACCGATAATGAAAACAAAGGTATCAGCGGTTTGCAAAGGGCTTATGACGAATATTTACGTTATGAAAACGCATTAACCGTGCGTTTTGCCTGTGACGGAAAAGGCAGACCTCTTGCAGGTGTAAAACCGCAAATTGAAAACGATTTTTCACAAAATACAAAAGGAATTATTACAACTTTAGATTTACAAATTCAAAAAATAGCAGAAGAAAGCGCCAAAAGTATAACCGAAGGAGCGGTTATAATAGCAGATGCAAAAAACGGCAAACTGCGTGCCGTTGTTAGCCGTCCTGATTTCACGCTCGAAACTATTAAAGATTCTCTAAATGACTCTGCACTTCCTCTATTCAACCGCACGTTAGCAGCATACAACGTCGGCTCGGTTTTTAAACCGTGCGTAGCCGCCGCCGGACTCGAAAAAGGGATAAATTTCTCATATACCTGCACGGGCAGTTGCAAAATAGTAGACCGTGTTTTTAATTGCCATAATGCCGCAGGCCACGGCGAAACCGACGTTTTTGGCGGTATTGCCAATTCTTGCAATACTTTCTTTTATAACTTTTCATTCAAAATCGGAGGAAGTAATATTCTAAATATGGCGCAAAATTTAGGTTTTGGCAAATCTATTTCACTTTGTAACTCAATAAATACCGCAAGTGGAAATTTACCTGATACCCAAAAGCTTGAAAATATGGCTCACTTAGCAAATTTAAGCATAGGTCAGGGAGAATTTACTGCAAGTCCGATTTCGCTCGTTCCCCTATACTGCGCTATTGCAAACGGCGGTTATTATACCGTACTAAGTCTTTTGGAAGCGACAATAGTAAACGGAAAACAAATACCTCAAAAACAAAACAGTCCAACCTCCGTTTTTTCAAAAGATACAGCGAACACTCTCGCAAAGGCGCTTTCTATGGTTATTAAAGACGGTACGGGCAAAAACGCCAACCCGAAAACCGTAACTGCCGCCGGAAAAACCGCAACCGCACAAACGGGAAAATACAAAAACGGCAAGGAAATTATAAGCAGTTGGTTTTGCGGATTTTTTCCCTACGAAGACCCCGAATACGTTGTGATTGTATTTTGCGAAGATAACACAAAACAATCAAAATCATGCGGTGAAATTTTTGCAGAGATTGCCGATAAAATCAACCTTGAAACTTAGGCACAAAATGGGTTATTTGGGTTGACAAAAGGGGCATCGAAGTATATAATAAATATGTATGTTTAATTTTTGACAAAGGATGTTTTTTATGAAATGGACTTCACTCAATGACCTTAGAGAAAAATACCTCGCTTTTTTTGAATCAAAAGACCATTTAAGGCTGGGCAGTTTCTCCTTGGTGCCCAATAATGATAAATCGCTTTTACTCATCAACTCTGGTATGGCGCCTATGAAAAAATTCTTCACAGGTGAAGTAACTCCGCCAAGTGTACGTGTTACCACTTGCCAGAAATGTATAAGAACACCCGACCTTGAACGTGTTGGTATCACCGCGCGTCATGGTACATTTTTCGAAATGCTCGGTAACTTTTCTTTTGGTGATTATTTCAAGACCGAAGCAATTACTTGGGCTTGGGAATTTTTGACTAAAACCCTCGAAATCCCTGCCGAACTTCTTTGGCCGTCTGTATATGAAGAAGATGACGAAGCGTATAATTTCTGGCGTGACGTTATCGGCGTACCCGAAGAACGCATTGTAAGAATGGGTAAAGAAGATAACTTCTGGGAACACGGTACAGGTCCTTGCGGTCCGTGTAGTGAAATTTACTTTGACCGTGGCGAAAAATACGGTTGCGGTTCACCCGACTGTAAACCGGGTTGTGACTGTGACAGATATATGGAAATCTGGAACAACGTTTTCTCTCAGTTCAATAATATGGGCGACGGCACATATACCGAACTTGAACATAAAAACATTGATACAGGTATGGGTCTTGAACGTTTAGCATGTGTTATGCAGGACGTTGACAATATGTTTGAAGTTGACACCATACGTAATATTTTAGATAACGTATGCCGTATTTCAGGCAAAGAATACGGCATAGACAATAACACCGATATTTCTATCCGCGCTATTACCGACCACGCAAGAGCGGCTACTTTTATGATAAGTGACGGTATTATCCCCTCTAACGAAGGCAGAGGTTACGTACTCCGCCGTATAATCCGCCGCGCTGTTCGTCACGGTAAACTTATCGGTATTAACCGTCCGTTCTTTATGGAACTTTGTGACACTGTCATAAACGAAAACAAACAAGGTTATCCCGAACTTGTTGAAAAAAAGCAGTTAATCACAAAAGTTATCAACAACGAAGAAGCGTCATTCAATAAAACCGTTGACCAAGGTCTTTCAATGCTCGAAGAACTTACAAAAGACGGTAAAACCTTCTCGGGTGACGATGCTTTCAAACTTTATGATACTTACGGCTTCCCTATTGACCTTACAAAAGATATCTTAAAAGAAAAAGGTATTGAACTTGACGAAGAACGCTTCCGTGAACTTATGGAGGAACAAAAACAAAAGGCACGTAACGCCCGCAAATCATCCGACGGTGAAAGTTGGAAGAGTGACGGCATTACCTTTGAAAACATTGCTGAAAGTGTTTTCGTAGGCTATACTCAAAACTTTTGCTATACCGAAATTCTTGATATTGTAGCAGATAACGAGCACACCGCATCTGCTTATGAAAATCAGAAAGCAATTTTCGTACTTAAAGAAACCCCGTTCTATGCCGAAAGCGGCGGTCAGGTTGGCGACAGCGGTATTATTAAAACTGCAAACGGCGAATTCCAAGTTACCAACACCACCAAAACCACAGGCGGTATTATTACTCATTTCGGTACAGTTAAAAGCGGTGTTATGTCGGTTGGTGATACAGTTTGTGCTCAAATCGACGTTGCCCGTCGTGATGCTATCCGCCGCAACCATACTGCCGCTCACCTTTTACAAGCGGCATTACGTACCGTACTTGGCAACCACGTTGAACAGGCAGGTCAGTTGGTTAATGAAAAAGCAGTTCGTTTCGACTTTACACATTTCTCCGCTTTGACAAGCGATGAACTTAAAGCCGTTGAAGATACCGTAAATAACGCTATTTTAAATGCGGTTACCGTTGAAAACACCGAAATGCCAATTGACGAAGCCAAAAAACTCGGCGCTATGGCACTCTTCGGTGAAAAATACGGCGACGTTGTCCGTGTTGTAAACGCAAAAGACGTTTCGGTTGAACTTTGCGGTGGTACTCACGTTGATAATACTTCAAAACTCGGTCTTTTCCATATCAATTCCGAATCCAGCGTTGCAGCAGGTGTTCGCCGTATTGAAGCGGTAACAGGCGCTAACGTACTTTCGGTAATTGAAAACTATATAAAACTTGCTACCGATACTGCAGATGCACTCAAATCGGCTAATATTAACGATATTGCAAAACGTGCTGAAGCTGTTATGAATGAACTCAAAACCACTAAACAATCACTCGAAAAATTAGAAAGCAAACTCGCTGGTTCTAAAATCGGTGATATTTTAAATAATGCTGTTTTGGTTGGGGATATTAAGGTTGCAGTAGCCCGTCTTGACGGCACTACTCCCGACGAACTTCGCAAAATGACCGATACCGTAAAGGCAGAAAACCCCGACACAGTTATTGTTTTGAGTGCACAAAACGGTGAAAAACTCACATTCTGTGCCGCTTGCGGTAAGAAAGCTATTGAAAACGGCGCACACGCAGGCAACCTTGTACGTGAAATTGCAAAAATTTGCGGCGGTAACGGTGGCGGTAAGCCTGACAGCGCAATGGCAGGCGGCAAAGACGCTTCTCAATGTGACAAAGCGCTTAATAATGCGGCAGAAATAGTTAAAGCCCAGTTTGGTAGTTGAATAAATTTTATAGGCTGACATAATCAAATAATTTATTCTTTATTATTTAAAATCTGCAGTTTTAAGGTGATATTATGAACGATTGTTTATTTTGTAAAATAATTAAGGGGGAAATTCCGAGCACTAAAATTTATGAAAATGAATTTGTCTTTGCTTTCAAGGATATCGACCCGCAAGCCCCTTTTCACGTAATTATTGTTCCAAAGGAACATATTTCTTCTGCGGACGAAATAAACGCCGACAATAGCCATTTAATCGGTGAAATTTTTGAAGCAGTAGCAGAAATTGCAAAACAGGAAAACTTAGAAAACGGTTACCGTGTTGTAAACAACTGCGGTAAAGACGGCGGTCAAACGGTAGGTCACATACATTTCCACCTCTTAGCACGTAGAAATCTTGCCTGGCCTCCAGGTTGACAGAAAGAAGGTAAAATTATGAAGAAAGATATTACATTAGTTGTTATGGCGGCAGGTATGGGCAGTCGTTTCGGCGGTCTTAAACAAATCGAGCCCGTAGGTAAAAACGGTGAAGCAATACTTGACTTCTCGGTTTATGACGCAATTGAATCAGGTTTCACGAAGGTTGTATTTGTAATCAAACACGCCATTGAAAAAGATTTTAAAGAATTTGTCGGCAAACGTATCGAAAAGAAAATTAAGGTTGAGTACGTTTTCCAAGAAACCGATAAATTGCCCAACGGTTTTGTATGCCCCTCTGACCGTGAAAAACCCTGGGGTACTGCTCATGCTATTCTTTGTTGCAAAGATGTTGTAAAAGAACCTTTTGCAGTTGTAAATGCGGATGATTTTTACGGAAAAGGTGCTTTTTTACAAATTGCGGAATATTTAACAAAAGAAGACAAAAACTACTGTATGGTAGGCTTCCGTCTTGTAAATACATTAACTGAAAACGGTTACGTATCGCGCGGTGTATGTGAAATTGACAACCAAAGTTGCTTGACAAACGTTACCGAGCGTACTAAAATTGTTGACTGTAAATACACCGAAGACGACGGAAAAACCTGGGAAGCTTTATCACCTGATACCGTAGTTTCTATGAACCTTTGGGGCTTTATGCCTGATATATTCGAGTATATCGAAAAAGGTTTTGTGGAATTTTTGAATGAAAAAATAAACGTTCCTAAAAGCGAATATTATTTACCGAGCGTGGTATCTTCCCTTATCGAAAACGGTGAAAAACAAGTTGAAGTGCTTGTTGCCGAAGACAAATGGTACGGTGTCACCTATAAAGAAGATAAGGAACAAGTTGTAAATGCTATCGGCGCTATGATTGATGCCGGTATGTATGATAATATGTAAGGAGAAATCAATATGAAATTCATCACAGTAGAAAATTATGAGATTTTAAGCCGTAAAGCAGCAGCAATTATTGCCGCCGAAGTTATCGCAAAACCCAACTGCGTTTTAGGCCTTGCAACAGGCTCTTCCCCTATCGGCACCTATAAGAATCTTATCGAATGGTGCAAAAACGGCGACCTTGATTTTTCGGATGTTTCTTCCATAAATCTCGACGAATATACAGGTCTTGACGGCAGTAACGACCAGAGTTATCGTTACTTTATGGATAACAATCTCTTCAATTTTGTAAATATTGATAAATCAAAAACCTTTGTGCCTGATGGCAAAGCAAAGGACATCAAAGCTGAATGTGAAGCATATGATAAGAGAATTGCTGAAATGGGCATCGATATTCAACTTTTAGGTATCGGTCTTGACGGTCACATTGGCTTTAATGAACCCGATGAGTTCTTTACAAAAGAAACTCATCAGGTAACACTCGACCCCTCTACAATCGAAGCAAATGCTCGTTTCTTCGAAAGCATTGACGATGTACCGAAGACTGCAGTTACCATGGGTATGGGTGGTATTATGTCTGCTAAAAAGGTATTACTTATAGCAAACGGAAAAAATAAAAAAGAAATTGTAGAAAAAGCTTTCTTTGGTCCTATCGACCCCAAAGTTCCTGCTTCCATTTTGCAATTGCATCCTGATGTAACTGTTATTTTCAGCGAAAATTAGGAGAAATAAAATGAAGATGTTAAAAAAGACAAGAAGTTTTGTAAACGATTTTAAGGCCTTTATTATGCGTGGCAACGTTATCGATATGGCAGTCGGTGTTATTATAGCAGGTGCTTTCGGTAAAATTACCACAAGTCTTGTAAACGACGTATTTATGCCCTTTATCGGTTGGCTTATCGGCGGTTTTGATTTGAGTCAGTTAGACATTGTCCTCGCCAAAGAATACACCAACGAAGTCGGCGAAATTATTCCCGCTGTTACAATAGGTATCGGTAAATTACTCGTTACAATAATAGATTTCCTTATTATCGGCTTTGTTGTTTTCCTTATCATTAAAATCTTTGCAAAAGCAAAAAAAATTTCCGAAAAAGCAAGAAAGAAAGAAATCGAGGAAGAAATTGCCGAAGACCCCAAACCTACAAGCGAAGAACTTTTGGCACAAATCCTTGAAGAAATCAAGAATAAATAATTTTAAGACCTTCCAAAATGCACAAGTTCAGTAAAAACTGACAATATTAAAATAAATATCCACCCGTCAAATGCAATAGTAAAATAAAGGTAGACCCATGGAAAACCACCATGTATCTACCTTTTTCTTATGCTAAAATATAATGGGAGGTATCAAAATGAAAAAAGGATAAAAGAAACGAGTATGGACAAAGGAACAAAAATTAGAAATTATAGGCAAATATTTAAACGAACATATTTCGGCAGGAACACTTAGCAAAGAATACGATGCGGACAAAAACATGAT
>JAZSNT010000045.1:0-16665 GCA_045536525.1 Acutalibacteraceae bacterium
TATGCGTTCCCTCCGTTGCAACATCTGTCTGGCTCCGCCTGTTTTATCGTTGCCGATTTCATATTTTCTTACTGTTTCGTGATAACTTAAATGGTGTTCTCGCATATCCATTATAACACCTATTTTAAATTCTGCACTATAAACTTTATTCTTTACTCCTTTTTTACGCATAAAAATATGCACCTCCAAAAGTGTCTAACTTTTGGGGTGCATATCATTTGAACGGGAGTTTTTATTTAAGTTATTTAATGACGTGAATCCAGCCAAAGTTATCTTCAATTTTGCCCCATTGGATACCTGTCAAGGTATCATAAAGCATCTGGGTAACTTCACCGATTTCACCATTATTTACGGGATATTTAACACCCTTGTAGCAAAGTTCACCGATAGGAGATACAACAGCCGCTGTACCGCAACCCCAAGCTTCTTCGAGTTTGCCGTTTTCTAAAGCAGAAGCCAACTCGTCAATGCTTAAAAGTCTTTCTTCTACTTCAAAACCTTTTTCTTTAAGCACTGCGATACAAGACATACGGGTAATACCGGGAAGAATTGAGCCACTAAGCGCCGGAGTAACAATCTTGCCGTCGATTTTGAACATAACGTTCATAGCGCCAACTTCTTCGATGTACTTGCGCTCTACACCGTCAAGCCACAAAACCTGTGAATAGCCGAGCTTAGCTGCGCGTTCACCAGCACGGTTAGATGCGGCATAGTTACCACCGCATTTAGCGTAACCCGTACCACCGCGTACCGCACGAACATCCTCGTCTTCAATCATAATCTTAACAGGGTTAATACCCTCTGCGTAATAACTGCCAACGGGTGAAGCGATAATTACATAAGTAGCATTGTGAACAGCATGAACACCCAAAGACTCGTCATTACCGAACATAAACGGACGGAGATAGAGTGAAGTGCCCTCAGCCGATGGAGTCCAATCCTGCTCAAGTTCTACAAATTTTTCAAGAACTTCCATTGCTAAATCTTCAGGAATTTCAGGCAGACAAAGACGCTCTGCCGAACGATTCATACGGCGGATGTTCTCAATAGGACGGAACATCTGCACCTTGCCGTCCTTACGACGGTAAGCCTTCAAACCTTCGAAGATTTCGCTACCGTAATGTAAAACGGTGGAAGCGGGGTGTAGTGAAATATTTTCAAACGGAACTATACGGGCATTATACCAACCCTTTTCGCTGTTCCAATCCATCATAAACATATGGTCGGTAAAAATTTTACCAAAACCTAATGTACTGCTGTCGGGTTTTTCTTTTAAAACGGCAGATTTAGTGATTTTTATTTCCATAATAACATCTCCTAATTATCAGCGCCGATGCTCATTGCTTTTTTGTTGATTTCAAGCATATCAGCACGTTTTGCGGAAATTACCTTTCCGAGAGCGGCATTTACGGTTTCTTCGTTATAACCGCCAAGTTCTTTAAGGATTTTACCAACAATAATCATATTAGCCAATGTAGGCATACCATTATCACTTGCAAGTTTGGTTGCAGGAATGTAATGAACGGTAACATCATCCCTTTTAACCTTGCGTTCGATAAGCGCACTATCTACAAAAATTGTACCGCCTGATACAACGCTGTCTTCATACTTATCAAGTGACGGAAGATTCATAGCAACCAAAACATCGGGTTTTGATACTATAGGAGAACCTACGGGACTGTCGCTTAAAATAACGCTACAACTTGCTGTACCGCCACGCATTTCGGGGCCGTAAGACGGAAGCCAACTTACCTGTTTGTCTTCGGTAAGACCTTTGTATGCCAAGAATTTACCTGAGAAGAGTATACCCTGACCGCCAAAGCCTGCTAATAAATACTGTGTAGTAGCCATTATTCTGCCTCCTTTGCGCTACGGTCCTTATAAACACCCAAAGGATAATAAGGAATCATTTTTTCGTCTATCCATTCAAGCGCTTTCTGAGGTGTTAAACCCCAGTTTGTAGGACAACTTGAAATTACTTCTACCAAAGAGAAGCCTTTGCCGTCAATCTGGTTTTGGAAAGCCTTTTTGATAGCCTTTTTAGCGTTCTTAACGTTCTTAACGTTATTTACGGCAACACGTTCAAGATACTCTGCACCGTCAACTTCGGAAAGCATTTCACAAACTTTAATCGGGAAACCGCAATGGTCAGTATCACGTCCATAAGGAGAGGTTTGAGTTACCTGACCGGGTAAAGATGTAGGAGCCATCTGACCGCCTGTCATACCATAAATTGCGTTGTTGATAAAGATAATTGTGATATTTTCGTTTCTTGCAGCTGCGTGTACAGTTTCGGCCATACCGATAGAAGCCAAGTCACCGTCACCCTGATATGTAAATACTACATTTTCGGGGAGCGCGCGTTTAACACCTGTAGCAACAGCGGGTGCTCTACCGTGAGCTGCCTCTATCATATCACAGTTAAAATAATTATAAGCCATAACCGAGCAACCAACAGGTGCTATACCAACGGTTTTGCCTTCTATACCCAATTCGTCCATAACCTCGGCAACAAGACGGTGAACTATACCGTGAGTACAACCGGGGCAGTAATGAAGCGGTACATCGGTTAATGCATGTGGTTTTTCAAAAACTACCATTATTTGTTACCTCCGTTTGCTTTTTCTATTGCGGCAAGAACTTCTTCGGGTGACGGAATCATACCGCCAACACGGTTACAAAGTACGTATTCGCCGCTGCATTTTGTAGCAAGTTTAACGTCGTCAATCATCTGACCCATGGAAAGTTCAACCGAAATATAGGTCTTAATCTTGCCGATAGTCTTTTCAAAAGGTTTATTGGGGAAAGGCCACAAGGTAACAGGTCTAATCATACCAACCTTAATACCTTTTTTACGTGCCTCCACAATAGCATTCTTAGCAACACGTGAAGCAATACCAAACGCGGTGATGCAGATTTCGGCATCATCCATCATATATTCTTCATACATTGCTTCATTTTCTTCTATGTACTTATAACGTTCAAAACGTTCGTTATTGGACTTTTCAAGTTCGTCAGGTTGCAAGAACAAAGAGTTTACGATATTGTGTTCTCTTTCCATATTAGTACCTGTGGTAGCCCAAGGCTTTTCAACAGTTTCCTTTGCCTCGTAATCCAAAGATACAGGTTCCATCATCTGACCCATAGTACCGTCTGCCAAAATCATAGCAGTCATGCGGTATTTGTCAGCAAGGTCGAAACCTTTAACAGTAAGGTCTGCCATTTCCTGAACAGAAGCAGGAGCTAAAACGAGCATTCTGAAATCACCGTGACCGCCTGCTTTTGTAGCCTGATAATAATCCGACTGTGAGGGTTGAATACCGCCAAGACCGGGACCGCCACGCTGTACGTTAATAACAAGTGCAGGTAAATCTGCACCTGCAAGATAAGAAAGACCTTCGCCCTTTAACGATATACCCGGGCTTGATGAAGAAGTCATTACACGGTAGCCTGTGGAAGCCACACCGTATACCATATTGATTGCGGCAACTTCACTTTCGGCCTGTAAGAAACAACCGCCGATTTTAGGCATTCTTTTTGCCATATATGCGGCAATTTCAGTTTGAGGAGTAATAGGGTAACCGAAGTAATGGCGGCAACCTGCCTGAATAGCGGCTTCGGCAATCGCTTCGTTACCTTTCATTAAAACTTTATCTGCCATTTGAAAAATTCCATCCTTTCTTTAATAAGCAAAAACTCCGCTGTGGGCTATTTTACTAAACCTTTATCTTTCAACAGTAATTATACAATCGGGACACATAGTAGCGCAGAATGCACAAGCAATACACTCATCGGGTTTTGCTGCTTCTACGGGATGATGACCCTTTGCATTGATTTTGTCGGGGCTTAAAATCAAAACTTTTTTGGGGCAAACGTTTACACAAAGACCACAGCCCTTGCATTTGTCGGTTTTAAAGGTTAATTTTGCCATTTTTATACACTCCTTTAATTGATTTTACTTTGTAAAATAAGCGGAAATACATTATCTATCTTATCCTTTACGCTTTGGTACACGTCACCGTACGCACAGGTGCATTTTATAGAAAGACCTGTAAGTCGGGACACCTCGTCGGCGTAATCGGTAGAATTTATAACGTCTTCTGCCGTTGTTTCATTTCCTAAATTTGAATTATTGACAATAGCGGTAAACCGCATTTTACACGCTTCTTCTATTTCATGCATAACTTCGATAGTAGACCGGGCATCACGTGTGAGCGGACGGAAGCAGTTTATTACAAAAAGCATTTCGTAATCGTTTTCTTCCATAATAGTAGGTGCTATTCTACCGAGAGCCAAAGCGCCGCGGTCATCACCGCCAACGTCTATTACAGCGTGTAAATTCTTATTGTCGGTTATCATATACATTTGTTGCGGCATTGCAGGGATATCAACGTTTGTACCTGCATACTCAGACGAAATAAGGGTTATTCCCCTGCTTTCAAGGTCGTCCTTACTGTCTTTGGTACGAAAATATGGATTTACGATATCCAAATCGGCTATAACCACGTCATTATACTGCCCTTTAAGGTCGTAAGCCATATTAACGGCAACGTTGGTCTTACCACTGCCATAATGACCGCACAAAAGTGTTACTCTTTTATAAATCATAATTTATTTCTCTGGATTTTACCGCTTGTAGTCTTTGGCAAACTATCACGGAATTCTACAATTCTCGGATATTTATAAGGAGCGGTTCTATCCTTAACGTAGGTTTGAATTTCTTTCTTTAATTCTTCGCTGGATTCAGTTCCCTTAACAAGCACAATACTTGCCTTTACTACCTGACCGCGAACTTCATCGGGAGCAGCGGAAACACCACATTCCAAAACGTATGGAAGTTCCATAATAACACTTTCGATTTCAAACGGTCCAATACGATAACCCGAAGACTTAATAACGTCGTCAATACGGCCAACATACCAGTAAAAACCGTCTTCATCACACCAAGCAGTATCGCCTGTGTGGTAGAAACCGTCGTGCCAGTTTTCTTTTGTCTTTTCTTCGTCACCGTAGTAACCGATAGCAAGACCGCAAGGAAGGCCCTTAGAAATATCAATAACGATTTCGCCCGTTTCACCTGCGTCAACGTCGTTACCGTCAGGGTCTACGATATGAACGTCATAAATAGGCGCAGGTTTACCCATAGAACCGATTTTATGCGGTTCGCCCACCATATTACCGATAATCATTGTACTTTCGGTCTGACCGAAGCCTTCCAAAATTTGAAGACCGGTAATCTTTTCAAACTGACGGTAAACTTCAGGATTTAAGGCTTCACCCGCTGTGGTCATATGCTTAACCGAAGATAAATCATACTTGGAAATATCCTGTTTAATAAGCATACGAAGCATTGTGGGCGGTGCGCAGAAAGTAGTAATCTGATGTTTTGCAAACATCGGCAATATTTCAGCCGCATCAAAACGGTCAAAATCATAAACGAAGATAGCGGCTTCGCAAAGCCATTGACCGTAAAGCTTACCCCACATAGCCTTTGCCCAACCGGTATCGGATATGGTGAAATGTAAACCTTCAGGGTCAACGTCGTGCCAATATTTTGCTGTATGGAAATGACCTAACGGGTATTTGTATGTATGGGTTGCAATTTTGGGATAACCGCTTGTACCCGACGTAAAATACATAAGCATAAGATCATCACCGCAAGGTGAATCTTCACTACGCTTAAAGTGGGTAGAATAAAGCGGATATTCTTCATCAAAATCACGCCAACCGTCACGTTTACCGTTTACAATCATTTTATGTTTAAGACAATCACATTTAGACGCCGCAATATCTACCTGCTCGGCAGTTTCACCATCAGCAGTACAAACAATAGCGGTAACTCCTGCGGATTTAAAACGGTATTCAAAATCGTGTTCCTGCAACTGATTTGTAGCAGGGATAACAACAGCGCCCAATTTATTAAGAGCCATCATACAGTACCAGAACTGATAATGACGTTTAAGTACGAGCATTACTCTGTCGCCTTTTTTAATACCCAAAGACTTAAAGTAGTTAGCGCATTGGTTAGACGCCTTTTTAATATCCTTAAAAGTCAAACGACGTTCTGTACCGTCCTTTGAAATATGAAGCATAGCAAGTTTTTCAGGTTCTTTTTCTGCTAATGCATCCACCAAATCGTATGCAAAGTTAAACTTTTCGGTATTTTTAAACGTAATTGAAGTAGGCGTACCGTTTTCGTTTTCTACGATATCTATGTACTTACTGTAAATACGCTCTTTACGGTCCTTACGAACACGGGTAGAAACCTTGCCGTCAACCTTTTTATCGGGTTCAAGTTCAGGTATAGGCTCACCCGTCGGGTTAAGAACGATAGCATAGAAAGTACAGTCCTCACCGCCGACCGCAATCATACCGTGAGGTGTGTTAGAGTCAAAATAAATGCTGTCACCGGGACCTAAAACTTCGGTATGGTTGCCGATTTGAACCTTTAAGTGACCCGAAATGATAAGGTCACACTCCTGACCCGAGTGGGTTGTACACTCAATAGGTTTATTTTGAAGTTCTTCACTGTAAACGCTCTTAACGTAAAGCGGCTCGGCAATTCTGTTTTTAAAAGCTGCCGCCAAGTTGTAATAAGTCATACCGTGCGCTTTTTCAATACGCTGACCTTCACCACGGCGTGTTACGGTGAACGATTTAAGTTTAGGGCTGTAGCCCTCGATAATATCGGTAACGTCCACGTTAAAAGCATTAGCACAACGGTAAATAAAGGCAAAGTGCAAATCACTTTCACCTAATTCACAAGCGAGATATTCATCTTCGCTTACACCTGTTTTCTGTGCCATTTCGGCTACTGTTAAATTTTCGATTTCACGTAGCTCACGTATACGTCCTGCGATTTCCTTGATTTTAAAATCAAGTTCCTTCATCTGTTCCATTTTCTTCCTCCGTCTTTACTTTTCTGGGGGGACGAAATAACAAAACCCGTCCCAAAGTTATGACTTTGAGACGAGCATGATTTGTAATCTATACCCGCGGTACCACTCAAATTGCGGTTTTATCCGCCACTCTTGGAATCCAACAATTCCTATGCCTTTACGCAGCAATCACGAAGGGGTTCTACTAACTAATGCTTTCTTCCCCTTAGCTCGGAAGTTACAACACAAAAACCGTATAAATGACTTGCACCGACCGTCATTTCTCTGATATACGAAAAATTGTGCACTCTTCGTCAACGCTTTTATCCCGTTCAGTATATCACAACAATGGTAAATTGTCAATATATTTATTATATATATTATAGTTTATTACGTTGTATTTTTCCACTGATAGTTTTTGGAAGTTCATCACGGAAAACAATTACACGCGGATATTTATAGGGTGCAGTATGGGTTTTAACATAATTCTGAATTTCTTTTTTAAGCTCTTCCGTACCTTCCGTACCCTTTGTAAGCACGATACTTGCCTTTACAACCTGACCGCGAACTTCGTCGGGAGCGGCAGAAACACCACATTCCAAAACGTACGGCAATTCCATAATAACACTTTCGATTTCAAACGGTCCTATACGGTAACCCGAGGACTTGATAACGTCATCAATACGGCTTACATACCAGAAATATCCGTCTTCATCGCGCCATGCGGTATCGCCTGTATGGTACATACCGTCGTACCAGGCCTCTTTGGTTTTTTCGTCGTCAAGATAATATTCTTTGTAAAGACCGCAAGGCACGTTTTCACTTGTTCTTATAACAATTTCGCCAACCTCACCGTCTGCCACGGGATTGCCCTCGGGGTCAACGATATCAACGTCATACTGAGGAGATGCCTTACCCATAGCGCCGATTTTAGGAGTTGTACCCCAAAGGTTTGCTATGGTAAGTGTGGTTTCGGTCTGACCGAAGCCTTCCATTATTTGAAGACCCGTTGCATCTTCAAACTGACGGAAAACCTCAGGATTCAAGGCTTCACCTGCGGTGGTCATGTGATGAATCGAAGATAAATCATACTTTGACAAATCACTCTTTACAAGCATACGAAGCATTGTAGGCGGTGCGCAGAAAGTAGTAATATTGTACTTTGCAAACATCGGCAAAATATCATCTGCATCAAACTTATCAAAATCGTAAACAAATACTGCGCCCTCACAGAGCCACTGACCGTAAAGTTTGCCCCATAGCGATTTACCCCAACCCGTATCAGAAATAGTAAGATGTAAACCGTCACGTTCGCAACAATGCCAGTATTTAGCAGTAACAAAATGACCTAATGCGTAAGTGTGTTTATGAGCCGCCATTTTAGGATTACCTGTTGTACCCGAGGTGAAGAACATAAGAGCGGTATCTTCACCGGCGCTCGCATTTTCGGGACGGTCATATTTACCCGAAAACAACTTGTATTCACTATCAAAATCGTGCCAACCGTCACGCTTACCGCCAACCATTATAAGATTTTTAACATCTTCGCAATTTTTAGCTGCACGTTCGGCTATTTCGGCTGTATCGCCGTCGGCAGTGCAAATAACCGCACTGACACCTGCGGCTTTATATCTATACTCAAAATCGTGGTCTTTAAGCTGGTTTGTGGCAGGAATAGCAACCGCGCCAATTTTGTGAAGCGCCACCATACTGAACCAGAACTGATAATGGCGTTTGAGCACAAGCATTACCTTGTCGCCGCGTTTGATACCAAGTGAAGTAAAGTAATTAGCACATTGATTGGAAGCGCGTTTGATATCTTTAAACGTAAAGCGGCGTTCAACTTTGTTTTTATCCACGTGAAGCATAGCCAATTTTTCGGGATATTTATCTGCAATACCGTCTACAACATCAAAACCAAAGTTAAATACGTCAGTATTTTTAAACTTGATATTCTGTAATGCGCCGTTTTGGTCTTCTTCGGTTTCTACAAACTTTTCACAAACAAGTCTTTCGCTTGTTTTGGCAGTAGCAATACTGCGTCTTACAGTTTCTTCCTTAACCTCTTCGCCCGGTAAAACCACTGCGCAAAATACACATTCACCACCGTCAACCGCTATCATACCGTGAGGGATTGACGAGTTGTAATAGATGCTGTCACCCTCGTGCAAAATTTCGGTGTGTTCACCTATTTGCACCTTTAAAGAACCGCTTAAAATAAAGTCAAACTCCTGTCCCGAGTGGGTAGAAAGATGAATAGGTTTATTTTGCTGAGAGGCAGAATATTCATAACGAACAAAATACGGTTCAGCTATTTTATCACGGAATTTAGGTGCTAAGTTTGTGATGTCAATACCGTCTTCCTTAGCGGTTTTCTGACCCTTACCCTTACGTGTTACGGTATAGGTAGAAAGTTTTGCAGTTCTACCCTCCAAAAGTTCGGTAAGTTCTACGTCAAAAGCCAATGCGCACTTGTGAATAAATGAAAAGGGAATATCTGCATTCGCATTTTCAAATATCATATACTGTTCTTCGCTTACTTCTGTTTTTTCTGCCATTTCGGCAGCAGACCAACCCATAATTTCGCGCAACTCCTTAATTCGCTGTGCAATCTCCATAAGTTGTTCTTTTGCGGTGTTGGTAGTCATTTTAATTACTCCCTTTCATTTTAAATTTTTTAATAAAAAACACCCATCTCAAATTACTTTGAGACGGGTGATAATAAACACTCGCGGTACCACTCAAATTGCAGTAAAACTGCCACTCTTGGAATCCAACAATTCCTATGCCTTTACGCAGCAATCACGGAAAAACCTACTGTTGTTTCAGCTTTTCTGCTCAGAAGGGATGGGTTATTAGGAATATTGTTATCGGCTCACAGCAACCGCCGACTCTCTGAAAACAATTCATCCAAACCGTCTTCGTCAAAGCATTTAAAATTTGATTTTTGGTAATTATATCACTATTTTTTTCATTTGTCAACAATTTTATTGATTTTTTTATTTTTGGGCGCTATAATTACCTTATATAATACGCAAAGGAGCTTTCAAAAATGCACAAATTAGGCATAAATTTAGAATCTGTCGACGGTATAGAACCGAAAGAATATCTGAAAACCGTTAAAGATTTAGGCTTTAATGCCACCTTTACCGATATGACATATACCCAAGATTTATGCCATATAGCCGACCTTTGTGCACTTTATGATTTAGAATATTCCTTTGTACACGCTCCATTTAAATGTACTAACAGTTTATGGCGGGAAGGCATAGAAGGTGAGGAACTTTTCGGCAGTTTGCTTTACTGTGTTGATTGTTGCAACGAAGCAAACGTACCCACCGCAGTTGTACACGTTTCATCAGGTTTTAACCCACCGCCTATGAGTGAATTAGGGCAAAACCGATTCCGTGAACTTGTAGAACACGCACACAATAAAAACGTAAATATAGCCTTTGAAAATTTGCGTGTGCCCGAATTTTTGGCATGGGCTATGGATACATTTAAAGAAAACAAAAACGTAGGTTTTTGTTGGGACATAGGTCACGAAAACTGCTTTACCGAAAGTATAGAATATATGTCTCTTTACGGCGACAGATTACTTTGCACACACATTCACGATAATAACCGTGTACGTGGCGGCGACCTGCATTTACTGCCATTTGACGGTAAAATAAATTATGAAAAAGCGATGCCGCACATCAAAAAAAGCGGTTACAAAGGCGCTTTAATGCTCGAAGTTTTTACCGAGAATAAATATACGGGCAACCTGCTTTATAAAGACTTAACCCCACACGAATTTTTAGAAAAAGCATATAAAAGCATTAAAAAAGTGGCTTCTTTTGTGAAATAAATTTACAGACTCACACCAAATGGTATGAGTCTGTTTTTATATACCTTTGTATTTTTTACGGGTTGCCATACCTCCTCGGATATGACGCTCCTGCTTATTCTTTTCAAGCACCGCCTTTACTTGTCTGTAAAGTTGCGGATTATCATAAGAAAGTCTTTCGGTAACGTCTTTATGTACGGTGGATTTACTTATTTTAAACACCTTTGCGGCGGCGCGTACCGTCGCACCCGTATCCAAAATATACTCCCCTAACATCTCGGCTCTTTTAAGCACGGTTTTACTCATACAATCAACTCCAAAATGGACTATTTAATTGTATGAGTAAAATTTAAAAATTATGATATTAAAATTTATTTGATTTCGCTTCCGTCGAATATTATCTTCTCTAATGTCACTTTTCCCGTTAATGAATTCACTTTAGCTTCTGCCAAAAATGGCACACTATATTTTTGGTTGTCACATAACGCAGAACCACTAATTTCAACTTTATATTCCAACCATGATAATTCTACCACACAATATGTCTTGCCAAACTCCATAAATCGGCCCGAATAGTTACTACCATACTCTTTAGATAGATGTATCGCTAATTTATTTTCCACTTTTTCTGCAGTATTAATGTAATTAATTGCGCAAACTGTAAATGCCATCGTAAAAATAATTGCCACAACTAATATAATTTTTTTGTATTTTATTTTCAGAATTTTTTCTTTCCAATTTCTTTTATCTTGGGATTTTCTTATTACTTTTTTATCTTCTTTTCTATAATTTTCTATTTGTAAACTCTCGTCATCTTTTATAATTTCTTTTTCAGTTTCTATTATTTAACCGCAATATTGGCAAAACGCACTATCGTCCGGCAATATATGATTACATTTATTACACTTCATAATATCTACTCCTTTACAGCCTCAGTGCCGCATTTACGGCAAAAACAGCTGTTTTCAATCAATTCTTCGCCACATTTACGGCAGAAACAAATTTCATCTTCCTTGTTTTTCTTTTCCACAGTATTTATAAAACCTGATTTTTGTTTCGGCTTCATATATTCATCATAAATTATATCAGCATAAACATTACTGATTTTTCTATCTTTAACATTTCGTTTTAAAACTGCTTTTAACTCCTCTTCATTTTGACGGATATCCTCACACTCTCTAAATAAAAGTGTAGGTACTTTATCCTTTATATATTGAATTGATGTCAAACCTTCATTAGAAGCTTTACGTGAAATTTTAAATTTATACCATTTTTTACATAAAGTTCTTGCCGTGAAATAACACCCCAAATAAAGCGGTATAGAACCACCCATAAAACCGGTAGCATACCCTATCAATAGGTTTATAGTTGTTATTATTAAAATAGTTGAAAACCATATCAAAACTTTCATAATCTATTTCTCCACATCACTTATTTTTGTGCCACAAATATGACAATACTCACTATCACTTGGCAATTCCTGCCCACAATTCCTGCAAAAAATATTCTGTTTAGAATTGTTTTGTACCTCGAATGTTGTTAAATCTCTCACACCCGAATCATCATTTTTAATTTTCCTTTTACGGTATATTATAATCGCAACAAATATTCCGGTAACCAATATCAATAATATTACTGAAGTTATCACATCTGAATTTTCTTTTGAATTATCTGTTTCGGATGATGTGCTATTAGAATAATCATAATCTGATGTATCAGAAACATTGGGGTATTTTACACTATTTAACATTTTTTCGAAATCAGAATACAGTTTATGGTCGCTTGTTCCCATAAACTGGAATGTATACATCCAACCATTATGTATATAAACCAACTGTGTCGTAGTAATAGAAAAATCTAACCCATATGCTTCTTGTGTGCTTGTAATTTCGACTTTGTAATATGGAATTCCATTATATTCAACAAACGAAACCTTATCCATTGTCGTGCCGTACATCCCAGCAATATCTGTCTCCGTAAATAACGAATTGTTTAAATCAGCCCTAGTATAACCAATCTTATCCGTATCAGGCATTTGCTCCCACATATCCGTACTTCCGTAAACCATTATACAGCCTTTTTCTTTGGTCGAAGCAAACTTAACGTCGATATACTCCCTTGTTTCATTGAAAGCTTCCTGTTTCCAATTTGCCGGCACCGTATAAGTTGTATTTGTATCTTCATCAGTATACAGGAAAGCCTCCGTTTCTGCAGGTTCTTCCAATTTGGGAGGTTCACTATCGTATTTTATACTATCAACTACTTTTTCTATCGTTCTTTCTTGTTGAGATGAAAGATAACCGGCATATGACCGCATAGTAAAATTCATCGCCTTACCATGATATATGGTATAATATTGTAAACCGTGAACTGTTTTTGCGGAATCAGTAAAATAAATCTTAATAAATTTAGCTTGCGAATGATGAAAAATTTCGTACTCTGAAACATTAAATCCATAATCATTATATTCATTCACAAGACCCGAAGCTATTGTTTTTAATGCCGTGTCACTAAATGAACTTAAATTATCCATACTGTTTTCCATCATTGTTACAACTATTTCTTCATTGTAACTTGATACTGCATTTAAATATATACTACTGGCCTCAAATTGTGATATAACTTCCGATTTTGATTTTCCCCATTTTTTAAATATGGCAGAATCAGCGCTTGTCTCCCTTGTGACAACATCATATTTTTGTGGTATAGAAACGCTCAGTCCCAAATCACTTAACATATATTCTTTTTCAGCAGCCATAACTGGCATTGTGCCCATAATCAATATTAAAATTCCAAAAATAACGCTAATTATTTTTTTCATTTTTCTCACCTTAATTTTTATTAAAATTTAATTTTAATAATCTATCCTAAAATAATCTAAAAATTTCTTAAATTTATCCTGTGCAGAAAGGCAGGTATCTATAAGAAAACCTCTTTCCACATTCCACTCTTTAAGACCTCTATAATAAAACATTTTTATATCATCCTCAATAATAAAAGGCACTATATTATGCTTTAAGCACTCTTTAAACATAATCAGTCGACCCACACGTCCGTTGCCGTCTTGGAAAGGATGGATGCGTTCGAACTGCACGTGAAATTCGATAATATCTTCAACGGTCACGTTATCTTTCTTATTATAATAGTCAAGAATCTTTTTCATTTCTTTTGCTACATTTTCGGGCAAAGTGGTATCAACTCCGCCCACCTCATTGGGCAACTTTTTATAATCACCCACAGCAAACCAATCTTTTTTAGCATCGCTCGTTCCTGTTTTTAAAATAAAATGCAAATGCTTTATAAACTTCTCACTAAGTTGTGATTTTGCATTTTCAATTATTTCATCAATACAGCGAAAATGAGTGGATGTTTCAATAATATCATCAACCCGAATACCACTATCGGTCGCACCAATAGTATTTGTTTCGAAAATATATCGTGTTTGGTCTTGAGTTAATCTGCTACCTTCAATATGGTTAGAATTATAAGTTAATTCTATTTGAATTTTATGATATATACCGCCGTGAATTTGAGCTTGTTTTTCTTCTATTAAAACATCCAACAAGCTACGTAATGATGTCGTTTTTTTGTTGCTTCTTTCGGGTTTTTGCGCGTTTTCAGGTATATTCCACGTTTTGCCAGTAAGAAAAGCGCCGTCCACACGACCGCTTGCGCAATAGTTTCGCACACTACGCTCGGACACTTTCCAAATCCGAGCAATATCCTTGACCGGTAGATATTCCATATAAATGCCTCCAGATTTTCTTTATTAGTATTATAACACATTATCGGCAAAAATGTCAATAATTATAAGGGCATTTTTGGTGAGTTTTTGCCGATAACGGCAAAAACTCAAATTTAAAATATATTTTGTATTATTCTCTGTAAAATCGCCAAAATACTGATTGTTATGCAATTTTCCACCCACGGTAGAAAATGTTTTCCGTACAGTATACTTATAAAAATTGCGGTAGATTGAGTTTTTATATAAAAACAGTTATACTCGAAAACGAAATTTAAACAAGGAGACAAAAATGCAAAGCTTTAAAATTATAGCAGACTCATCTGCCGATACATTATCATTTGAAGGTGTAACCTTCGATTACGCACCGCTTAAAATCATAACCAAAGATAAAGAGTTTACCGACAATAACGAATTAGACGTTAAAGAAATGGTGGATTTTTTAGGCAGTTACAAAGGTAAATCTTCTACCTCTTGTCCAAATCCGGAAGATTGGCTTTCAGCTTTTGGAGAAGCGCAAAACGTTTTTTGCGTATGCATTACTGCTACTCTTTCAGGCAGTTACAACGCCGCGCTCACCGCAAAGGAACTATATTTAGAAGCCCATCCCGAAAGGAACGTTCACGTAATAAATTCACTCTCCATAGGTCCTGAAATGCGACTCATAATAGAAAAACTTGACGAATATATAAACGACGGTTTATCTTTCGGTGATATATGCAAAAAAATAGACGACTACACACAAAACACAGGACTTTTGTTTATGCTGGAATCTATGAAAAATCTCGCTAACAACGGCAGAGTAAGTCCCCTTGCCGCAAAAGCCGCAGGACTTTTAGGGATAAGAGTAGTCGGCAAGGCTAGTGATAAAGGTGATTTAGAACAGTTAAGCAAATGTCGTGGGCAAGAAAAAGCCGTAAAGTTTATTGCCAACTATATTTCTGATGCGGGTTGCAAAAACGGTAAAATCCGTATTTCCAACTGCTTTAATCCGGACGCCGCCGAGCAACTGAAAACCTTACTCACAACCAAAATTCCAAATGCTCAAATTGAAATTTATAACACAGGTGCGCTTTGCAGTTTTTACGCTGAAAAAGGCGGAATGTTAATTGGTTTTGAAAAATTTTAAAACAATAAAAATCAAGCACACGGTTGTGTGCTTGATTTTTTTAACTGAACTGTGAATTATAAAGGGTACTGTAAAAACCGCCTTTTTGCAAAAGCTCATTATGATTCCCCTGTTCTATTATTGCTCCATCCTTTACCACCAAAATCACGTCTGCATTTTGTATGGTCGAAAGCCTGTGCGCAATTACAAAACAGGTTCTGCCCTGCATAAGTTCCGACATTGCTTCCTGTATCTGAATTTCGGTACGGGAATCTACGTTTGACGTAGCTTCATCAAGAATTAACATAGGCGCATCAGAAAGCATGGCACGGGCAATTGTAATAAGTTGGCGTTGTCCCTTTGAAATATTAGTGCCGTCATCCGTAAGCACCGTATCATAACCATTCGGCAGACTTTCTATATATTTATCAATCTTAGCCGCTTTTGCCGCCGCCTTGACTTCGTTTAAGGTGGCGTTTTCTTTGCCGTACGCTATGTTCTGAAATACCGTACCGTAAAACAGCCAAGTATCTTGAAGTACCATCGTATATGTTTTACGAAGTTCTTCTCTTTTAAGTCTTAACGACGGTATTCCGTCAAGTTTTATTTCACCCGAATCGGGGTCGTAAAAACGCATCAAAAGATTGATAACCGTAGTCTTGCCGGCTCCCGTAGGACCCACTATCGCCACGGTTTGACCCGCATTAGCGGTAATACTGACGTTTTCGAGGATTATTTTTTCGGGTGTATAGCCGAAGGTTATATCGTCGAGCTCTACCCTTCCTTCCACTTTTTCTATTTCCACCGTACCCTTCGCATCCAAAGGCTCAGGTTCCTCGTCAAGGATTTTAAAAACTCGCTCCGCAGCAGAGAAGGCCGACTGAAATTCGTGTAGGATATTTGAAAACTCGTTTATAGGACCTGCAAACTTACGCGAATACTGTACAAACTGCGCCACACCGCCAAGGGTTATAAAGAAAACAGAACCGGCGAGAACGGTGCCGTTTTGGGAATACATATAAAGTATTCCGCCAAAAATAGCAACGAGCGCTATCGAGATATTATTAATGAGATTTATCGACGGGAACAGAAGTGCCGCGCTGTATTC
>JAZSNT010000034.1:0-31213 GCA_045536525.1 Acutalibacteraceae bacterium
GACCCGTTTACGGGTAACAAGAAGTAAAAGGCAAAAAAAGACAGCCGCACGTGAGCGGCTGCCCGAAATTGTAATGCGTTGCTAAACTTTCAGTGCCCCTTTTAGGGGTTAAGCCAGTAGTCACCCCTTATAGGGGTGGTGCATACCACCGGTTTACGGGTGGTTATGATTTATATTACCTTACTTAAAAAATCTTTAAGGCGGGGGCTATGAGGGTTTTGGAACAAATTTTCCGGTTTGCCTTCTTCCATAATTATGCCTTCGTCGATGAAAAATACACGGTCGGCAACTTCACGGGCAAAGCCCATTTCGTGTGTTACAACCGCCATAGTCATACCTTCATTTGCAAGTTGTTTCATAACGTCAAGAACTTCGCCAACCATTTCTGGGTCGAGTGCACTGGTAGGCTCGTCAAAAAGCATAACCTCAGGTTGCATACATAAAGCACGTACAATAGCGACACGCTGTTTTTGACCGCCCGAAAGTTGTGACGGGTAAGCATCTGCTCTGTCTGCAAGACCTACACGCTCCAAAAGTTTCATAGCACGTTCTTCTGCTTCTGCTTTTGTGATGCCTAAAAGTTTAATGGGTGATATGGTCATATTTTTAAGCACGGTCATATGTGGGAAAAGATTGAACTGTTGGAAAACCATACCCATTTTCTGACGGTGGAGATTTATGTTTGTTTTGGGGTCGGTGATATCAACATTATCAAAGAAAATCTTACCGCCTGTGGGTTCTTCCAAAAGGTTAAGACAACGAAGAAAAGTGGATTTACCTGAGCCCGAAGGACCGATGATACATACAACTTCGCCTTTTTTGATTTCGGTATCAATGCCCTTTAAAACATCGATTTTACCAAAACTTTTTTGGAGGCCTTCGATTTTAATTAAAGTTTCATTAGTGGTCACTCTTACGCAACCTCCTTTCGAGTTTGCCTACAAGCCAAGTGAATAGCATTACCATGGCGAGATAAATGAGTGCGACTACTATCAAAGGCATAAAAGCAGACATCGTTCTGCCACGGATAAGGTCACCGCCTTTTGTGAGGTCGGTTATACCTACGTAGCCTGCAATAGATGTTTCTTTTAACAAAACAATAAACTCATTACAAAGTGTCGGCAAGACGACTTTAAACATTTGCGGAATTACGATATGAATCATTGTTTGTACATAGTTAAAGCCAAGGCTTCTACCGGCTTCAAACTGACCTTTATCAATAGACATAATGCCCGAACGGAAAATTTCGGCAACGTAAGCACCTGAATTTATACCAAAAGCGATGATTGCTATCAAAGTATCGTTATCAGAAGAAGCAAATATTATGAAATACATAATCATCAACTGTACAACAACAGGTGTACCACGGATAATTGTTAAATACACTTTGCATATTGCATTAAGTACTTTTATAATAAACGTACCGAAATTTTTCTTCTTTTTAAAACTTTCATAGTTTTTATCGTAAGTAGAGCGAACAATAGCTATAAGAACACCTATTGCTATACCGATAAGTGTGGCGAAGAAAGTGATAATTAGAGTATTTATTAAACCGTTGGTAATCCACATCCAACGGTCATCTTCGATGAAATTGAATTCGAAATTGGCGTATAGTTCTTTAAACCATACACAAACACTTTCATAAGCAGAGATAAACCAATCTAACATTTAGTACTCCTTTTATACAAAACTTAACTCATTCGGATAACCGAATGAGTTAAGGAAGTAAATACCAATTTAAAATTATTTAATGTATTTGTCGATTATTTCTTTAATTTTACCTTCTTCGGTAAGTTTATCAAGAGCAGCATTGATTTTTTCCAAAAGTTCGGTATCTTCCTTATTTACTGCAATTGCATAATCTTCGTTTGTGAATTCGGTTTCCTGAATTTCAAGACCTTCGTTCAATTTAACAAATTCTTTTGCAGGTTGATTATCAATGATAACAGCAGTAACTTTACCTGCTACAAGAGCCTGAACAGCGTCTGCACCATTCTTGTAACGAACTACGTTTTCTTCGCCAAAGCCCCATTCAGCAGGTTTGGAAGAACAGTAGATATCACCGGTAGTATCTTGCTGAACGCCAATCTTAATACCTTCTTTTACGCCGGTAGGATTACCGTCTTTATCAAAACCTGTGTAGAAATCTTCGTAAGAAGCATAAGGAGCATCTTCTTTAACAATAACTGATTGAATACCGTTTGCATAAGAGGTAGAGAAGTTTACGCTTTTAAGACGGTCTTCGGTAACTGTGATACCGGCCATACCAATATCGTATTTACCTGTTTCAACACCTGCAACAATAGCGCCGAAATCAACGTCTTTAATTTCAAGTTCCATACCTAATTCGTCAGCGATAAGGTTAGCGATTTCAATATCGATACCAACGTATTCGCCGCCTTCAACATATTCATAGGGAGGGAATGTAGCGTTTGTTGCCATAATCAATTTTTCGCCGCTTTCTTCACCGCCGCAAGCTGCGAAAGAGAAGAGCATTACGAGTGCTAATACTAATGCTAATAATTTTTTCATAATAATTCTCCTTAAAAATTTTTGTATAGTCAGTATAGCATTTTTTTATTTATTTGTCAAGCATACACTTGCATAAATATGCAAATAGAGTGCAGTGATATGCATATCGCCGCACTCATATATAATTTAATTAGTCATCAATTGCTTTATTAGTTGCGTTTGTGTAAATTTCTTCAATTTCTTTTGATGGCTTTTTATCAATGAGAGTAAATACAACTGTACAAATAGCGCCAATTATGAAACCTGGAACTATTTCGTAAACCTTTGTATCGAAGATTACGGGAGTTGTAACTGTACTTGTAAAAAGAATAAGCCAAGCGATATCTACAATCGCACCACTCAAAATGCCGGCAACTGCGCCTTTGTAGGTGAGTCTTTTCCAAAAAAGTGAAAGAATAACAACAGGACCAAATGCGGAACCAAACAAGCCCCAAGAGTTTTCAACCATTGACATAATGTTTGATGCCCAGGAATCTGTCTTGCCTAAACCGCTCGCTGCAATAACGAAAGCAATTACGGTTACCATTAATACTATTAAACGACCCATCCACAGCAATTCTTTATCACCGGCTTTATTTTTGCGGATAATCGGGTTGTAAAGGTCGCTTGTAAATGAAGAAGAAGCAACCAATAATTGACTATCGGCGGTAGACATTGCGGCAGCGATGATTGCAGCCAACATAAGCCCTGCCAAGAACGGAGTGAAAATATCGAGCGCTACTTCAATAAAGATACGGCTTTGCATACCACTGGGTAAAAGTTTTTCTGCAAGTGAAACACCTTCGCCCGAGAGAATGTAAGTGCGTCCGAGCCAGGCGATTGCTATTGCGGATCCAAGAGTTAAAATCAACCAAGAGATAGCAACTGTTGCCGATTTTTTTACCATTTTGGAGTTTTTGATTGCCATAAAACGAACAAGAATATGTGGCATACCAAAATATCCAAGCCCCCAGCCAAGACCTGATACAATATCGGTCCAGGATGCATTAAACGGGTTGCTGCCAAAGGCGGAAACGCTATCGAAAGCAGCGGTAAAAGATGAATCAAAATTGCCTATTGTTATCATAATAATAGGTGTGGATACAAGTGCTATGAGCATAAGTAAACCTTGGAAAAAATCAGTCCAGCAAACCGCTTTATAACCGCCAAGGAAAGTGTATGTAAGTACAAGAATTGCAAAAATTATCATAGCTAAAAGCTTGTGGTCTGCAAACCAAGGAATAACAGTTGCAAAAACTTCTGTACCTGCATTAAATGCAGAAGCTACATAAACAGTGAAACTGATAAGGAATATAACCGCGCATACAACTTTAAGAACGGGACTGGAACTTGCAAAACGATTTGTTAAATATTGTGGAAGAGTTATAGAATCGTTAGCGGCTTTTGAAAAACGTCGTAAACGACGTGCGACAAAAATCCAGTTAGCAGCCGTACCGAGAGCCAAGCCGATACCTATCCAGACTTTACCTAAGCCAAAAGCGATAATGCTTCCCGGGAAACCCATTAAAAGCCAACCGCTCATATCGGATGCCTGTGCGCTTAAAGCGGTGACCCATGGTCCCATGCTTCTGCCACCTAAGAAATATTCTTTTTCACCGCCGCCATTTGATTTAAAGAAGAAAAATATACCGATAACCAAAATAACGACGAAATAAAGTATAAATGCTATTGTCATTTTTTCGTCTCCTTATGAAAATATTTCTAATATTATAACATAAAGGTCAAAAAATAGCAACAATTTATTGATTTAAAGTCAAAAAATGCTATGCATTGTGAACTTTGTATCCTCCATAATTTGATGTATCAGGATTTTTACGTTATCTGCATACTCATAAAAAAGGTCGTTATCGGGCATTTTTGCATATACGTTAAGTGATGAAATCGCAGTTTCTACATCATCAATGCGGTCATGATTGACAAAAACAGATAGTATAGGTTCTTTTTTACTCCAATATTCTTCCAGTTTTTTTGCTTCTTCGGTTGCGGTTTTTTGTGTTTTGTAAGCCGTTACAGAGGTTTCTAACAAATTTTCGGTGGTGTCGCAATTGTTTGTTATATACAAAAGGCTTGTAATATATGCTGTAATTACCAAAACTAATAATATGGCGGCGGGGATAAGTCGTTTCATTATGAGTTCTTCCTTATGATGCTTATATTTTCGTGTTTATCGAGTGTCATTAAAAATACTTTATCAATTTCTACGTGGTTGGCATTTAGTTTTTTGTTTACGTCCGCCTGTGTTATATTTAATGCTTTCAAAGAATCTTTTAAAATTTTGCCGTCGCTTATAACAGGCAAGGGAAGAGCTTGACTTTCCTTTTTAACTCCTACGTCCTTGACGGTAGCAGGTTGGTCACCGCTTTTAAGCAGTACACTTAAATTTCCGTTTACTTCAAGTACCGCAAAAGCTACGGTGGAAATATCAAAAACGTTTTGTCCTCTCAGTTGTTCAATAAGGTCTAAAACTGTCATACGGACGTTGCGCATGGCTTTTTGGTCCACAACACCGTTATTTATAATTACTACTGAGTTACCGCTCATAAACTTTCGTACGTTAACACTTTTGAGTGATAATATTGACATTACAATTTCCAAAACAATAAGCATAAAAATTGCCACAACACCGCTTAAAATCGGTTGGCTGATATCTTGAAGAGGTATAGCCACAATTTCGGATATTAAAAGAGTTATAACTAATTCGTTAGGTTGCATATCACCAATTTGGCGTTTTCCCATAACCCTTATTGCAAAGGTCACGAATACATATAATATAATAGTGCGAATAATAGTTGTAATCATTTTATCACCAAAAATATTATTATCCAAAACCTTATAAATATTAAAAAACCGCTGAAATCAGCGGTTTTTAATTGCATTGTTATGATTTGTTATAAACTCTATATTCAAAAACTCGGTTTGTAACAATTCTTTTAGCGGTTCTATTACAATATCTTCGGTATTAAAGTGACCTGCATCAAAAAGTGCCACACCCAGAAGTTCGGCATCTAAAAACTGGTTATGCTTAACGTCGGCGGTGAGTAAAGCGTCACAACCAAAGCCATTGACTTCGTTTATAAAGTTACCGCCGCTGCCCGAACAAACAAGCAGGTTTTCAATTTTCTTACCGTTATCGGTATATTTCACACAACCGCCAAGGGACGTTTTTAATTTTTGTGCTAAATCATCAGCACTAACAGGGGATATGGCGCATTTTTTTAAAAGATAACCGTCGCTTGCCACAACCGTTTCGGTCAAAATCGGTTCTAATACTTTGCACAAATTATCATTAACACCGCCGTTACCGACATCAAGGTTGGTATGCATAGAAATTACCGAAAGGTTATTTTTTATAACGGTGTGCGGTATACTGCCCTTTAAAATATTTTTAAGGGGGTTAAATATAACAGGATGGTGTGTGATAATGAGTTGACATCCGTTTTCCACCGCTTCTGAAATGGCGCTCACAGTACAATCGAGCGTTACAAGCGCTTTATTTACGGTTTGCTCACTGTTGCCGATTAGCAAACCTACGTTATCAAAATCACAAGCGGTATCTAACGGAAATTTTTGGTTTAAAAAATTTAAAATATCATTGACCGTCATTATTATGCCTTCTTCTGAAAAGAATCTTTAAGCGCTACGGTGCGGTTGAATACGAGTTTATCTTCGCATGAATCTTTATCGACGCAGAAATAACCCTGACGCATAAACTGGAAGGTGTCGCCAACAGTTACATTAGCGAGAGATTTGTCAATCTTACAGTTTTCAATTACGGTGAGTGATTCGGGGTTAAGGTTATCGGCAAAAGATGAAACGCCCTCTTCATCACTGGGGTTGGGAATGTTGAAAAGTCGCTCATAAAGGCGAACTTCTGTGTCAATACAGTTTTTGGCAGATACCCAATGCAAAGTACCTTTGACCTTTCTGCCGTCAGCAGTTTCACCGCCGAAACTTTCGGGGTCGTAGGATGCGTGAACAACGGTGATATTGCCGTTTTCATCAGTTTCGTGTGAAGCGTATTTAATATAGTAAGCACCCTTTAAGCGAACTTCTTTTGCAGGGCAAAGTCTGAAATATTTACCTGGCGGGTCTAACATAAAGTCGTCCTGCTCGATATAAATTTCCTTGGAGAATGTAACGGCGGTTTTGCCGAGTTCGGGCTTGTTGGGGTTAATATCAACCTTAATTTCTTCCGTCTTTCCTTCGGGATAGTTATCAATTACAACTTTTAAAGGATGAAGAACAGCCATTGTACGAACGGCATTTTCATTAAGGTAATCACGTACGCAGGACTCTAAAAGTGCGTAGTCAATAACGCTGTAAGCCTTGGATACACCGATTTTATCAACAAAATTGCGAACTGCTTCTGACGGGTAGCCACGTCTTCTCATACCGCAGATGGTAGCCATACGTGGGTCGTCCCAGCCGCTTACCAAACCGTCGTTTACAAGTTTCAAGCATTTACGTTTACTGGTGAGTGTGTAGTTTACGTTCATTCGTGCAAACTCTATCTGACGAGGAGGAGTGGGGATATCGAGAACCTCCAGGAACCAGTTATAAAGCGGTCTGTGGTTTTCAAATTCCAACGAGCAAAGCGAGTGGGTAACGCCTTCTTTGGCATCGCTTAGAGGATGTGCAAAGTCGTACATAGGATAAACACACCACTTATCGCCTGTGCGGTGGTGGGTAGCCTTCATTATGCGATAGATAATGGGGTCACGCATATTAAGGTTGGATGAACTCATATCTATCTTTGCGCGAAGTACCATAGCGCCGTTTTCGAACTCACCGTCGGTCATTTTCTTGAATAAATCCTTGGTTTCTTCTATCGGACGTTCACGGTAGGGGCTGTTTACACCGGGTTCGGTTAAGGTGCCGCGCATTTCCTTGATTTGCTCGGGAGTAGATTCGTCAATGTAAGCTAAGCCCTTATCAATGAGTTTTAACGCACATTCATAGATAAAATCAAAATAGTCGGATGCGTAGTAAACATTATCCCACTGGAAACCGAGCCATTTGATATCTTCCATAATTGCGTCAACGTACTCTACGTCTTCTTTTGTAGGATTGGTGTCATCAAGGCGCAAATTACACTTGCCGTTGTATTTTTCGGCAGTAGCAAAGTCAATGCAGATAGCCTTTGCGTGACCAATATGAAGATAACCGTTAGGTTCGGGCGGAAAACGGGTTTGAACCTTTTCGTAAACGCCTTCCTTTAAATCTTCATCTATAAAATCGTGTATAAAGTTGGAAGCCTTGGCTTCTTCTGTTTTAATAATTTTTTCCATAACTTAACCTCTTATCGTATTTTCAATACGTTTAATACATTCGTCTTTGCCTAAAACCTGCATAATACTGCAAAGGTCGGGTGTGTTTCTTCTGCCTGTAATTGCAATACGTAAAACGGTGCTAAGGTCACCGGCACTGCCTTTGTATGCATCGGGATTTGCTTTATATTCTTTGGTTTCAGCTGCAAAATTGAGCAAAGGAGCTACGGCTTTAATCTTATTAAACCATTCCTGACGGTCATCATCGGGTGAATATACCTTTTTATATTCTTCCAAAAAAGCGATAGCGTCTGCTTTTTGGATGTTTTCGGGCAATTCGAAGGAAGGAGTATAATATTCCTCAAACATATAGGAGAAATAATCTTTAACCTCATTCCATTTTGCGATATCTTTACGTGGCTTTGGTACGTCACGGTCGATAGCAAAAACTGATTTTGAATATTCGGGGTCTTTGGTTAATACGTTGTAAAATTCGGTATCATACTCTTTTGCCCAAGCAGTAACGTAATCGTAAACCTCAACGCTTGAAAGACGGCAAACCAAGTTTTTACTAACGTCTAAAAGTTTTACACCGTCGAACAATGCGCCTGAAACACTCATTTTCTTTAAATTGAATTTAAAGTCTTTGTAAGATTTATCGGGATTAGCTCGGCGCCAATCTTCAAAATCACTTGCGGCAATAGTCATAAGATATTCGATAACCGCATCGCTCATATAACCTTCTTCTGCAAAGAAATGAACTGCGGATTCGGGGTCTTTACGCTTGGAAATCTTACGCTTAGAGCCGTTATCGAGTTTCATAATGGGGGAGATATGGCCAAATTTAGGAACTTTAAATCCTAAAAGTTTGAATAACTGAATGTGTTTAGGTACGGAGGATATCCATTCGTCACCACGAAGCACGTGGGTTGTGTGCATTAAATGGTCGTCAATGGCGTGTGCAAAGTGGTAGGTGGGTATACCGTCAGATTTAAGAAGTACAAAATCTTCATCATTTTCAGGCATTTCGATTTTACCCTTTATAGCATCCTCAAAAACAATTTTGTTTTCTTCGTTACCGGGGGATTTAAGGCGGATAACAAAGGGCATATCTGCATCGATAAGCGATTTTGCTTCACCGTAGGTAATAGCACGGTATTTAGCCCATTTGCCGTGATAACCTGTTCTTATTTTCATTGCTTCCTGTTCTGCGCGAAGACCTTCTAGTTCTTCGGGAGTGCAAAAACAGGGGTAGGCAAGACCCTGACGGATAAGTTCCTTAACATAGGTCTGATAAATTTCAGCGCGGTGGCTTTGTTGGTAAGGACCGTATTCACCCTTTTGTTCATTGCCGCTTATAAAACCTTCGTCGGGGAAAATGCCGAAGCGTTTTAAACCGCCGATAATATCGTCAATACCGCCTTCAACCTCACGCTTTTTATCGGTATCTTCAATACGGGTGAAGAAAACACCACCTGATGAAGTGGCAGTAATACGGTTTACAAGAGAAACGAATAAAACTCCCAAATGCAAGTAACCTGTGGGGCTTGGTGCTACACGCACAACCCTTGCGCCTTCGGCTAAATTGCGGTTGGGGTATAGGTTTTCGTAATAATCGGGGGTTTTATCGATGTTGGGCAGTAATAAGTCTGCCATCATAATATTGTCTTGCATAGTGACTCCTAGATTTAAAAACAAAGGGTATTTGAAATACCCTTTGAGTCGATTTAGTCTTTTGATAAAAGTTTGTTAAGTTCAGACATAAAGGTGTTGATATCTTTGAACTGACGGTAAACCGATGCGAAACGTACGTATGCTACCTCATCAATACCTTTAAGTTTTTCCATAACAAGTTCACCGATTTTTTCGCTTGTAACTTCGCGGTCGAGTGAGTTCTGGATAGTGATTTCAATCTCGTCAATGATTTTGTCAAGCATATCAATAGATACCGGACGTTTTTCACAAGCACGTAAAAGACCGTTCATAATCTTATTACGGTTGAAAGTTTCACGTGATTTGTCTTTCTTGATAACGATTATAGGAAGACTTTCAATAATTTCATAAGTAGTGAAACGTTTAGCGCATTGTAAACATTCACGTCTGCGACGGATTCTTTGACCTTCGTCGGTGGGGCGAGAGTCGATTACTTTACTTTCTTCATAGGCACAAAAAGGACAATTCATAAAAAATACTCCTTAAAATTAAAATTTTGCCAAATTATTACTTGTATTATACTACATATAGTGGTAAAATACAAGTGAAAATTTTTAATTTCGGAGGCAAAATATGGCTAATTTACAGTTATCTAAGCCTGAAAAAGGCGATTTTGTTGCAATTATGCATACCACAATGGGTGATATCAAGATAAAACTCTTTAAAGATAAGACACCCAAAACTTTTGAAAATTTTACAACCCACGCTAAAAACGGTTATTATGACGGTCTAATTTTCCACCGTGTAATCAAAGATTTTATGATTCAGGGCGGCGACCCGATGGGTACAGGTATCGGCGGTGAATCTATTTGGAGCACTAAATTTGAAGACGAGTTCACACCTGAACTTCACAATTTTCGTGGGGCTTTGTCTATGGCTAATGCAGGACCTAATACTAACGGCAGTCAGTTCTTTATTGTACAGGCAAATACCGTACCGTCCAATATGCTTGACCAAATGGAAGATTTACCCGATGCTTTCCCGAGTGATTGTGCAAAGGCTTATGCAGATATGGGCGGTACACCTTGGCTTGATTACCGTCATACCGTTTTCGGTCAGGTATATGAGGGAATGGACGTTGTTGACGCTATTGCTAACGTAAAAACAGGTATGGGTGATAAACCCGTTGTCGCAGTAGAAATCGAAAATATTGAAATAATTGAATTGTAAAATTCATTGAATAAAACACTCCTTGAAAGAGAAAATATCTCTAAAGGAGTGTTTTTTATGCAACCTAATAATAATCAGTATGCAAAAATGGTTAAAAGGCAGTCGCCGCCGTCACCAAAACTTAAAGATTGCACATTAGCATTTTTGGTGGGCGGTTTTATTTGTGTTATAGGTCAGTTGCTTTTGGAACTTTATTCGGGCGCCCTTAAATTAGACGAAGAAAGAGCAAAGGTTTTGGTAACCGTAACCCTTATATTTTTGGCGGCTTTGCTTACCGCACTTAAAATTTTTAATAAAATCGCTAAATTTGCAGGGGCGGGTACACTCGTTCCAATAACAGGTTTTGCAAATGCGGTGGTGTCTCCTGCAATCGAGTTCAAAGCAGAGGGCCTTGTATTAGGTGTCGGCGCTAATATGTTTAAAATCGCAGGACCCGTCATCGTTTATGGAACGGTTGCATCAGTTGTATATGGCGTAATCTATTGGATAACGACGTTATT
The DNA here is from genome assembly GCA_045536525.1 of Acutalibacteraceae bacterium. Classification (GTDB taxonomy): domain Bacteria; phylum Bacillota; class Clostridia; order Oscillospirales; family Acutalibacteraceae; genus UBA737. Next base: position 11,183 of record JAZSNT010000034.1, read on the forward strand.
CTAACACTAAAGGCTTGACCAATTTGGTCAAGCCTTTTCGTCAATATAAATCCCCAAACAGCATATCAATCATTTGGTAGTCGATACCGCATTTTCTTGTCCAACGATTTACTGGACGAGCAAAGTATGAACGGTCACTCAACGGATAGAGCATATCTCTTTCACAAGTGTGACCTACAGTAACACCAAAGGAATCCTCGGTGTGCAAGATGTTTAAATATCCAAGCATATCAATAAATGCATCGATTTGTTCAATCGTCATTTTAAGCAATTTGGAACTTTTTAACTCTTTGCGAAGTTTAGAAGGCGGCGTGTTTTCAGGAAGTGTTTCAATAAGGGCAATTATCTCTTTGAAAAGAAATAAATCATCAGACGAATATATTGGTGTTGGCAGTTTTTTGTATTCTTCCAAATAAACGATTGCCGTATTTAAGTTAAAACAAAACGGAACTAAAGCTTTGAAATAAAAATGTTCCATATCAACGTTGATATGCCAAAACTGCATTTTCGGTTCATCGCTTAGTTTGCTGTTATATTTACATATTTCGCAAGTATTTTCGGAATAAACGTCACCCGTTGAATTTGTTCCGATATATTTCTTTTCAAATTGATGCTCGGGCAGATTTTTAATGAAGAAATAGCAAGCAAGTGCTGTGCGATATTCGGGAGCATTATTAGCAACACCATACAAAAAAGCACGAGCCAGTTCTTTTTCGTCGAGAGTTTGAATCATTTCTTTGGCATACCGAATGGCTTCATCGTGGGTATATACTTTTTCTGAAAGTTTCATTGTTCCTTCGCTAATTCCCGGTAGATATGAATTAACAGATTCGCTCCAAAAATCTGCAAAATCTTTTCTTGCAAATTGCTTTAGAAGTTTTAAGGATTGCTTTTTATCGCAAGGAGCAACGGTTTTTTTAAAGTATGTTTTAACATCATTAACATATTCGGCATTAACCTTTTCTGTCGGATTGTTGTGCATCATCATAAACATAGATTCGTGCCACTCTAAGTTATCTGACATAAATCACACCTCACTTTATTTTATTATACCACACAGCCGTTTTATTTTAAATATTTTTCAAAAACTAATGGGTCCTATATTGACACAAGCAGAGGGTTTTGTATTAGGCGTTGGTGCTAATATGTTTAAAATCGCAGGACCGGTTATTGTTTATGGCACAGTTCCAAGTGTGATTTATGGGTTAGTATATTGGATAACGACATTGTTTTGAGTAAAGTCCCCCTTGTGTAAAGGGGGCTAGATTTTTGCGTAGCAAAAATACCTGGGGATTGTTAATTTTATGTGACTTTAAATAACAATCCCTCCGTTTCGCTTACGCTCAACACCTCCCTTTACATAAGGAGAGCTATAAAAGAAAGGATTGACCATCGGTCAAGCTTTTAAAAATTTGGTTAGTATTTTACTCTTTTCGAAAATTTTTATAAGTATAATGCCTATAATCAGTCCCGCTATACCTTGTACACAGTTTGCAGGAACGTTTACGAGTGACGGTATAAAACCGTAAAGGAAACTTTCAAAGATTAAATAACCGCCAACCATCATAATTTCGGCTAAGGTACCGCTGATAATTTCGGACGGTAGGTTACCAATTTTGTTGTGTAAAACTTTAAACAAATAGAATGTTATAAGTGACATTAAGCCTTTAATTACAAAAGAAGCAGGAGCGTATTCGATATAACCGGAAAATATATCTGCCAATGCAGAGCCAAGCCCTGCGGCGAGAAAACTGTACATTGGCGGAAGCAACCAAGCCGCCAGTAAGACAATGCAGTCACCTAAATTGATGTAACCCTTTAAAGGCGACGGTATTTTTATTATCATAGTGGCTATGCACACAAGAGCAGTCATAAGAGCTGATATAACAATTGTTTTTATGTTTTTACTCATCAAGAATTAACTCCTTTACTTTTGACTGAAATTAGTGTATATTATAACTGAACATATAACAATTACCAGATAAGGAGTATTTTATATAACCAGATGAAATATATTATCGATAAAACAGAACGACCTGTTTATTTGCAACTTTATAAACAAATCAGAGACGATATAATTGACGGCGTATATTTATATAATACTAAGTTGCCGTCGAAAAGGTGTCTTGCGGCGGAAACAGGTGTCAGTACTATCACGGTAGAACACGCTTATGCACTTTTATGTGACGAGGGGTACGTTGAGTCAAGGCAACGTAGCGGTTTTGTAGTTGTGTTTCGCAAAACGGACGGTTTTGTCAGTGTGACTGAACATCAGACCGAAATTTCAAGCGTCCATCATCAACATTTATATCCCGACTTTCCGTTGTCGGTGCTTAATAAAACAATGCGCAAAGTAATGACTGTATATGGTGATATGTTGCTTGAAAAATCTTCTAATCAGGGTTGTTTTGAGTTGCGTGAAGCAATCAGACAATACCTTGCACGAAATCGTGGTATAAAGGTGGATATAGAGCAAATTATCATAGGCTCAGGTTCTGAATATCTTTACGGTATGATTGCGGAACTGTTGGGAAGAAACCGAATATACGCCGTAGAAACTCCGTCATATAAAAAAATCGAGCAGGTTTACAAAGCACTCGAATTAAACTATGAAACACTACCTCTCACAAATACAGGTATAGAAAGCGGTGCATTGGCGGCCACTAAAGCCGAGATATTACATACGACGCCTTACAGAAGTTATCCCAGCGGTGTTACCGCCACAGCATCTAAACGACACGAGTATATCCGTTGGTCAAAATCAAACAACCGTTATATTATAGAAGACGATTTCGAGTCTGAATTTTCGGTTTCTTCTAAACCTTGCGAAACGTTGTTTGCTTTGTCTGAAAATGATAACGTTATATATCTTAATACCTTTTCGAAAACTATTTCTCCATCGCTTCGTATCGGCTATATGGTATTGCCAAATCATCTTGTTGACTGTTTTGATGAAAAATTAGGATTTTACTCTTGTACGGTTTCAACTTTTATGCAGTATGTTTTGACAGAACTAATCAATAATGGTGATTTTGAAAGACATATTAACAAGGTGAGAAGAAATATCAGAAAACAATTACATATAGAATTTAAGTGAATATATGTACAAAACCTTTAATGATTATTATAAAGAAAAAATAGCGCTTAGATGAAAAGTAAAGCAATCAAAATTACTGTTTTTGCACGAAATATTTGCTTTTACTTTTTCATTTAAGCAACGTGAAAAAACATAAAATATCCGACTACTGTACCACTTATCGTACATATCAGTTGTTATAATTAAGCCATAATAAACAAAGGAGAAACAATTATGGTATTATTTGTAATATTTATGCTTTTATTTTTATTAGGGCTTACGTTTTCGGATAAGGAAGGCCGCAAGAGTTTTAAATACATATTGACAGTCGCAATACTTGTGCCTATTGGTGTGATTTTTTCTCTTGCAAAAAAATACAAATAAAAAAAGGCGGTTGTTACCGCCCTTTTAGTCACCGTCGTTACAGCAGGAATTTCTTCTGAAAAGAAGAGAAATGCACCATACTCCTGCAAGTGCAATTACTGTGTATACAATTCTGCTGATTATTGCAGTACTGCCGCCGAATGCCCAGGCAACGAGGTCAAAACTGAAAAGACCGACAAGACCCCAGTTGAGAGCACCGATGATAACGAGAATTAAACAAAGTTTATCAAACATTTTTATCAACTCCTTTTGGTTACTAATAGTTTTTTCAAGAAATTTATAAATATACAAAAAATCGGCAGAAATTTCTGCCGATTTTTTAATCAATTTTTAATATATCGTTCATATCATATAAACCGCAAGGTTTATTTGCGATAAATTTAGCGGCTCGTAAAGCGCCTGCTGCAAATACTTGTTTTGAATGTGCAGCGTGACTGAGAGTTATGACTTCATCACGACCTGCAAATATAACGTCGTGTTCGCCAACGATTGTTCCGCCACGCACAGAATGAATACCAATTTCGTTTTTGCTTCGTTTGGCGCGTTTTGTATGACGGTCGTATTCATATTTGAGTTTGTCATCAAAAACTGAGTTCACCGAATTTGCAAGCATAATTGCCGTACCTGACGGAGCATCAAGTTTTTGGTTGTGGTGTTTTTCAATAATTTCTATATCAAAATCTTCTCCCAAAATTCCTGCAGCACGTTTCGCAAGAGAACATAAAAGATTTACGCCTAATGACATATTAAACGTGAAGAAAACGGAAATAGATTTTGATGTTTCCTTTATTTGCTTTATTTGTGCTTCCGAGTAACCTGTTGTAGCGATTACAAGCGGAAGATTTTTTTCTTTTGCAAATATCAGAAGTTCGTCAAGTAAAGCAGGGTTGGAAAAATCGATTATTACGTCTGCTTGTATTTCGATTTTAGAAAAATCCGAAAAAACAGGGAAAGCAGCGCCGCAGTTGTATTTATCAACACCTGCAACTATTTGGATATTGCTGTCTTCAGCGGCACATTCGGTAATATTTTTACCCATTTTGCCGGATGCACCAACAAGTATTGCTTTTATCATTATTTCACATCCGTATTATTAGATTAAATTACATTCACTGAGTTTTTGTTTTAAAATTTTAATATTAGTTTCATCGGTTGCATAAAGCGGCAGTCTGCATTCGCCAACACCGTATCCTAAAATATTCATAACGGCTTTTAGCGGTACGGGGTTTACATCGTAAAACAGCGCTCTAATGAGGCCTAAATAGCGGTTTTGTATAGCCCGTGCAGTAAGGTGGTCACCCTTTAAAAATTCATGACAAAGACGAGAAAATGCCTTTGGAATAATGTTGGAAACTACTGAAATAACACCGATACCGCCAAGTGAGAGGATGGGTAACGTCTGGTCGTCGTTGCCTGAATAAATATCTAATTCGTCACCGCAAAGATATTTGATTTCGGCAACCTGAGAAATATCACCCGAAGCCTCTTTTGTGGCGACAATATTAGGATGAACTGATAACTCTTTATATGTTTCAGGTTTTATATTTACCCCCGTGCGTGACGGCACGTTATAAAGAATAATAGGCTTATTCACACGGTCGGCAATATATTCATAGTGTTTAAGGAGACCTGTTTGCGAGGTTTTATTATAATAGGGAGTAACCATTAGTAAGGCATCTGCACCTAAATTTTCCGCATCTTTACATAATTCTACCGAATAAACGGTATCATTACTGCCGGTACCTGCAATTACGGGTACACGGTTTTTGGCTTTCTTTATTGCAACTTCTATAACTTTTAAATGTTCGTCATACCTAAGGGTAGATTTTTCACCTGTTGTACCGCAAATCACCAAGGCATCAATACCGTTTTGGATTTGGGTTTCAACAAGCGTTTCAAGGCAAGTGTAATTAACACTTCCGTCTTTAAACATCGGAGTTACAAGGGCGGTAGCACAGCCCGTAAAGATGCGTTGTTTCAAACAACCACTCCCATATTAAATTTTTAGTCCATATAACCTTTTGCGCAAAGCAATTCGGCGAGTAAAACAGCACCTCCTGCGGCACCCCTTAACGTGTTGTGGGATACACATACAAATTTATAATCATACTGACTGTCTTCACGAAGACGGCCAATAGATACAGCCATACCTTTTTCGTTATCACGTGTAAGTTTGGTTTGAGGCATATCGTCTTCGGTGTAGTAGTTGAGGAACTGCTTGGGTGCTAAGGGAAGTTCTAAATCCTGAGGTTCGCCCTTAAATTCATTCCAGGCGTTAAGGATTTCTTCTTTTGAAGGTTTGTTTTTAAAGGATACGTAAACTGCCGCCATGTGACCGTCAGATACGGGAACACGCAAACATTGTGCAGTAAATTTAGGTGTATCGCTATCTACGATAACACCGTTTTCAATTTTACCCCAGATTTTAAGCGGTTCTTTTTCGCTTTTTTCTTCTTCACCGCCGATGTAGGGGATAACGTTGTCAATCATTTCGGGCCAACGTTCAAACGTTTTACCTGCGCCCGAAATTGCCTGATAGGTACAAACCAAAACTTTATCAACACCGAATTTGTCAAGCGGATAAAGTGCGGGAACGTAACTTTGGAGTGAGCAGTTTGACTTAACTGCGATAAAGCCGCGTTTTGTACCAAGACGTTCTCTTTGATATTTGATAACTTCTGCGTGGTCAGCATTGATTTCGGGGATAATCATAGGAACGTCAGGAGTGTGACGGTGTGCGGAGTTGTTGGAAATTACGGGACATTCGTGCTTTGCATAAGTTTCTTCCAAAGCCTTGATTTCGTCCTTTTTCATATTAACGGCGCAAAATACAAAGTCAACGTTTGCAACGATTTTTTCAATATCCTTTTCTGCGTCATATACAGGCATATCCGCAAACTTTTCGGGCATTTTATCTTTCATAGCCCAACGGTTACCAACGGCATCTTTATAAGATTTACCTGCCGAGTTTGCACTTGCGGCAAGTGTGGTTACGTTAAACCAAGGATGATTTTCAAGTAAGAGCGCAAATCTCTGACCTACCATACCGGTAGCACCGATAATACCTACGTTGAATTTTTTCATATTTTTACATTCCTTTCAAAATGTGCTTGATATATCAAGCAATTTACAATATAATATATATTAAGTACACCAAAATATGATACCACTCATTTGGTGATTTGTCAAATTTTTTATAGGAGTTTTTATGAAAACAAGCGACTTTTTTTATAATTTACCGCTCGAACTTATTGCTCAGACACCTATCGAGCCACGAAATACGTCAAGGCTTTTGAGTTTGGATAAAAATACGGGTGAATTAAAACACACCACATTTGATAAACTTTCTTACTTCTTAAATAAGGGTGACTGTTTGGTACTTAATAATACCCGTGTGTTACCTGCACGTCTTTACGGTACTCGCGAAGACACGGGTGCGGTGGTTGAGTTTGTGCTTTTAAAACAAAAGGGCGTAAATCTTTGGGAATGTTTGGCAGGACCCGGTAAAAAAGCAAAAGAAGGGTATAATTTCACCTTTTCGCCTGAACTTAAAGCAACTGTCCGTGAGGTTTTACCCGACGGTAACCGTATTGTAGAGTTTTTCCCCGACGGCGAGTTTTTTTCGGTTATAGATAAAGTAGGACAAATGCCGTTGCCACCGTACATAAAGGAAAAATTGGAAGATAAAGAACGCTATCAGACAGTTTATTCCAAAGAGTTAGGTTCGGCAGCAGCACCAACGGCAGGTCTTCATTTTACAGAAGATATGCTTGAAGAGTTGAAAGCTATGGGTGTTAATATTGCCTATGTTACATTACACGTAGGACTTGGTACTTTCCGCCCTGTGAAAGTTGAAGATATTCGTGAACATAAAATGCATTCCGAACACTACGTAATATCAAAGGAAACTGCCGATATTATAAACAAAACAAAGCAAAACGGCGGCAGGGTAATTTGTGTTGGTACGACAAGTTGCCGTACGGTTGAAAGTGCTATAAAAACCTTTGGCGAAATTAAAGAATGTTCTGATGATACAAGCATTTTTATTTATCCCGGTTATGAATTTCAGTGTATGGACTGTCTTATTACTAATTTCCATTTGCCCGAAAGTACGCTTATAATGCTTGTTTCTGCGTTTGCTGGTTATGAAAATACTATGAATGCATACAAAAAAGCAGTTGAAGAAAAATACCGCTTTTTTAGCTTCGGTGATGCGATGCTTATTATATAGGTGATTTTGTAGGGGTCATTCACGAATGACTCGCGGGCGATTCGTGAATCGCCCCTACGTTCTCATATGCCGTAAACTTTGGCGATACGATGGTTATTTTATAGGTGATTATATGTATAAATACATTCTATTTGATTTGGATGGTACTTTAACCGACCCTGCAACAGGTATTACCAATTCTATTATGTATGCCCAGAAAAAGATGGGGTTAGAAGTATGGGATAGGGAAAGGCTATTGTTTTTTATAGGACCTCCTTTGAAAGAGGCGTTTATGGAGCAGTTTTCTATTTCCGAAGAAGACGCTATTAAAACCGTAGCGCATTACCGTGATTATTTTCCACGTAAAGGCATTTATGAAAACCGTGTTTATGATGGTATTAAAGAAATGCTCAGCCGACTGAAAAAAGACGGTAAGGTTTTAGCGTTAGCAACCTCAAAACCGCAAGAATTTGCCGAAATTGTTTTGAATCACTTTGATTTGGCAAAATATTTTGACGTCGTGGTTGGTGCTACTATGGACGGAAAACTCGGTAAAAAGGCAGACGTTATAACCGTTGCACTTCAAAAATGCGTTGTTAATGATTTGTCACAAGCCGTAATGATAGGGGACAGGCATCACGATATTGACGGTGCGAATGAAAATAAATTAGATTCGATTGGTGTGCTTTACGGTTACGGTAACTATGAAGAACTTAAAAATTCGGGCGCTACTTATATCGCTAAAACACCCGATGAAATACTTGAAATTATAATTAGAAATCAGGAGTTAAGATGTACAAATTATTGAAACAAGAAAGGAATACACGTCGTGGCGAGTTTATAACCAACCGCGGAACTGTGCAAACCCCTGCTTTTATGAACGTTGCAACCTGTGGTGCTATAAAGGGTGCTGTGTCTGCTGAAGATTTAAAGACTCTTGGCTGTCAGGTAATGCTTTCAAACACTTACCATTTGCATCTTCGTCCGGGTGATGAAGTTGTAAAGGGATGTGGCGGTCTTCATAAGTTTTCTACTTGGGACGGTCCTATTTTGACCGATAGCGGCGGATTTCAGGTATTCTCACTGTCTAGTCTTCGCAAAATCGAAGAAGAGGGCGTGACCTTTGCATCCCATATAGACGGCAAGCGTATTTTTATGGGTCCAGAGGAAAGTATGCGCATACAGTCAAACCTTGGCTCTACTATTGCTATGGCGTTTGACGAGTGTGTTGAAAATCCTGCTGAGTATGCTTATTCCAAGGCTTCGTGTGAGAGAACAACCCGTTGGTTAAAACGTTGTAAAGCGGAAATGGCAAGGCTTAATTCAATGCCTGATACCGTAAACCCCGAACAAATGCTTTTTGGTATAAATCAGGGTTGTACTTATAACGATTTGCGTATAAACCATATGAAAGAAATCGCCGAACTTGACCTTTCGGGTTATGCAATCGGTGGTTTGGCGGTTGGCGAACCTGCTGAGGTTATGTACGACGTTATTGACCACGTTGAACCTTTTATGCCAAAGGATAAAATACGTTATTTAATGGGTGTCGGTACTCCTGCAAATATTTTGAATGCGGTTGAGCGGGGAGTAGATTTGTTCGATTGTGTTATGCCAAGCCGTAATGCACGTCACGGTCATTTGTTCACAAGTGAGGGTATCATAAATATCAACAACCAAAAGTACGAATACGATATGCGGCCGATTGATGAAAAATGCGGTTGTCCCATTTGTTCACGTTATTCGAGAGCGTATATAAGACATCTGCTTAAAAGTCAGGAAATGCTTTCTCAAAGGCTTTTGGTTATGCATAATTTATGGTTTTATAATCATCTTATGGAAGATATCAGAAATGCGCTCGACAACGGCACTTTCCATGAATTTAAGCTCGAAAAAGAAGAAATCTATTCAAGAAGAATATAATTTTTACCTTAATTTATAAATTATTTGTAAATTGTTAATATCGCACTTGCTTTTTTAAAAATAGTGCGGTATAATAGATAAAAATCAATTTGGAGGAATTTTAAATGAATAACGGTTTAATTACACTTGCGGATACCACTACTACTAGTGGCGGAAGTTGGGTTATGATAGTTTACTTGGTAATCATTTTTGCTGTAATGTATTTTATCTTAATCCGTCCCCAGAGAAAGAAACAAAAAGAAGAAAAGAAAATGCGTGAAAACTTGCAGGTTGGCGATGAAATCGTAACAATCGGCGGTATCCACGGCAGAGTAGTATCTTTGAAAGAAGATACAATGGTTATCGAATCTTTAAGTGACCATAGCAAACTTACTTTCGGTCGTTGGGCTTTACAAACCAATTTAACAGTTCACGACGAAACCCCATCTAAAAAGTAATATGTTTTGTCCCTTCCGAATATAATCTACTATTCGGGAGGGAATTTTTTATGCTTTTTAAAAATATCGAATATAAAGCCTTGATTAAAGCGCTGTTTTTATTTCTTATAAGCAGTGCTTTGTGTGTACTGATTTTTGCGGTTGCTATGTTTTACTTGGAAACTGGTTTCAAATTTTCACCGCTTTTTGCTACACTTGCAATTGCGGTTGGATGTTTAACAGCGTCTTTTTATTTAGGAAAAAAGATAGGGAAGAAAGGTTTTTTAATTGGCTTGGGTGTTGGTGCGTTTGTATTTGCGGTTGTAACGCTTATTTCTCTTATTGTAAACAGCGGTTCGGTTACAGTTCACACCTTGCTCCGTCTTGTGATTTTACTGTTATCTTCAATGATTGGCGGTATTATAGGTGTAAACCGCAAAGTAAATCAAAGTTATATTTAACAGGAAATTGTAGTTTGTAGGGGTAAAAAATTTGTACAAACAAAAGGCCCCCTCTGGGAGGGAGCTCCCGACGAAGTCGGGTGAGGGAGTGTACGAAACTATAAAAAGCCGCATAATAAAAGGCTTTTGTAAATATTAAGGTTTCGTTGTACTCCTTCCGTCACACCTACGGTGTGCCACCTTACTCACAGAGGAAGGCTTCTTAAAGATATACTCAACTCCCCGATAAACTATAATTTAAAAGCGGTAAAAGTGTGGACTTTTACCGCTTTTGTGTAATTATTATTCGTTTACAATGTTTTCGTAAACCTGTTCGAAATTTTCAATTGCTTCATCAGTTTTTTGTGTGTTGTCGGCTATTTGCTGACGTGTATTGTCAAGAGAAGCAATTAAACTGTCGACTTCGTTTATATAATCTTCCGAAGTTTTTATAATGCTTTGACGCAATTCGTTAAGAGAAACGTGTGCTTGGTCGATAGCAGTCAAATTCTTTTCAACTTCGCCCTTTGAAAGTTCGGCACTTTCTTGTGAGTTGCTAATAACTGCCTGTGCGTTGGCTTGTGAAACGAGGTAAAGTTTACCGATGTTTTCAGATAAACGCTCAATTTCGTCAGCCTTTTTAGTGAATTCTTCGAGTTTTTGGGCAATCTCGTTTTTTTCATTCAAAAGATTTTGATAATCAACTTTTGACCGGTCGAGTTTTTGTGAAAATTCGTCGGCGGTTTGTTTTAAATTATCTGCTTTTATTTTAAATTTTCTATGTGTATTTTCGATATAATCAATAACGTCGTCGCAATTAAAACCAAATAGACTTTTTCTGAATCCCAAAGCCATTTTTTACGTCCTTTCAAGTTGTTAAAATTTCTTGTGTTTCACATTATACCACAGTAATTTAATAATTACAAGTAAAATTTTCGGTTGACATAATTTCTTTTTTGTAGTATAAATATATTATAGAATATATACGGTAATTGTTTTTCCTTTTCAGCGCTCTTATATATTGGGGTGTTGATTTTTTGTGACTCTTTATACAAGTTTACATAATACCGTAACGGTTACATTATATAGTGACCTTTGCTTTTAAAAACACAAAATATTGTTTGAATATCTTGTCCGCCTTTTGCATATTATTTCTTGAAAGCGAGTGATATTATGCCAAAAGGACGTGTTATCAGTTTTAAAGGTTTTGCGATAGGTGAATTTTTTCGGAAAAATTATTTTCTGATTACTGTATTTTTACTTTTTGTAATCGGTATAGTTTTAGGAGTATTTTTATTCGAGAAGAATACCGTACTAAGTGATTTTTCAAAGAATTATATGACCGATTTCATAAATTCCCGTAATGAGAGTTCGTTTTGGGGGATATTGTGGAGTTCGTTTTTGGGTTCACTTGCTCAGTTGTTCTTAATGTTTTTACTGGGCGCTTCACTTTTTGGTGTTGTAACCGTACCTGCCGCAATAATTTTAAAAGGTTTTGCGCAAGGACTCGCAACTGCCTATTTATATTCGCAGTTTGCACTTAAAGGTGTGGCGTTTAACGCGATTGTTTACATACCTGCAACCTTGGTATTTATAATCGTTTTAATGGTTTCGGCAAAGGAATCTATAAAATTTTCTATAAAAATTTCCAGTCTTATGCTCAGTAAAACAATGCCTTTGAATTTATCTTTTGAATTTAAAGATTATTGTGTCAGGTTTCTTTCGTTTTGCGGTTTTACGCTTTTGTCTGCTTTGATAGATGCGGTAATCAGTTCAACATTAATAACTAATTTTTCATTTTAAGGGGGTGCAATAGGGTGGATTGCTTGTTAGAATTTGAAAATTATCTTATCAGTCAAAAAAAATCTTCCAGTAATACATTGGAAGCATATATGCGTGACGTCAAGCAGTTTGTGACCTATTGCGGCTCTTATGAATCGGCGGTTTGCGCTAATTATAACGTTGTTGAAGACTATTTATGCAGTTTAAACAGGTCTGACTCTACAAAAGCCAGAGTTGTCGCATCCATACGTGCTTTTTATAAGTATTTAGCGGGAATTGGCGCTATTAGTGGTAATCCCACTCAAAACCTGCACGTAAATAAACCGAAAACCGCTTCTTTGGGTGTGTTGGACGAAAGAGAAATTGTGCATCTTCTCTCGCAACCGAAAGGTGACGATTTTAAGAGTGTGCGTGATAAAGCAATGCTCGATTTACTTTATGCTACGGGCATAAAGGTATCTGAACTATTAGCGGTAAAACTTTCCGACCTTAACCTTACAATCGGTATTTTACACCTTAAAAACGGCAATAAAGAGCGAATAGTGCCCATTTATCCTGCGGCTGTTGAATCACTCGCTAATTACGTACAAAATGCAAGACAAGCCATTATTGAGGATGATAATCAGGAATTTTTGTTTACTAACCTTAACGGACAACCTATGTCACGCCAAGGTTTTTGGAAGATTATTAAGTTCTACGCTAAAAAGGCAGGTATAAAACAAGAAATTACACCCCAGACACTTCGTCACTCTTTTGCAGCGCACCTTTTGGAAAACGGTGCAAAATTGCAGGATATTAAAGAAATGTTAGGTCATAGCGACATATCTTCAACTCAGGTTTATGCACAGTTTGTAAAGAATAAATATGCCAGTAAATATTCAAAATTTCATCCATTGGCAAAATAAAATCTCTTCGGAAGAACCGAAGAGATTTTTGTATTGTAAGCGACAAAGTATATATTTTAGTTTATTAGAATTCGCATTACGTGTCCGGAAAGGTCTCCTGTTGCACAGTTGTTTACGTATTGCGGTATTGTCGTTGGTGTGCCGTCTGGCAGTTCTGCATCGATTTCTATGTAAAAATCGTTATGATAATGCCCAGCAAAAAACGCTTTAATTACGTCGGCGTTTTTTGTTATAAGCGAGTAAATTTCTTTGGTTAAAGAATCGCTTGAAACACGCCCTGCAAAGCAATTTTTAAAATCAATTGGAAATCCTGAACAGTATCCTTTAAGCATTACGTCATCTATGGTGAAATTGCGGTACTTGGGTAGGTGGGAAGATATCGGTTCGTGTGCGAAAATCAGAATTTTGTAACCGTTTTTACGGGCAATGGAAATATCTTTTTCTAACTTTTCTTTTTGGGGTTTGTAAAATCTTGCATTATCATTTAACAGACCTATTACCATAATTTTTTCTTTAATTACACGAGAAACATAAAAAACGTCATGTAACCAAAAATTTTGCAAAATTTCCACTTTTTTGTCCCAAGGCATAGTGTCGGGAATTTCACCCTGCATACAACGTGCAAGTTCATGACCGCCAAGTGTAGCTAAAACATCGGGGTGTTTATCCCAAATTTCTTTTTGCATAATTTCCATACAACCGTGCGAAAGATAGTCAAGGGTGTCACCGTTAAGTATTATCTGGTCGGCTTCCTTAAAAAAATCGAAGCATAAATCAGCCAAAAATGCGTTTTCACCATTTGCAAACCATATACGGTTTTTATAAGTGCTCATAATTACAGGGTCATTTTCTTTAAAGTCTTGTTCGTTGCAGTTGTTAAAATGCAAATCGGATAAATGACCTATTATAATTTCTTCACCTATTCCTAAATCGAGTTTTACATCACGGATATACATACCGTTATCAATAGTATAAATATCATCTTTACCGTCAGTGCTTTTGTAGATTTCTGTAACGTGATTATATTGTTTCATAAGTACTCCTTAAATTGTTTAATAATTCTTTATATAAACTACGCTATCTTTGGTGTAGATTATACGGTGGCGTTTACCACCAAGCCAAAGGTTTTCTACTTTAAAATAATCCCAACTGTCAGGAATTAGGGGAGAAACTACGGGTTTACCGTCTGCAAAGTTTATTCCTAAAAGACCGGAAAGCACTAAATCGCAAAACAGAGAATGATTGTAGTCTTTTCCACGCTCATAGCCGCCTTTTTCAGCAAGCCAACCTTTTTTCTCTAAAATGCTGCGTGCAATCCATTCTCCCGTGTTGGGATGCAAGTTTTCATCAATCCAAGGTACAGTTTTACCGTCTTTCCGTATAAATGAATGACTTTTTGCGTATTGCAAAAGCAGTTGGTAATAATCTTCCTTGGTTATGTAATTTTGGTTGTAATTGCGTAATACATTAGCAACTGCAACAAGTGTTTGAGAAGTAGCAAAAGGCCATACAGGACCGTTCCACAAACATTCGTGATTCCATTCAAACATATAACGTGGATGGCGTTGTTCTGCTGACGTTATGCCGTATTTTGCTTTAAAACCGTCCTCTTTTAAAAGTTCGCTAAACGCTATACATTTGTCGCTATCGGGCATATTAAAATACCACGGAATAAAGCCCAATTCTTCACGAACGTTATGTTCTTCGGGAATAACAGGTCTTTCTAGGAAAGTATTATCTTCGTTTTCTTCTTGCGGTAAAACCTTGTAAAAATCCTTATCCCAAAGCAGTTTGTCACAAGCTGTTTTAATTTTTTGCGCTTTTTGTGTAAAACGCTCGTGAATATCTTTTTTGCCTGCAATTTCGGCAATTTTGGCAATAGCAACCGCATCACCGTATGCGTAAGAACAACCGGTAGGACGAAGACCACTTCCACTAATGGAAACCTCCATTCCGTCATAGCCGTCAAGCGTCCAGTAAAGTCCGTTGCTGCGGCGGTGTCTTTTTTCACGTGCTTCATAAATCTTTATAAGTTTCGGTAATGATTCCTTTGCAAAATTAAAATCATTTTTAATAGAAGCATATTCCAAAACTGCGTGTGCGTACCAATGACTGTAAGGAGACTGACCTTTTTCGTCAAGCCAAAAATTTATGTATTCTTTAATCCATTCGTTTTGATCTTTTAGCCACCTGCCTTCACGTATGTGGAAACCGGCGGGGCAGTTTATTGAGTTGTGCGGTCCGCTCCAAGGAACGTTCGGTAAAAATTCGGTTACTATATGACCGTCGGGTGTATTTTTTAAGTGTTTTCTATAAGACCACCAACGGAAATAATAGATTTTTTCGATTTCTTTGTCAGGAATATCAATAAGCGGAATTTGTTCGCTTAAAAACTCATAAGAAGCGTCGTTAGGTATAAGTTGTGAAAAAAATTCCTCATCATATTTATTGAATTCTTCTACATAATTATATAATTTTTCAAGCATAATAAACCTCGCTATTTCTTTTGAGATAAAATCCATTAAGTAATTCATCACGAAAAAATGTATTAAATCATCCCTATTATACAAAATTATATTATACTTATTTATGAAAAGTCAATATTTTTTTAGTTTTTGAATATAATAATCTTATAATATAGAAAAAGACCTACGCAACTTGCAGTTGTGAAAAATAAAAGTTAGGTTGGTTGCGTATTTTAAAACATTTGGTAGTATAAGAATAATTAAAATTTTGGAGGAATTTTTATGACCATAGGCGAAAAGATTATTGCTTTGCGTAACTGTATAAATATGTCACAGGAAGAATTGTCAGAAAGACTTTCGGTTTCACAACAGTCGGTTTCAAAATGGGAACTTGACCAGGCACTTCCGCAAATAGATAAAATACTTGCTATTTGCTCACTTTTTGGCATAACTGCGGATGAATTATTAAAAGACAGTTCTCGCATTGAAACAAAACAAAATAGCGAAAAACTTAAAAACCGTTATTTTGGTACTGATGGTTTCAGAGGGGAAGCCAATATAAACTTAACATCCATTCAAGCATACAAAGTGGGCAGATTTTTGGGTTGGTATTACGGTTCGCAGTTTTCGGGCTGCCGAAAACCAGGTTACCGTCCTAAAATCGTAATTGGTAAAGATACCCGTCTTTCGAGTTATATGCTTGAATATTCTATCGTTGCAGGCATTACCGCTTCGGGTGCAGATGCTTATATGCTTCACGTTACCACAACTCCAAGTGTTTCCTACGTTACAAAACAGGATGAATTTGACTGCGGTATTATGATAACTGCATCTCATAATCCGTTTTATGATAATGGTATTAAGGTTATAAACCGATACGGTGAAAAACTTGACGATTTGACAACGAGTTATATAGAAGATTACTTGGATGGCGATTTATCCGAATTTTCTTTGAACGGTGATTTGCCGTTAGGCACAAAAGAAAAAATCGGCAGAATTATCGACTACGTATCGGGAAGAAACCGTTACGTAGGTTATCTTATTTCTTTGGCATCACATTCCTATAAAAATTTAAAAATCGGTTTAGACTGCGCTAACGGTGCTTCCTGGATGATAGCAAAATCTGTTTTCAGCGCTTTGGGTGCTCAGATAAAGGTGGTGGGCGATACCCCTGACGGTCTTAACGTAAACCGTGACTGCGGTTCAACTCATATTGAAAATCTTTGCAAGTTGGTGAAAGAAAACCATCTTGATATGGGCTTCGCTTTTGACGGTGACTGCGACCGTTGTATTGCGGTGGATGGCGACGGCAACGTGGTGGACGGCGATAAAATGCTTTATATATTGGGCAAACGTCTTAAATCGCGCGGTATGCTTAACGGCAATACCGTGGTTGCAACAATTATGTCTAACAGTGGATTTTTTGCAAGTCTTAAAGAAAAGGGTATGGAATGTGTTACCACCGACGTTGGCGACCGTTTTGTGTATGAATGTATGCAGAAAAACGATTATTCATTGGGCGGTGAACAGTCGGGTCACATCATTATTAAAAAGTATGCTACAACGGGCGATGGTCTTTTGACCGCTATTATGCTCACCGAAGAGGTGTGCGATACCAAATTACCTATTGCAAAACTTTGTGAAGACGTAAAACTTTATCCCCAATACACTCAAAATGTAAGGGTGAAAGATAAAGAAACAACGCTGTCTGACAGCGCAGTTTTGGAGAAGAAACAGAGTCTTGAAGAAGCACTGCAAGGCAAGGGCAGAATATTGCTTCGCAAAAGCGGTACGGAACCTGTTGTGCGTGTAATGGTAGAAAGCGAAACCGATAGTGAAAGTATTGCAAAACAATTAGCAGATTTTATTATAGAAAGAGGTCACGGCAGTGAATATTAAAACAAGTGATTTGTTTTGTGTAAAAACGCCATATCTTAAAAATCTTTTCGCGGATAGTGAGTATCCGTGGGAGATTTTACCGAACATTAAAGATTATATTAAAGCATTATTAGAAATCGGTATAGAAGGTTTTACACTTTTAAAAGAGGGTGTTTTGGTAGGTAAGGACGTTAAAATTCACCCGTCGGCAGTAATAGAAGCACCTGCAGTAATAGGGCACGGTACAGAAATAAGACCTGGCGCATTTCTTCGCGGTAACGTAATTACGGGCGAAAACTGTGTTGTGGGTAATTCTTCCGAATTTAAAAATGCGGTTTTATTAGACGGAGTACAAGTGCCGCATTATAACTATGTAGGCGATTCGGTGCTCGGTAATAAAGCCCACATGGGTGCGGGAGCGGTTTGCTCTAACCTTAAAAGCGATAAAAGCAACATTGTAATACACGGTGATAGCGATATCAAAACAGGACTTCGCAAAATCGGCGCTATTTTAGCAGATGGTGCTGACGTCGGTTGCGGTTGTGTGTTGAATCCCGGCACGGTAATAGGAAAAGATACCAGCGTTTATCCTTTAACTTCTGTGCGTGGCGTTATAGACGGCGGTATGATTGTGAAATCGCTCGATAACATTGTAAAAAGAAAGTAATAAAAATTCTTCCTCGCTCATAAACTTTATTAAAAAGTTGTAAAGCGAGGAATTTTTTATGGACAACAAAGCCTTGAAAACGGGTATATATTACAATAGGAATATTTATTCGGACACCTGTGAGCAACCAATAGACGTAGATTTTACTTTGCCTGATTATTGTCGTGATATTTCTAAAATATTCAAATGTAAAGCGACTGCACGTATCACGTCGAAGTCTATAAACGGCAAAAATATCACGGTAGACGGTAATATCTGCATTACGCTTCTTTACTGTGATAAGGATAATAATTTATGTTCTTACGATTATTCTTATCCGTTCAGTAAATTGAAAGAAATGCCCGAAGAATGTGATAATGCAAATCTTTTGGCAAACGTTAAATGTGATTACATAAACTGCCGTGCGGTATCGGGCAGAAAGGTAGATATTCACGGTGCGGTGAGCATAAAACTTTGTGTATTTTCACGTTGTAGTAATGATATTGTGGCGGATTATGAGGGTGATAACGTTCAATTGAAACGCGCCGTAACACCCGCGACTATACCTATGGGTTACCGTGAAAAATATTTGGTAGTGGAAGAGGAAATAAATATCGGTAATGCACAAGCACCTATTGAAAATCTGCTTCGCAGTGATGCGGCGGTTAACGTAAACGACTGCAAGGTTATGAATGATAAAGTAATCGTAAAGGGTGAATTGGCAGTTACGTTGCTTTATCTTGCACAGAACGTTAAGACACCACAAATTTTAAAGACGACTTTACCGTTTTCACAAATTGTGGAAATGGCAGGGATTACCGAACTTTGCAAATGTGATATAAAAGGAGAAATTGCCTCCCTGGAAGTAAGACCCTTTGCGCATTTAAGCAGTGAGTGTCGCAGTTTTTCTTTAAATGCCAAAATACTTTTGAAGAGTGAAAGTTACTGTGTTAATGATATTGCGGTTATTGAAGATGCGTTTTCTACAAAATTTGAAACCGAACTTAAAAAAGCAAATCTTACTTTCAAAAGCATTTGCGAAAATATAAGTGAAAAATGCCAATTTAAAAAGAATATAGAACTTAATGAAAGTATTAGTTCGGTTGTAGATATTTGGTGCGAGGTACAGTCTAAAAAGGTTAAAACTGAGGAGGGTAAAATTTGTCTTTCGGCGGTGCTTATGGTCGGTATGTTGGCGTGTGACGGCGATGATAACGTTTTCTACTGTGAAAAGCCATTGGATTTTGAGTGGAATCATCCAGTTTCCTGTGAAAGCGAGTGCTTCGAGTTCGACCCCGAAATAGAAATTTGCTCGGTTTCATTTGCTATAATGAACGCAAATTGCATTGAATTCAGAACGGAATTGTTGATTTCGGGAGCGGTTTATGAGAAAAACGATGTATCGCTTATAACCGATATTAAGGTATACCCTGAAAAACCGTGTAGTAAAGAAAAAACAGGCGGTGTAGTGGTTTGCTTTTCAGAAGATAAATCGTGCGTGTGGGATATTGCGAGAAAATATAATGCAGATATAGGCGAGATTATGAAAATAAATGAAATAGACAGCGATAATATAAGCGGTAAAAAATTTGTGTTGGTACCAATAAATTAAACTCGGAATTATTTATCCTATAAAAATTGTAAGGAACGGCTTTTGCTGTTCCTTTTTGTTTTAGTGGCTTTAGCCAGTTGAGGACGGAACGTCCGAAACAGACAACCACCCGTTTGATGCAATAGTAAAATAAAGGTAGACACATGGAAAACCACCATGTATCTACCTTTTTCTTATGCTAAAATATAACGGGAGGTATCAAAATGAAAAAAGGATAAAAGAAACGAGTATGGACAAAGGAACAAAAATTAGAAATTATAGGCAAATATTTAAACGAACATATTTCGGCAGGAA
>JAZSNT010000009.1:0-14915 GCA_045536525.1 Acutalibacteraceae bacterium
TTTCATTCATAAATCCTCCATTTGTGTTTTTGTTTCGACTGGCAGGTCGCTACTATTTTAACACAATTGGAGGATTTTGTTTTGTTCATCGGTTAACCTTTTTTGAACCACGCGACTATCGCGTGGTTTTCGGTATACAACAAAAAACGGTAGAAACTTTCGTTCCTACCGTTTAAGTTTATTTGTTTTTATATTCTACGTATTCTTCAAGACACATTCCTAAATCATTCATTTCGTGGGCGGCATTTATACCTACAAAACGCCAATGCCACGATTCATAAATAACACCGGTTTTTTCTTGTTTTTCTTCTGCATAACGCATTACAAATCCATAATCTTCGGCATTTTCGCATAGCCATTTATACGCCTTTGTATTTTTAAAGGAATGGTCGGCACAGTTGATATCAAGCGCCAAACCCGTGTTGTGTTCACTGGTACCCGGACGGGCTACTATTGTTGCCGCTTTATCTTCGGCTTGGTCTTTTGGCACACCATTATTTATCTGCTTTTTAACCTGTTTTTCAAAAAGCCATTTCTGTGTAGCATAAGAACGGTAAGGCGACCAAACACCAATATCAATGCCTTCGGCTTTGGCATCATCAAGCATTGCCTTTAAGTAAGGCCAAACATCTTTATCAATTTGAGTAAGTGAACCCTTTATATACTTTTTTGGAATGGTAGTCAGATGCCCTTCATAGTCGAAATCTTCAGGCAACGGGTTCCAACCGTTTACCAACATTAAATTCTCAAACTCAGGGTCTAACTTTACTGTTGTGGGCTCTTTGGTAGTCGTTTCATTCTTGGAAGAATTTTTAGACGGAGTGCTTGACGGATTACTCGACGGCTCGGAACTTACCACACTTTTAGTTTCCGAAGATAACTCGGCGGAAGAATCAACAGAAGATATCGGCGAGGATGTTTCAGAAGTATCATCTTCATTTTCTTCACCGCCAAACGCAATACATCCGACCAACGTTATTATTCCTATCAGCACAAGCGCACAAACAGTTAAAAATAAGTTTCGTTTTAAAATTGCTTTTTGTCTTCTTGTCATCATATCACCTATTCATCAAGTTTAAGCACTGCCATAAATGCTTCCTGCGGAACTTCTACGTTTCCTAAGCGACGCATACGTTTTTTACCTTCTTTTTGTTTTTCAAGCAGCTTTTTCTTACGGGTAATATCGCCGCCGTAACACTTTGCAAGTACGTCTTTTCTCATAGCCTTAACCGTTTCACGCGCAATAACCTTGCCCGAAACTGCAACCTGAACAGGCACTTCAAACAACTGGCGAGGTATAAACTCTTTGAGCTTTTCAGTTATTTTACGGGCTCTAGCATAAGAATTATCGGCATGCACAATAAAGGAAAGCGCATCCACCATATCGCCCGCAAGTAAAACGTCAAGCTTTACAAGTTTACTCTTTTCATAACCCTTCATCTCATAGTCGTAACTCGCATAACCTTTGGTGCGCGATTTTAAGGCATCAAAAAAGTCGTAAACAATCTCACCCATAGGCATAATGTAGTGAATATCCACACGGTCACCCATATACTTCATATCGGTATAAACGCCACGGCGTTCTTCACAAAGTTGCATTATAGTGCCAACGTAATCGCTGGGCGAATAAATATGCACGTCTGCCACAGGTTCAAGCGCTTCGGCAATTATTGCAGGATCAGGATAATTTGTGGGGTTGTCCACCGTAATAGTTTCACCCGACGCAAGTGTGAATTTATACTCAACGCTGGGTGCAGTTGTCACAAGGTCAAGATTATATTCTCTTTCAAGTCTTTCCTGAATAATTTCCATATGCAAAAGTCCTAAAAATCCACAACGGAAGCCAAAGCCCAACGCATTAGAACTTTCAGGTTCGAAAAGAAGTGAGGCATCGTTAAGTTGTAATTTATCAAGCGCATCACGTAAATCTGGATACTTAGCACCGTCAGCAGGATAAATACCACAGAAAACAACGGGATTTACCTTGCGGTAACCTTCAAGCGGTTCGGATACGGGATTTTCAACCAAAGTAATGGTGTCACCTACACGTGCTTCGCTTACAGTCTTAATAGAAGCCGCCAGATAACCTACTTCGCCTACTTCCAAAACGTCGCAAGGTTCCATAGACGTTGCGCGTTTGCGACCAAGTTCTACAATATCAAAAGTAGCGCCCGTCGCCATCATTTTGATGGTATCCCCTGCTTTGATTTTGCCGCTCATAACACGAAAATACACTATAACCCCTTTATATGGGTCATAGTAAGAGTCAAATATAAGTGCCGAAAGCGGTGCATTCGCTTCACCCGTAGGTGCGGGAATTTCAGTTACTATTGTTTCTAAAACTTCTTCGATATTTATGCCTGTTTTAGCCGAAATCAGCGGCGCATTATCGGCTGGAATACCTATGATATCTTCTATCTCGTTCTTCACACGCTCAGGCTCGGCAGAAGGTAAATCAATTTTATTTATAACAGGCAAAATTTCAAGCCCGTGGTCCACCGCCAAATAGGTATTAGCCAAAGTCTGCGCTTCAATACCCTGTGAAGCATCTACTATAAGCACCGCACCTTCACAAGCGGCAAGTGAACGTGAAACCTCATAATTAAAGTCAACGTGACCGGGAGTATCGATAAGATTAAGTTCGTACCTTTCACCGTCTTTGGCATCATAATACAAAGTTACTGCATGCGCCTTAATGGTAATACCACGCTCACGCTCCAAATCCATACTGTCAAGTATCTGTTCTTCCATATCACGACTTGCAACCGACTGAGTATGTTCAAGCAATCGGTCAGCCAAAGTAGACTTACCGTGGTCGATATGAGCTACAATACAAAAATTTCTGATTTTATCAAGCGGAAATGACACTAATCTTTCTCCTTACTGTTACTTTTTAATTCAATAAATCGCATAAAATTTTTATATTATTCATTGTATCATAAAACTTGCAATTTTACAAACGATTTATTTTAAAAATATCAAGTAAATTTCTTGACAACGTTACTTCTTTATGGTAATATATATAAAGTTAAATTATATTGTTATACGCATGGCGCTATGACGCCAACAACACCGTAATGTTTTTTAAATACGGTTGTCGTGTTCGCCTTGCCATTCGGCAGGGTGTTTTTTTAGGAAAGGCGGGAGTTTTTTGAAACAGATACTAACTAATGCAAAAGTTTATGAGAACGGTACGTTTGTTGTTAAAAATTTTCCGCTTTGTAAAGGCGGTATTGTTTCCAATTTTAATAATTTATTTGTTTTCCCGGCTTTTTGTGACGTTCACGTTCACCTTAGAGAGCCGGGTTTTTCATATAAAGAAACTATCAAAAGCGGTACTATGGCTTGTGCTCGCGGTGGCTACACCGACGTATGCTCTATGCCAAACCTAAACCCTGTACCCGACAGTGCCGAACATTTAAAAGCACAACTTGATATAATAGAGACTAACGCTGTAATAAACGTTCACCCTTACGCTTCTATTACGGTGGGACAAAAAGGTGAAGAGTTATCCGATTTTGAAAATCTCCGACACGCCTTTGCTTTTTCGGATGACGGACGGGGCGTACAGGATGAAGAAATGATGCGAAACGCTATGATAAAAGCCAAAGAACTTGGCAAAATTATAGTAGCGCACTGCGAAGACAACAGTTTGCTTTTCGGCGGTTATATTCATGACGGTGAGTATGCAAAAGCACACAACCATAAAGGTATCTGTTCCGAAAGTGAATGGAAACCGATTGAGCGTGACCTTAAACTTGCAAAAGAAACAGGCTGTAAATACCACGTGTGCCACATTTCCTGCAAAGAAAGTGTGGAACTTATAAGAAAAGCCAAAGCAGACGGCGTGGACGTCACTTGCGAAACCGCTCCCCACTATTTAGTTCTTACCGATATGGACCTTAAAGAAGAGGGTAGATTTAAAATGAATCCGCCTCTTCGGAGTGAATCGGACAGATTGGCGCTTATTAAGGGCATAAAAGACGGTACGATTGATATGATTGCTACCGACCACGCACCGCATAGCGCTGACGAAAAATCAAAAGGACTTGAAAAAAGCGCTTTCGGTATAGTCGGTATTGAAACAGCGTTCCCCGTTATGTACACGTATCTTGTAAAAACGGGCATAATAAGTTTAGAAAAACTTATTGAGATTATTGCTATAAACCCACGTGAAAGATTCGGCATACTGCAAAACGGTTACACCGTGTGGGATTTAGATAAAAAATTCACCGTTAATACAAATGACTTTTTGTCGTCGGGCAAAGCAACACCGTTCGACGGGTATGAGCTTTACGGTGAAAACCAACTGACAGTACAAAACGAT
This sequence comes from Acutalibacteraceae bacterium, assembly GCA_045536525.1. Classification (GTDB taxonomy): domain Bacteria; phylum Bacillota; class Clostridia; order Oscillospirales; family Acutalibacteraceae; genus UBA737. The sequence continues at coordinate 4,328 of JAZSNT010000009.1, forward strand.
AAAGTAAAATACATTAAGGAGTAGAAAACATGGCAAAGAGAACAGACTTAAAAAAGATTTTGATTATAGGCTCAGGCCCTATCGTAATAGGACAAGCGGCTGAGTTCGACTATGCGGGCACACAGGCTTGCTTGGCACTTAAAGAAGAGGGTTACGAGGTTGTTCTTTGCAACTCCAATCCTGCTACAATTATGACCGACACCACTATTGCCGACAAGGTTTATATGGAACCGTTGACTTTGGAATTTGTAGCAAAGGTTATCCGCTATGAAAGACCCGACGCTATCGTTCCCGGTATCGGCGGACAAACAGGTCTTAACCTTGCTATGCAACTCGAAGAAAAAGGCATTTTAAAGGAATGCGGTGTTGAACTTTTAGGTACAAGCAGTAAGAGTATCGAACGTGCCGAAGACCGTGAAATGTTCAAAGAACTTTGCGAATCTATCGGTGAGCCTACAATTCCCTCACAAATCACCTACTCCTTAGACGAAGCTAAAAAAGCGGCCGGTGAAATCGGCTACCCCGTTGTTTTGCGCCCTGCATTTACTTTAGGCGGTACAGGCGGCGGCTTTGCATATAACGAGAAAGAACTTATCGAAATCGGTCTTAACGCTTTCAAACTCTCCCCTGTTCATCAGGTGCTTATCGAAAAGAGCGTTAAAGGTTATAAAGAAATTGAGTTTGAGGTTATGCGTGACGGTAACGATAACGCCATCACCATCTGCGGTATGGAAAATATCGACCCCGTCGGTGTTCACACAGGCGACTCTATCGTTGTAGCCCCCATTATAACACTTAACGACCACGACCTTAAAATGCTTAACGATTCGGCTATCAAACTAATCCGTGAACTTAAAATCGAGGGTGGTTGTAATGTTCAGTTTGCGCTTAATCCCGAAAGTTCGGAATACTATCTTATCGAGGTTAATCCCCGTGTATCACGTTCTTCTGCATTAGCTTCGAAAGCCAGTGGTTACCCGATTGCACGTGTTACCGCCAAGATTGCGGTTGGTATGACTTTGGATGAAATCGCTATCGCCAACACCACCGCCGCATTTGAGCCGCAACTCGACTATATTATCGCAAAATTCCCCCGTTTCCCCTTTGATAAATTTACCACCGCTTCAAATATGCTTGGCACACAGATGAAGGCTACCGGTGAAGTTATGGGTATCGGTTCTACTTTGGAAGAAAGTTTGCTTAAAGGTATCCGCTCACTTGAAATCGGCATATGCCACCTTTATCACCACAAGTTTGACAATATGAGTGATAATGAACTCCGTGAATATATAAGCGAGTTCCGTGATGATAACCTTTTCGCTATTGCCGAACTTTTATACCGTGGTGCTACTGTGGAAGAAATTCACGAAATCACCAAGATTACTTCTTTCTTCCTTGAAGCTATTGAAAACATTATAAATATGGAAAAAGTTTTAAAGGATAATAAGTTTGACCTTGAAACTTTAATCGAAGCCAAGAAAATGGGCTTCTCGGACAAGTATATTGCACGTCTTTGGGAATGTGACGAAATCGACGTTTACAACTTCCGCAAAGAAAACAAGATATACCCCGTTTACAGAATGGTTGACACCTGCCACACAGGTGCGTATATCCCCTATTTCTATTCTTCTTACCACAACGAAAATGCTTCAATTTTAACCGATAAAAAGAAAATCGTGGTATTGGGTGCAGGTCCTATCCGTATCGGTCAGGGTGTAGAGTTTGACTATTCTACCGTTCACGCGGTTACCACAATTAAAAAATCAGGTTATGAAGCAATTATCATAAACAACAACCCTGAAACTGTTTCGACCGACTATACAACAGCCGATAAACTCTATTTCGAACCTTTAACTCCCGAAGACGTTATGAATATTATTGAGTTTGAAAAGCCCGAAGGTGTTATTGCATCATTGGGCGGTCAGACTGCTATCAACCTGGCAGAACCGCTTCGTGACCGTGGCGTTAAGATTATCGGTACAGACTGCGACGCAATCGAACGTGCAGAAAACCGTGACAGTTTTGAAAAGATTCTTCACGAACTTAATATTCCGCAACCCAAGGGCAAAGCAGTTACAAAAATTGAAGACGGTATCAAAGCTGCAAAAGAAATCGGCTATCCCGTACTTGTTCGTCCTTCCTTCGTTTTGGGCGGCCGTGCTATGCAAATTGTAGCAGATGAAGAACAACTCAAACATTACCTTAAAACCGCGGTTGAAATTGACGAAGACCGTCCCGTACTCGTTGATAAGTACATTCAGGGCAAAGAAGTTGAGGTTGATGCTATCTGCGACGGCAGAGACGTATTTATCCCCGGTATTATGGAACTTGTTGAGCGCACCGGTGTTCACAGCGGTGACTCAATAAGCGTTTATCCTGCTTTTAGCATTTCCGATAAAGTAAAAGGCACTATACTCCAATATGCCAAGAAGTTAGGTCTCGGCATCGGCATTGTAGGTCTTTATAACATTCAGTTTATCGTGGACAAGGATGAAAACGTATATATTATTGAAGTTAACCCCCGTTCTTCACGTACCGTACCATTCCTTTCTAAATCTACGGGTTACAGCCTTGCAGATATTGCTACCGAGGTTATTCTCGGCAAGTCTTTAAAAGAACAGGGTATTTTCGATATCTATCCGCAAGAAAAAGACCGTTGGTATGTAAAAGTACCGGTATTCTCATTTAATAAACTCCGTGGTCTTGACGCATATCTTTCACCCGAAATGAAATCCACAGGTGAAGCAATCGGTTATGATGATAAACTCAACCGCGCGCTTTCCAAGGCTTTACAGGCTTCGGGTATGAAAGTTCAGAACTACGGCACAGTTTTCGCTACAATAAGTGACAAGGACAAAGAAGAAGCATTACCGCTTATCCTCCGTTTCTATAACTTAGGCTTCAATATTGAGGCGACAGCAGGTACTGCAAAATTCTTAAAAGAAAACGGTATAAATACACGCGTACTCAAAAAGATTGAAGAAGACCCCGACCAAATCCGTGATGCACTCCGTCAAGGTCATATCGCTTATGTTATCAATACGCGTGATATTGAATCAAGCGGTACTGCCACCGACGGTTTCAAAATCAGAAACTACGCTACCGAAAACAACGTTACTATCTTTACAGCCCTCGATACTGTTCGTGTGCTTTTGGACGTACTTGAAGAAACAACTCTTACTATATCCACAATAGACGCATAAGGTGAATCAAATATGATGACACAAGGAATTTATGAAATTCTTTACAACTTTAAAATAGCTCCCAACGTTTACAGTATGGTACTCGCAGGGGATACTTCTTCCCTTTTGGCACCGGGTCAATTTGTAAACATTAAATTAGACGGTAAGTTTTTACGCCGTCCCATCTCGGTTTGCGATTACAACGAAGAAACCATCACTTTGATTTACAAAGTAGTAGGCGGTGGCACCGAGCAAATGGCTAATATGAAAGCCGGCGAAAAACTCGACGTTTTAGTGGGCCTTGGCAACGGCTTCAATCCCGAAAAAAGCGGAGACAAGCCTTTGCTCATAGGCGGCGGCGTTGGTATTCCACCCCTTTACAACCTTTGTAAAGAACTCTTAAAAATGGGTAAAACTCCCACTGTTATTTTAGGCTTCAACACAAAAGATGAGATTTTTTATGAAGATGCTTTCAAAAACCTGGGTGTAGAAGTAATTGTTACAACTGTTGACGGTTCTTACGGTGTAAAAGGCTTTGTAACCGACGCTATGAACCGCGACTATACCTATTTCTTTACCTGCGGACCTATGCCAATGTTTAAAGCAATTGAGGCAAAAGCTGTAACAAGCGGTCAGTACAGTTTTGAAGAAAGAATGGGTTGCGGCTTTGGTGCTTGTATGGGTTGCAGTTGCAAGACAAAATACGGCAACAAGCGTATATGTAAAGACGGTCCCGTACTTTACAGGGAGGAAATTATATGGTAGATACAAGCGTTATACTTTCGGGTATTAAAATGGATAACCCTGTTATCCCCGCAAGCGGAACTTTTGGTTTCGGATACGAATTTGCAAATATTTATGATATTAACTGCCTTGGTACTTTTTCTTTCAAAGGTACTACACGTGACGCCCGTTTCGGTAACCCTACCCCCCGTATTGCCGAATGTGATGCAGGTATGCTCAACTCGGTAGGTCTTCAAAACCCGGGCGTTGACAAGGTTATAAGTGAAGAACTTCCAAAACTTAAAGAATGTTTTCATAAAAAAGTTATGGCAAATGTCAGCGGTTTTTCAGTGGAAGACTATGCTTACACCTGCGAAAAACTCGACAGTGAAGACCAAATCGGTTGGTTTGAAGTTAATATCTCCTGCCCCAACGTTCACGGCGGCGGTTTAGCTTTCGGTACAAGCGCTAAAAATGCCGCCGAAGTTACAAAAGCAGTCAAAAAGGTCACAAATAAACCTGTATTCATAAAACTTTCACCAAACGTTACTGACATTACAGAAATCGCCAAGGCTTGCGAAACCGAAGGTGCAGACGGTGTAAGCCTTATAAATACTTTACTCGGTATGCGCATTGACTTGAAGCGCAGAAAACCGATACTTGCTAACAAAATGGGTGGTTTTTCGGGTCCCGCTATTAAACCCGTAGCTCTCAGAATGGTTTATCAGGTTTATGATGCAGTAAAAATTCCGATTATCGGTATGGGCGGTATTGCCACAGCCGAAGACGTAATTGAAATGATGCTCGCAGGAGCTACCGCAGTACAGGTAGGAGCACAAAACCTTGTAGACCCGTTTGCTTGTAAGAATATTATTGACGATTTACCTAAGGTAATGGAAAAATACGGAATAAACAGTTTGACAGAAATTATAGGAGGCGCTCATAATGGGTAAGGACGTAATTATTGCTTGTGACTTTGCAAGTAAAGAAGCAACACTCGAATTTTTAGACAAATTTACAGGTGTTAAACCCTTTGTAAAAATCGGTATGGAACTCTTCTATGCGGAAGGTCCATCTATCGTTAAAGAAATTAAAGCAAGAGGTCACAAAATCTTCTTGGATTTAAAACTTCACGATATTCCCAACACAGTTAAAAAATCAATGGCAGTATTATCACGCCTTGATGTTGATATGACCAACCTCCACGCAGGCGGTACAATTTCTATGATGGAAGCCGCTTTGGAAGGCTTAACACGACCCGACGGTACAAGACCGCTTCTTATCGCCGTAACACAACTCACTTCTACAGACCAGGAGCGTATGGAAAATGATTTGCTTATTAAAGAACCTATCGACAAGGTTGTTATGCACTACGCTAATAATGCAAAAGTTGCAGGTCTTGACGGCGTTGTTTGTTCTCCATTGGAAGCAGGTAAAGTTCACCACACTTGCGGTAAAGAATTTTTGACAGTCACCCCCGGTGTTCGCTTTGCTGACGGTGACATTGGCGACCAAAAGCGCGTTATGACCCCTGCCGAAGCAAAGAAAATCGGCAGTGATTATATCGTAGTAGGCAGACCTATTACTGCTGCCGCTGAACCCGTAGCCGCTTACAAGCGTTGCTGCGACGAATTTATCGGATAACCCAAAGGAGAATACATAATGGAAAGTTATAAAAGAGAGTTTATACAATTTCTTGAGAGTGCCGGCGTTTTGAAGTTTGGTGATTTCACCGCTAAATCGGGTCGTAAAATCCCCTACTTCATAAACGCAGGTGATATCAAAACAGGTGAACAGATTTGCAAATTAGGCGAATTTTATGCAAAAGCCTATTTTGAAAAGGTCGGCAACAAAAAGACCGTTCTCTACGGTCCTGCTTACAAAGGTATTCCGATAGCTGTATCCGTAGCAGTAGCACTTGCTAAAAACGGTCTTGACGTTCCCTTCTTTTTTAACAGAAAAGAAGAAAAAGACCACGGCGAAGGCGGCGTTTTCGTTGGCTACAAGCCACAGGAAAATGAAGAAATCGTTATTGTTGAAGACGTTATCACCGCAGGTACCGCTATTCGTGAAAGTATGGAAATCCTCTCTTCGCTCAAAGGCACAAAAGTTGCCGCCACCTTCGTTATGGTAGACCGTAAAGAAAAGGGCAAAACCGAAAAAAGCGCCATGGCTGAAGTCGGCGAAGAGTTTAGCTTCCCCGTATACTCGGTAGTTGACGTTTATGATATTATAGAATATCTGGAAGAAGACGAAAAGAACCGTGAAAACGTTGAAAGAATTAAAAATTATCTCGCTGTAAACGGCGCAAAAGAATAATTTTTTCGAAAGGATTTTTACAATGAGAAGTTTAATCGATATTGCAGAGCTTTCGCTCGAAGAAATCGACTCTTTGTTAGATACCGCAAACGATATTATCGATAACCCCCAAAAATACGCCGAAAAATGCAAGGGTAAAAAACTTGCAACCTTGTTTTTTGAACCGTCCACCCGTACAAGACTTAGTTTTGAAGCCGCTATGTACGAGCTCGGCGGTAACGTTTTAGGGTTTTCGGAGGCACAAAGCAGTTCAGCCGCCAAGGGTGAGAGTATAGCAGACACCGCAAAAACAGTTTCTTGCTATGCTGATATTATCGCAATGCGCCACCCAAAGGAAGGTGCGCCGCTTGTAGCTTCGATGAACGCCTCAATTCCCGTTATAAACGCGGGTGACGGCGGTCATAACCACCCAACGCAAACTCTTGCTGACCTTTTAACCATCAAGCGTGAAAAAGGCGATTTCAATAATCTTACAGTAGGCCTTTGCGGAGACTTGAAATTCGGCAGAACAGTACATTCTCTTATAAACGCACTCCGCCGTTATAATAACGTAAAATTTGTGCTTATTTCTCCAAACGAACTCAAAATCCCCGAATATATAAGAGAATCTCTTAAAAAGGATAACTTCGAAATTGTAGAAACCACCGATTTAGAAGCGGCTATGCCCGAACTCGACATTCTTTATATGACCCGTGTTCAGCGCGAACGTTTCTTTAACGAAGAAGAATATCTTCGTCTCCGTGACAGTTATATTCTCACACCCGAAAAACTATGCAACGCTAAATCGGATTTGAGTATACTCCATCCGTTGCCGCGTGTGAATGAAATAAGCGTAGGTGTTGATAACGACCCTCGTGCTTGTTATTTCAAACAGGTGCTCAACGGCAAATATATGCGAATGGCACTTATCTTAATGCTTTTGGGGGTAGAATAATGACTATTGATGAAATAAAGAACGGCATTGTTATTGACCATATTACCGCAGGAAAAGGTATGAAGATTTACAATCTTTTAAAACTTGACGAGTTAGATTGTTCTGTGGCGTTTATAAAAAACGCACCCAGTCGTAAAATGGGCAAAAAAGATATTATTAAAATCGATGCCGCAATTGACCTTAACACCGACATTTTAGGTTATATCGACCCTGATATTACCGTAAATATCATAGAAAACGGCAAAAACGTCGAGAAAAAACGTATTGCCCTACCGGAAAAACTTACTAACGTAATAAAATGTAAAAACCCACGTTGTATAAGCAGTACCGAGCAGGAACTCCCCCACGTTTTCACCCTTACTGATAAAGAAAAACGCATTTACCGTTGCCTTTATTGTGAGTCTCAGGCCAAATAACGTAGTATATTTTAAAATTAGCAATATAGAATAACAAAATGACTTTTTTTAAGTTAAAGGAGATTAAAATGAATATTTTAATACGAGTATTGAAAAAAATCAAATCAACTATACTCTCCAACTATGGCTCACCCCGTTATTTTTCTAAAATAACCGAGGATTATAACTGGCGCGGAACTTACAGTAAATTCTGCAAAACCCAAAAAATTGAAAACAATTGGGTTTTTTACGAATCACATGCGGGTGCAAGTATGCTATGTAACCCTTTGGCTTTGTTTAAAGAATTCCAAAACAGACCTGATTTTAAAAAATATCTTCACATTTGGGCTATTGCCGATGATAATGAAATAGAATATTTAAAAAATGAATATAAACACTGTAAAAATGTTTTATTTGTGAAATATCAGACAGTAGGCTACGCATATTTTGTTGCAAAGAGTAAATATCTTATAAACAATACCTCTTTTGTCAACTTCTTCGCCAAAAGAAAAGGTCAGGTTTATTTAAGCACCTGGCACAGTATAACTGTTAAATCTTTGGGATACGACACCCCTGATGGTGTACGCCTTGTCAAGAATATGTTGCGCAACCTACTTATGTCGGACTATATTATCTCTCCAAATGAATTTATGACCGATATTTTCAATAATTCTTTCCGCCTTCGCGAAATATTCCAAGGAAAATATATTGAAGAAGGTTTTCCGCGTAATGATATGGTTGTTAAAACCGACCGTGAAAAAATTCTAAAAAAACTACGCGACCACGGTACTGTATTAGACCCGAACAAAAAAATCATTCTTTATGCTCCTACTTGGAACGGTAACAATGTTGCTAATCCTAAAATAGATATCAATCGTTACACTGCTATGTTAGAGCATTTCAATAAAACAATTGATACAGACAAGTATCAGCTTATTATCAAACCGCATCAAATTGAATATAGAAATCTTTCAAAAGAACAACTCGCTGCTTGTAAATTTATTTCATATCAAATTGATGCAAACTCTTTACTTTCGATTGTAGACCTTGTAATTACAGACTATTCGAGTATTTATTTTGATTATCTCGTTGCTCAAAAACCTGTTTTATTTTATATCCCAGACTTTGAAGAATATAAAAAAAGCAGAGGACTTTATTTCTCGGTTGATGAACTTCCGGGCCCATATGCCAAAACTTTAGATGAACTTTCAGACTTTATCAATAATATTGACAAGGTAAAAGAGGAATATAACGAGATATTAGATAAAACCCGTGCTTGGGCTTGTAAATATGACGACGGTAATGTATCACACAAAGTTTTAAATATTTTGTTTGATAAAAATTATAACTACAATATTAAAACCGCTCCCAAAACTAAAAAGTCAATCCTTATTTACCCCGGCAGTATGGCTACGAACGGCGTTACCTCGGCATTTTTAAGCCTTATGAAGAACATTAATACCGAAAAGTACGACGTTACCGCTTTTATACTCAACTCTGAAAATCCTGATATCAATGCCAATATAGACAAAATCCCTGACCATGTCAGAACATTTTTGCGTGTTGGCCCACCTTACCTCCCCGGCAGAGACAAGCTTCTTTACAGAAGTGCACTTAAAAAAGGTTATTCATTAGACAGTGAGAAACTCGAAAGATTGAAATCTATTATGGAAACTGAATACGTACGTCTTTTGGGCAATCCACACTTCGACTATATTATTGATTTCTCGGGTTACGGTGTTTACTTCCCACTTTTGGCAACAATAGGTTGTAAAGATAAAGATACCAAAAAAATTATGTGGCAGCATAGTGATATGAAGTCCGAATTCACTAATACAGAAAAGCGCGAACTTAATAACACTAAAATTGATTTGGATTCTATAGTTGCCAACTATGAGCATTTTGATAAAATCGTTTCAGCCACTAAAATTATAAGCGAAATAAACCGCGATAATCTTGCTACCAATAACACTTACGATAAATTCACCTATGCCTCTAACCTTTTAGACAAAGAACGCTTTGACTCATTACAACATGACACTTCATGTCATGTTGAAAACGAAACTTTCTATATCACACATCTAAAAAAAGAAAGTGGTTTTGAAAATATAACCAGCTTTCCCTTGAAAAAAAATACCGTTAAATTTGTTACAATGGGTCGTTGTATGCCTGAAAAAAACCATGAAAATATCATCAACGCCCTCAAGAGACTTAATGATGAAGGTATTGATTCCAGTCTTTACATAATCGGTGAAGGTCTATTGCGTGAACATTTAGAGAAACATGCAAAAAAGCTCGGCATTACAAACAAAGTGTTCTTAACCGGTGTAATGCAAAATCCGTTTGCGTTACTAAAACAATGCGATTGCTTTGTTTTCCCGTCGCTCTATGAAGCTCAAGGACTTTCTGTATTAGAAGCCAGAATGGTTGGTCTTCCCATAATTATTTCAAACTACAAAGCTGTATCTTCAGTTTTAATTGACGATAAGCAATTTATAACCAAAGACTTTGATACCGACTCAATTTACGAAGGAATGAAAGCCTTTATAGATGGCAAAATTCCAAGTGATTACACTTTTGATATTGCAGAATATAATAAAAACGGTATGAAAGAATTTGAGGAAGTATTAAACTAGTTTTAAAAAAAGCCTATGTACTAAATGAACAAGTCCAGTAAAAACGGACAATAGAAAAAAAGAACCCCCTATGGTAGAATTAAAACAACTACCATAGGGGGGATTTTTATGTCACGAAGTTATCGAAAGATAAAAGAATATGAATTAGAAATATTGGAATTAAAGTCTCAAGGACTAACTAAACGAGAAATTGGAGAAAGGTTTGGCTTCACATACGAACAGGTGCATAACTTTATCAGTCGGCATAATATGAATCAACGAAAATTGGCATCAGGACTCGCTTTGAAACGCAAAGGAAGACCACCAAAGGACTATGTGGTGAGCGAACAAGACAAGGTTGCCGAACTGAAATATATTCTTGCGCGTAAGGAAGCAAAAATTAAGTCATTGGAAATGGAA
>JAZSNT010000036.1:0-11333 GCA_045536525.1 Acutalibacteraceae bacterium
ATACACTTCTACAATCATCAGCGTATCCAACTAAAAACAAAACTGACTCCGCTCGAAAAACGAAGTCAGTATATTGCTTAAAATTTAATATATCCTGCCATAGGGGCTTTTTGTACTGTCTGCACAATTTGGGGCAGTCCATTTTCCAACGGGAGTTTTTATATTTTATCAGTCAAGCCTAAAATATAGTCTGTGCTGACTTTATAGAATTTAGATAATGCAATTAAGATAGCAGTAGGGATATCTCGCTGACCTAATTCATAATTTGAATATACTTGTTGCGAACAACATAAAATACTTGCGACTTGTTTTTGAGTTAGGTCGTTATCTTCTCGTAGTTCACGAATTCGTCTATACATATTATCACCAAAATAATTATAAACTACTGCAAATTGTTGTATTGACATCTACTGCAAATTGCGGTATAATATTGTATGATGAAAATGTATCAGTATTCATCGCAAAGAATAAATTTAGGAGGCATTGTTATGAAATGCAGTAATGAATCGAAAAGGAAAAGTGTTTTGAAGTTTAAAAAGTTAACGGCAATATTATTGTCATTAATTATTATTGTTATGTTGTGCGGATGTGGAGAAAGTTTTGTTTGGAATGAAATTGTTCTTAGTAGTAAATTGCCACAACCAGTTTCTGAAAGCGGTGAAATTCATACAAATTCGACAGAATCGCTTTCACTTGATGTAATGAATATTTCGTCGAAAGATTTTGCCGATTATATAGAGGCATGTAAAGATAAAGGTTATACAATAGAAGCAAAATCAGACTCAATATCCTATTTTGCATTTAGTGAAGAGGGATATAAATTAAATCTTGATTATAACGAGTCTGATGAAGAAATGGGTATTATGTTAGATGCACCAATAGAGATGAGCGATATCACTTGGCCTACAAGCAAGGCTGGAAAATTATTACCTAAACCAAAATCTTCTATCGGTAAGTTTAATTATGAACACGAGGATAATTTTTTAGTATATGTGGGCAACACTTCGAAGGCTAGTTTTGCAGAATACATTGATGCTTGCGCAAAGAAAGGTTTTGTTGTTGATTATAGTAAGGGTGATGATTATTACTTTGCTGATAATAAAGATGGATGGAGTATAGACCTGCGTTATGAAGGAAATAATGTTATGAAGGTTTATATTAATGGACCGAGCGAAGAAGAAAATAAAAATACTGTAACTTCTTCTACTGAGTCTACCGAAAAAGATACAAATAAAAAAGATTTAGATGCTAATTTTAAAGCGGCAATGGACAGTTACGAAGAATTTATGAATGAATATGTTGTTTTTATGAAGAAATATCAGAAAAACCCAGATGATTTGGGCCTTCTTGCAGATTATGCGGATTATATGAGCAAATATTCTGATTTCGCAGAGAAGTTTTCTGAATGGAAAAATGAAGATTTGACTGATGAGGAATTAGATTATTATATTGAAGTGCAAACACGTGTAAATGAAAAATTGTTAGAAGTCGCAGAATAATTGAAAACTCCCGTTGGAATTTTCCAACGGGAGTTTTGTTATCATGAAGATGTTAAATTGTAGTTTATAGGGGCTGAATTTTTATTTTTCGATTATAAAATGTATTGGCATACCGTTTTTTGTTTTGATTTTAACTTCGCCGTTTATAAGCGGTAAGAAATATTCGATAGCATCATCTGTAATATTTGTGCCGTTGTTGGTTATCCATTCTTTTGGGAAAGTTTTTTCGGCATTGGCAACAAGTTTTGCATCGGTCATACCTATTTCAATTTTATAAGGATTATTTGAAACACGCTGGAAGGTCATCATTTTTCCTGTTTCACCTTTGAGTGCGGCTTTTACACCATGGCTTCCTATGAGTGTTGCTTCTTCGATATCAGTCAAAGATACCAAATGTGACGAGCAACGTTGCATAACGTTGAGCTCAATTGAGCGCACCTTGCAACCGATTTTTTCGGTAATAAGGTTTTCGAGTAATTTGCCTATACCCGAAAGATATTCGTGGCCAAAGTTATCTACCTTGCCTGAGCGGTAATTTGCATCGTCAAGTTTAATGCCCTCAGACACTGCAACTATAACCGAATTGCGAATTTTGAGTTGTGCATTGACGTCATTTAAGAATTTTTCTGCCGAAAAGTCGCTTTCGGGAAGATATATAAGGTGTGGTGCAGTTTCACCGTTAGCGTGAAGCACACCGCTCGAAGCGGTAAGCCAACCTGCGTGGCGGCCCATAATTTCTACCACTACAACTGATTTAAGGTCGTAAACTGCGCTGTCTCGTACAATTTCTTGCATAGTTGTAGCAAGATATTTTGCCGCCGAGCCAAAACCGGGGGTGTGGTCGGTGTAGCACAAATCGTTATCTATGGTTTTAGGGATACCGATAACTTTAACATTAATTCCATTTTGCATTGTGTATTTTGAAAGTTTGTCGGTGGTGTCCATAGAGTCGTTACCACCTATGTAGAAAAATGCACCTATATCGTGCTTTTTAAAGCATTCTACAATTTTTTCGTAAACTTCGGGCTTGCCATCGGGTGAAGGCATCTTGTAACGGCAAGAACCTAAAACGGTCGACGGTGTTGTTTTGATAAGCTCTATATCGTCAGCATTTTTTACAATATCGTTAAGACACACAAGGTTTTGGTTTATAATACCCTCAATACCGTTTAAAGAGCCGTAAATTTTATCAATCTGAGGGCTTTTTAGCGCCTCCTCAAAAACACCCATAAGAGATGCGTTAATAGCAACGGTAGGTCCGCCCGATTGGGCAACTGCAATATTCATAAAAGTTCTCCTTTAAAATATTCTTTATCTATAATACCATTCTTTATGCCAAAAATCTACACATTTTGAAAAAATATTCAAATGTTTTTATACTTGTGTTTTTCTTTTTTATATAGTATAATAATATATTAGATTGGAGTGGTATATCTTGTTAAGCAGATTGCTTTCAGGTAATATTGATATTATTGAAGTTTTGGTTTATGTTTTATCGTCATTAGCGGTAATATTTTTAACCTTGCCTATACATGAGTTTGCACACGCATTTGTGGCTGATAAATTAGGTGACCCCACACCGCGATATCAGCGCAGACTCACGTTAAATCCTATGGCGCATATTGATTATTTCGGTGCGCTTTGCGTGTTGCTTTTCGGTTTCGGTTGGGCAAAACCCGTACAGGTAAATGCGTATAACTTTAAAAAGCCTAAATTTGGTATGGCGATGGTGGCTTTGGCAGGTCCGCTTTCTAATCTGATTGTGGCGTTTTTATCACTCACTTGTTGTAAATTGATTGCTGTTTTTTGGGTGGTTGAAGTCACTGAATTTGTTTATTATTTGCTTAGTTTCTTTTTAGGCATAGCAACCATAAATATTTATCTCGCAGTTTTCAATTTAATACCCGTACCACCACTCGACGGTTCGAGGATTTTGGGTATAATTTTACCGAGCAAAACTTATTTTAAAATAATGCAATATGAAAGATATATCTATTACGGACTAATGTTATTGTTGTTTACCGATGTTTTAGATATTCCGCTTATAATGGTATCAAACACGGTAATGAATATATTTGTAAATATACTTGGACTTTAATATTATTTAATTTTGGTGTAGGAAATGGAAAATACGATAAGTTATAAATTAGAGGGCTTTGAAGGTCCGCTCGATTTATTGCTTCAACTTATAGCGCGAAATAAGTACAATATTTACGATATTCCGTTGTTAGAACTTATAGAGCAGTATTTAGAGCAGATTGAAAAGTTCCAAGAAGATGAAATGGAAATATCGAGTGATTTTCTTGAAATGGCGTCACGTCTTTTGTACATAAAGACTGTAAGTCTTTTGCCTAAGCACGAAGAAGTTGTAAAACTTAAAGAAGAACTGACGGGCGAGTTGCTTGAATATATGGTTTGTCAGCAAATGGCGGCAAAGTTTGCAACCATGCAGGACGGTTTTGATATGTTCGTGCGTAGCCCTGCTGAAATGGAGTTTGACAAAACTTACGAACTCACACACCCTAAAAATGTTATGTATGAAAGTTATATTGCCGCAGTAGGAAGGGGGCAAAGACGTCTGCCACCGTCTACCGCTCCTTTTACAAAAATTGTGGCGAAGAAGATAGTTTCGGTTTCTACCAAGATTGTTTTCGTTATTCGTAATTTGTTTAAAGGTGGTAAGAAAAGACTTTCCGACCTTTATAAAACTGCCGAAAGCCGTTCAGAATTGGTAGCTACTTTCTTGGCGGTATTAGAACTTTGCAAAGCCAACCGCGTAAAGGTTGAGGGTGATGGCGAAACCCAAGAAATTACTTTGATTAAGGGGCATAAGAATAATGACAACTAAGGAAATGATAAAGGCTTTTGAAGCGGTGCTTTTTGCAAGCGGTGAGCCGTTGTCTATCGACCGTTTTACACAGGTGTTTGAAATAACACCCGAAAAAACGGTGGAAGTAATGGAAACACTTGCTCAAAAGTATGAAGCTAATGATAGCGGTCTTAAACTTGTAAGGATGGAAAACACATACCAGATAGCAACCAAAACAGAGTATGCTGAGTATATTAAAAAGGCTTTTGATATAAGAAGACGTACACCGCTTTCTTCTGCGGCGCTTGAAGTTTTGGCAGTTGTGGCATATAACCAACCTGTTACAAAGTCTTTTATAGAACAGGTTCGAGGTGTTGACTGTTCTAGCGTTGTAACAACCCTTATAGAAAAAGGGCTTGTGGAAGAAAGGGGAAGACTTGAACTCCCCGGCAAACCTTTGCTTTACGGTACTACCAAAAACTTTTTGCGTTGCTTTAGTCTTGGAGATTTGAGTGAATTACCACCACTTCCAAAAGACCGTAACGGTGAAGAAGTTGCCGATTTGGGCGAACAATTAACCCTTGATGAATAGTTTAAAATCTAAAGTTTAAAATATTAAAAACCGATAAAAAGGAAGGTCTATTATGAGTGAAAATAATGTAAAAAATATTATGGACGCAACAATGGAAAATCTTAAAGGTATGATAAATGCTGACGTTATCACAGGTGACCCTATTGTTGTTGGCGAAATCACTTTAATTCCAGTTTCCAAGGTAGCTTACGGCTTGGCAACAGGTGGTAGCGATTTCCCCACTAAAAATCAGTCCAAAGTTTTTGGCGGTGGCGGTGGCGCAGGAGTGACTGTTACTCCCATAGCATTTATTGCAATAACCGGCGATAAGGTTAAAATGCTTCCCGTTTATAATGAACTTACAACGGTTGAAAAGGCTATTACTATGGCGCCCGAAATTATAGATAAAGCAAAAGAGATTTTCTCAAAGGACGGCAAGTCTAAGGCTGAATAAATTCGTACACCTTGTCATATTTATTATTAACTGATATGACGGGGTGTTGGTTTTGAAAAGGCTTATAATTTGTTTTTTGGCGGCGGTTTTGTGTTTGTCGATAAAGACCGAAGCATTGTCGGTATCGGCAAAATCGGCGGTAGTTATAAACGGTGATAACTGTGAAATTATTTACTCCAAAAACGCCGACCAAAAAATGCCGATGGCGAGTACTACCAAAATAATGACGGGGCTTTTGCTTTGTGAATACGGCAATTTTGAGCGCGAAATCACAGTTACTGCCGAAATGCTCCGCGTAGAAGGCTCGTCTATGGGGCTGCTTGCGGGGGATAAGGTCACGCTTCACGATTTGCTGTACGGACTTATGTTGGCATCGGGTAACGATGCGGCAAATGTTATCGCTTTTACGGTGGGTGGCTCATTGGATGGTTTTGTTGATAAAATGAACCAAAAAGCAAAACAATTAGGTCTTAAAAATACCAGTTTCGAGACACCGTCGGGGCTTGACGGTGAAAAACATTATACTACCGCTTACGAACTGGCAATACTTACCCGTTACGCTATGCAAAATGAAGATTTCGCCAAGGCGGTATCCTGTCAAAGCGCTACACTTAATTACGGTAATCCGCCGTATAGACGTACGCTTACTAATCATAACAAACTGCTTAAAATGTATGACGGCGCGGTTGGTGTTAAAACGGGATTTACCAAGAAATCGGGGCGTTGTCTTGTCAGCGCTGCGCGTAAGGACGGTAAATATGTGATAGCGGTCACGCTGAATGCTCCGAGTGATTGGCAAGACCATAAAATACTGCTTGATTACGGGTTTTCTTCAATCAAGCAAACGCGTTGTTCACCACCTGCCGAAAGTTATGAGATTCCTGTTATAAACGGCACGAAAGAAAGGCTTACAATAGTTCCGCAAGAGTATGTTGTAAACAGTCTTGATACCGAAAATATAACTTGTGACGTTTATCTTCCAAAGTTTCTATATGCGCCGATTAAAAAGGATGAAACGGTGGGGAAAGTCACATATTCCCAAAACGACAAAATTCTGGCTACCATGCCGATTAAAGCGGAAAACAGTATAGATTTGTGTAAAACGGAAAAAGACTTTTTAACGGTTATTTTTGATAATATTAAAAGTATTCTTGTGAATATATAGGAGAATAAAATGAAGGATAATAAAGTAAGGCTTCAGAAACATCTTGCCGAATGCGGTATAGCATCACGCCGTAAGGCAGAAGAACTGATTGAAATGGGCAAGGTTAAGGTAAACGGTCATGTGGCTACAATAGGTACAAAGGTAGACCCTAAGCGTGATAAAATTACAGTACGCGGTAAAAATGTGGTTGCAAACACCACTAAAATGTATATAATGCTTCATAAACCGCGTGGTTTTGTTACAACAGCCAGTGATGAAAAGGGCAGAAAATGTGTTACCGACCTTGTGAAAGATGCCGGTGTGCGTCTTTTCCCTGTAGGTAGACTTGATATGAACTCGGAAGGTCTTTTGCTTATGACTAACGATGGTGAGTTTGCAAATAAACTCACACATCCGTCGTATCACGTAAACAAAACCTACCGTGTTACTGTAAAGGGTGAAGCCAATGACGAAAAGATTATACAACTTAAAGAGGGTATAATGTTTGACGGTGAGAAAACCTTGCCTTGTGATTGTTTTGTAGCAGAACGTAAACCTGACAGAACGGTTCTTATATTTATTATTCAAGAAGGCAGAAACCGTCAAATAAGAAGAATGTGCGAAGCGGTAAAACTTGAAGTTTTGCGTCTTAAACGTACCGAAATTGCAGGTGTAAAACTTGGAATGTTGCCACGTGGCAGTTGGCGTCCTTTAAACGAAAAAGAAATGCGCCGTCTTACAAGCATTACCTAAGGTGAAAATATGATTACATTAAAAACTACCGATAAAACCGAAGCAAGGGCGATTTTTGAAAAGGAAGAAATCACATTTTGCGATTATTCTGATTGCCTTTGTGCTAAAGATAAAGACGAGGTTTTGGGCTACTGCCTTTTTGATATTAAAGATGGTGAGATGACTATACGGGCGATAGAACCCCAAAACGATTTGATGCTATTAGACGGTATTTTACGCAGCACTTTACATATTGCGGCAAGTCGCAATTTAAAGAGTGCGGTATGGGCGGACAAGGCACCCGAAAAAATATTTAGAACATTAGGATTTGTTACAGATGATGACAAACTTAATACAAATAAACTTTACGAGAGCGGATGTTCCTGTTGTAAAAAATAAAAAAGTTGACTCTAAATAGAGTCAACTTTTTTGTATAATGAAAACCACGTGATAGTTGCAATAGTTTTCCGTGGTTTTAATTTTGTTTTATAGCTCTGCAAATTAGTCTAAATTGTGCAATTTCAATAAAATTAATAACAATGTTGTAATAATTATTGACATTAAAAACTAAAACAATGTATAATTACTATACACGGATGGTAATATTTCCTAATCGGCGGAATCATTATTTTTAAAAGAGTCTATTTTTTTGGAGATACAATAACCACAAGAAACACAAGGATGTTTTTCCTTTGTGTATAAATAAAAACAATATTAAGGAGAGTGATTCTATGTTTAAAAAAGTATTTTGTATTATGTTATCTACACTAATGCTTGTTGTTTGTTGCAAAATAACTGTGCAAACAAATGCAACCGAATTATCAGAAGACTCAATTCAAAAAGAAGCGACAAAAAAAGTTTATTCTTCTGCAACTATTGAGGATGACTTTGAGCCGGATAGTGTTATTGTTGTAATAAACAAAGAATCCGGTGCTATTAACAAGGTTCACTCAAAAGAGAAGTTTAAAGGTGTTGAAATTGAGGAAATTCGCGATTTAACACAGATTACAGGAGATATTAAAAGTAAAAACATTGATGAAGAAAATTATCAGCAAATACTTCAAATAACGCTTAAAGAAAAGACAAAGAAAGAAGTTTTGAAGGCTATAAAAGCTTTTGAAAAGTTAGATGAAGTAGAGTATGTAGGTCCTAATTATAATGAATCAATAAAAATGGACGAAGATACTATTGATGGAACCATCCCAAATGACAGCCTTTTTGAGGACCAGTATGCCCTAACAACGATTTCTGCGCCTGAGGTTTGGGACATAACCAAAGGGACCCGAACGGTTAAAGTAGGTGTTATAGACACAGGGATAAGCGCTCACCCTGATTTAAATGCAAATTTAACAACCGGTTGGGATTTTTATAACGATAATGAAATAACTACCGATGATACTCAGAGTCACGGAACTCATGTTGCCGGAATTATTGGTGCTGTTGGAAATAATAATATAGGCATTTCTGGTGTTTGCTGGAATGTCACATTAGTTCCGTTGCAAGCAAACAGGACCGCTACTGACAATCTTCCTAATTGGGCTACTATTTCCGCTATTACTTATGCAATTAATAATCAAATACCTATCCTAAATATGAGTGCCAGTGGCAGTTCATATGATTATGAACTGAAAATAGCTATACAAAATTATCCCGGGCTTTTTGTTTGTACTTCCGGAAATGATTATAATGATAATGATGTAAATCCATATTATCCTGCTAATTATAATTTGGATAACGTGATTTCAGTTGCAAATACAATGGAATTTGATTTTTTATCGTCTGATTCAAATTACGGTGCTGAAACAGTAGATTTAGGCGCCCCTGGAAGCGATATTTATAGTACTATACCCAATAATAAATATAAAAAAAAGTCTGGTACATCAATGGCTGCCCCAGCGGTTGCAGGTGTTGCCGCTTTAATAAAAAGTGTTCGTCCCGATTTTACTGCTGAAAAAATTAAAAACTGTATATTAGAGGGCGTAGATAAGGTATATGATTTAGAAGGGATGTGCGTTACAGAAGGCAGATTAAATGCATATAAAGCCGTCTCTTTAGCTCTAAATTATTCAATAGTAACGGGCGATTTTAAAGGCAACGGAAAGGATGAAATTCTCAGACTCACACCAATAGCGGCAACTTCTGAGGATGCATATAATAAAATAGCATTGCATGTAACTTCCAGTGATGGAACAACTACGCTTTGGCGTAAATATTCGTTATATAACGGTAGTAAAATCCAGGGTCGCATAGTTGCAGGGGATTTTAACGGTGACGGTAAAGATGATGTAGCGACGATGTATGACTATGATAATTATTGTCCTAAAATACATATTTTTAAATCAAATGGTGAATCTTTTGATGATTGGGAAACTTGGTTTGCGGAAACAGGTATTTTTAATCCAAATTCTGTTACTGAACGATTTACTGCAGGAGATTTCAACGGTGATGGAAAGGATGATATCGCCGCAATGTATGATTATGCTGATGGCTCCACTAAAATACTTGTATTTATATCTACGGGTACTTCTTTTAATTATTGGAGTTCTTGGTATACCGAAAGTAGACCAGGCTATTATGTGGCGGAATATGTTACCGGAAGATTTTCTGCAGGGGATTTTAATAATGACGGCAAAGATGATATAGCGACAATGTATGACTATCCAAGTGGAGCGACAAGAATACATGTTTTTAAATCCAACGGAACATCTTTTGGAAACTTTGAAACCTGGTATGCTCAAAATAACCCCGGATATTATAAAACAGAAAAAGTATTAAACAGATTTGCTGCTGGGGATTATAATGGTGATGGAAAAGATGATATAGCAACAATGTATGATTATGATAGTGGAACTATGAAAATTCATGCTTTCACTTCGACTGGAACTGCATTTAATAATTGTCAAACATGGAATACTCAAAGTACCGCAGGCACCTATTTCCCTTTAAGAACAAGCGGGTTTGTTGCAGGTGATATAAACGGGGATGGAAAAGATGATATAATATCCAAGTATAATTATGTAAAAGGAACCACGCACTTGTTATATTTTCGCTCAACTGGTTCAAATTTTGCGAATTGGCTAAAAATAACTGCTTGATTTTATACAAGCATATTTACAGTTTGATGTAATAATTCTAATTATGAAAGGAGCTTTTGAAAATGAAAAAAATTATCAGTTTAATTTTGGCGGTTTTAATGCTTGTTGCGGTACTTTCTGCCTGCGGTGAAGAGGAAATTAAAAGTGATGATAAAAATCCAACTGCTTCGGTTACTGCCCAAGATGCTGAAACTTCTTCTGATGACAAAACAGATACAACTTCTTCGGTAAATTCAAAAACAGATGGCAAATCGGATAAAAAGGTAGACACCAAAACAGACAAAAAGGGAGATACAGGCTCTTCAAAAATCACCACAACTGTGCCAAAAGAACCTGTTATCAATGAACTTCCCGGTGTAAAATTGACTTCAAATATTGGATTAAATAAAAATTTTCATGCTTTAGAATTTGATTTAGACTTAGATTCAGAAGGAAAGTTAAACGGAAACATTTTTATAGCAAAAACATACGAAGAATTTAAAGACGTTTACGATAATGATATTGGAAAAATTCCTGATAAATACAAATATTATGATTTTTTCGATGAAGATGATTATATTTTAAAATATGATGAAAAATTTTTCCAAGAAAATGCTTTAATAATTGTGTTATCCTATGAACCAAGCGGTTCTAACAGGGTGAAAATAGACGGTGTTTCCAAAAAGGATGGCGAACTTTTTGTCGGTGTTATAAGTGAAGTTCCGGGTCCGGGTTATTTAGGCACTTGTGATGCTGCTTATTGGCGAACTCTTATAGAAGTTAAAAAAACGGATATAGCTGATATAAACAAAATAACTCGTATCAAATCAGAAGCATGGAAGTAGATAAAAGACACAAAAGGACAGTTCCTATGTGTTGAAGATTTCTAAAATTCAAAAGCGGCAGGTGAAAATGCACAAGTCCAGTAAAAACGGACAATAGAAAAAAACAGCCTCCTATGGTAGAATAAAAACACTACCATAGGAGGTTTTGTTATGCAAAGGAAATATACATATATCAAAGATTTTGAGAAAGAGTTAATCGAATACA
>JAZSNT010000052.1:0-5804 GCA_045536525.1 Acutalibacteraceae bacterium
ATACACTTCTACAATCATCAGCGTATCCAACTAAAAACAAAACTGACTCCGCTCGAAAAACGAAGTCAGTATATTGCTTAAAATTTAATATATCCTGCCATAGGGGCTTTTTGTACTGTCTGCACAATTTGGGGCAGTCCACAAGTTAAGGGGTAAATTTTATTTCACATTATGCCGACGTGACATTCCTGAACGTCCACTACAATATAACTTTATAGACAGTTCGTAAGAGTCGATGCCTTTCATCGACCCCTACTAACTATCACTCAACTCCCATACAAACTACAATTCACTCTTTACTATAATGTAGTAGTTGTTGTGTTTTATGGCATGTAACGGCGGGATTGCCCTTCGGTACCCACGACCGACAAACTGCGATTTATAAATCAAAAATTATAATCCACCATAAAAAATCAAACTCTCCCTTAATTTAGGGAGAGTTTTTTATTAGTTTACAATAACCTGTTTGCCAGCAAGTAAACTTTCAAGATTTTTTGAAATCTTTTTAAAGCTTGACGAACCTATTTTACCCATTGCAATGCCGTCAACCGAGCATTGATATTTAGTAGCGCTTACCTTATGAAAATTAATTTGAGTGGGAGCGCGCTTCGAATCATTATAACTATAAATAATAGTCATTTCAGGGGTACCCTTCATTTGTTCAGTATCAAAATCCATAAGTTCCAACATACACAAATACTGATAGAATGATTGGAAATAAGACGAATTATACACCTTACCGTCGCATTCTACTATATATTTGTTAAGTTCTTCGCTTCCGCTGGGATTTTTCTCAATATCAAAACTGTAAGTTTTAGAATCGGTTTTTATAGTAAGATTTTTAATCTCGTCAATAGAAGTCATAAACACAATTTTACTATAAAAATCTTCAGTTCTGTAATAGAGGAATGTCGCTTCATCAGCAGATATCTTTTTAACAACCTTACTGTCAGTACCCACAACTGCAAAATAGCCGTCTTCTTGCTTTTTAAATTTATATGTGTAAGTGAAATCACCAAACTTAGCGCTTAACTGAAAATCGGGATTATTTAATCCGTATTTCGATAAAGTTTTAGCCTCAACGTTATAAGCATAAGCGCCGCTCACAGGGAAACCGTCGGCAAATACCGAGAAAATACCATCCACGTTTTCAGCAGAGCGTTTGATAGGACTCTTAACAACATAGGGAATATAACTAGATAAAACAGTATCGTCATTCAATTCAAACACTAATTTTTCATCGAAATATTTACCCGAAACGGTTATAGAATCAAAATCGCTAAGAGCTCCGTCCGAATAATATGAATCATATTTATCGCTGAGTACTATGCCGCCTTGCGCATCTGTACTTGCTAAATCAATATCGGTGAAGGTCAATATTTCGTCCAATCTGCTACCAACAATATATATACCATCCTTGCCCGAAATTTTAACGTAAATACCCATTTTATCGGGAGATTCTGCGCCTACTTTAACGGTAAACTTATCACCTTTCAAACTTTCGGCAGTAATCGTTACAACAGGCTTATCAAGACCGCATTGCGCTTCGGTTTTTGTTGTAATTTCACGTATAGCGTCAAAATCGACAGCCTGTTCCATCTTTTGCTCGATAACGCCGCTGCTTGTATAGGTTTTATCATAACCCTTTAAATACCAATCTATCTGAGTTATCTCTTCACCCGATTCCCCATCCTCCACTTGCGTTGATACCGAATAAAACTCAAAACTGCCGTTTTTATTGGTAATATTAACAGTTTTCATATCACCTGCGTCATAATCCACAAGTTCAATAGCATTATCAGTAGGAATGTCTTCCGTTTCATCCAATTCGCCACAAATCTTAGGAATCCCCCAACCGCAACAAATAAGAATAGCAACCGACAAGCATAAAGCCACAGCAATCAGTACTTTATTGCTCTTTTTCGTCTTTACCTGCTTATGAGCGGCAGGGTCGGAAAAAATAGTGGAAAATTCATCCTCTGATTGAGTTATTTTCTCATTTTCAAAATCGTTATTCATTATGAACGTCTTCTCCAAATACAAACAAATATACAAACGCCAATTAAGAATACAGGTAATGCAATTACAAATATAACAAATATAGTATTTGATGATGATTCAGTAACCGACGCAGCAAAGTTTTGGTCACTAATAACCTTTGTTACAAAAGAAATACCTGTATCTTCTGCACCTACCGCACGTTCTGCAGCGGCAAATGCGATATTCTTGTTACTGGTATTTTCATATTCTGTAAAATCAGAATAAACAAAATCCGTACTGCTGAATACAACTATATTGTTGGCAATCAAATCATTATTGCTGTCATAAGTCGAACGCTGCGAATGAATTACAGTAGCGTAAACACCTGCATCGTCTTCATCATAGCCACTCCAAGTATCTTTTGTACCTACCGGCGCATTTACAACGGTATCCGCAGTAGCAAATAAGCAATTTGTTGTTTTATCGCCGCTAAGTTCAAATCCCTGATTCATAGGAATATTACCGCTTGTTATACAAACGCTCATTCCGTTAAGACTATCGTCCTCAGCTGTTGTGTTGGGGAAAGAACCTAATGCAGTCGGCATATCTGTCAAGTGATAATCACCTGTATCGAACAAAATACCTTCTTCAAACTGTATACCCCATTCTTCAAGGAAACCGTAAATATTAGGCAAATAAGGCGCATTTGCCGATGCTACAAACACCATACCCTTTTGATATTTTTCACCGTTATCAAGGAAGTTTGCAATAACGTTAAGTTCGTCTTCAAGGAAATCCTTTGTAGGACCGATAATGAAAATAGCATCATATTCGTCCGATATTTTGGTGATAATCTTATCAGAAATCACTTCAACCTTGTAGTTGTTAATTTCAAGCAATTCCTTATAATTAGCTGTTAAATCCTCAGCCGAATGGCCTGTAATGAACGCAACCTTTGTTTCCTTTTGATTAGTAACGTAAGAAATAGCGCTTGTAAGTGCGGTTTCTATATTATTACCTTCGATAGTAACCGTGGTATAACCGTACATAGCCATACTGTCGTCTGTTGTCATATCGTAAATATCTTTATAACTGATAATTTTATAACGTTCATTATCATTTACGGTACAACTTACAATAATATCGCCAAATCCTAAAGATTCGTTTACATATTTAGACTGAATTTCACTAAATGATGCATCTTGTGTATCTAAAAATTCTACCTCTATATTGTCATTGTAAGAATTATATTTTTCAACCAGACTAAACATTTGTGAATAATAACTGCTGTAATCTATTGAGGTATCGAAATAAATACCCTGTTGCTCATAATCAGTAGCAATAACCGAACTCATATATTGAATATATAAGTCTTCCTCAGCGCATATTTTTACCGAAACCTCTTTTTCTACCGACTCAATATACTCAATATTTTCTTCACTTATGGTATTTATCTTATCGGTAGTCATATCATATTCAAGTTTTAAGTAGTCAGAAACCACCGAAACCAATACGTTAAATGCGATAATACCTACCAAAACGAGCGAAATTACAATAGCGGAATATAAACCGCGTCTGAGTTTCATTTTATTTACAAAAGAAGGCATATTAAATTTTTTCATTATACTGTACCTCCTTTATTAAGACCATCTTCTCTTTTCAAGTGTACGTACACACAAGAAAAGGAAAGCAGCGGTAATACTCAAAAAGTAAACTACGTCGGGCAATGAAAAATAGTTGCTGCCAAAATTGGAGAACTGGTCAACAAGTGAAGCTTTTTCAACAATTTTTGACAACCACTCAACTTCAATACCACTAATAAATAAATTTATAAATAACTGCAAAAGACTAATACCAAGTGTCAGGAATGCGGAAATAGCAGTGCTTTCGGTAAGGCTTGAAATAAATAAACCAATAGCGATAAATGCCATACCAAAAAGTAAAATACCTAAAAGTGAGTAAAGGAAGGTGAAAACATTTACACTAACGTAACTCATAACAACGATTTCAAAAATAACCGTAGGTATAAAGCACATAGCATACATAGCAACTGCCGCAAAAAATTTACCCAACACGATAGAAGTAAGCTTTACGGGAGACGTAAGCAAAACCTGGTCAACCTTTTGGCGTCTGTCTTCACTCATAAGTCGCATTGTAATAATCGGAATTAAAACCAAAGCAACGTAAACAAGTACTGCTACAACTAATTCAATCTGAGGTATACCTGCATCATAATAAAGCGAAAATGCACGACCGGAAACCAAATAGAATATCGCAAGTACAATATATCCGATAGGAGTAGTAAAATAAGACTTAAATTCTCTTTTAAAAATAGCAAGCATTATTCTTCGCCCTCCTCTTCATCGTTATAACCCATGATTTTTCTTGTTTCCTCATAACTGCCAGCTTCCACCAAGCGCAAGAAAACTTGTTCAAGTGTCAACTTATTGCTTGTAAGTGACAAAACGGCTTTACCGCGCGAAACCGCACGTTCAAATACCGCCTTACGTACATCGCAACCCTCTTCGGGCTCAATAAGGAAATCAATAGTTCCCTTTTCGTTGCAACCCATACTCATTACCGATTTAACGTCCTTAACAGTTGTAAGTGCTTCAAGCATTTCAGCTTCAGTACACTCAATTCTTGCAACTAAGGAACGGTCGGTCGAAATACGGTCAGAAAGATTTTCGGCAGTATCGTCCGCAATAATCTGACCCTTGTTTATAATAATTACACGCTTACAAACCGCCTGAATTTCAGACAAAATGTGTGATGAAAGAATAATTGTATGGTTTTTACCAAGACGTGAAATCAAATTACGGATTTCAATAATCTGCTGCGGGTCAAGACCAACGGTAGGCTCGTCCAGAATAAGAACGTCAGGGTTGCCTACAAGAGCCTGTGCCAAACCTACTCTTTGACGGTAACCTTTTGAAAGTTGCTTTATAAGACGGTTTTGCACATGGTCAATTTTGATAAGTTTCATAATCTCATCAATGTGCGCTTTTTTAGGGAACTTAACCTTTTTTAAATCATAAATAAAATCAAGATATTCCCTTACCTTCATATCAGTATAAAGGGGTGGGATTTCGGGCAAGTAGCCAATGCGCTTCTTTGCCTCTTCGGGATTTTCCATAATGTTATAACCGTCAATCGACACATCACCCTCAGTAAGCGAAAGATAACCGGTCAATATGTTCATTATGGTAGATTTACCTGCGCCGTTAGGACCCAGGAAACCAATTACTTCGCCTTTTTCAATACTGAAATTTACGTCTTTTACAGCCAAGAAATTTCCGTACTTTTTAGAAAGGCCTTTAACCTCTATCATAACTAAACCTCCATAGTTTACTCCAAAATAGTATAACACATATATGATACCATTTTTTTAATATTTTGTAAACAAAAAGTTGCGGTTTTTAAAACAAAAATTCAATATTTTAACATACTTTATACAGTCAATTCACAAATCGACCGTAATCACGGCAAAACTAACGGAATATTCGTGAATGTCCCATACGATGTGTCTATATTGATTATTCGTAGGTGTCGGTTTAGCATCCCGTAAGCCTTTGCCTGTCAAGGCACTTGGAAAACTATAATTCACTCCCTTACCATAATGTTGTGGTAACAGATTGTGTTTTTATAAATAGCAACGGCATGATTACCTGTCGAGGTACTCGACAATAAATATCCACCCGCATAGCGGGTGGTATTTCATTTTCGGGCATAGCCCTAACCGATACTGGCGGCGCACAAGTGCGCTTTTTTGTTGGCCTGCCAGCCATGCAATTTTTACTTACTACCCATAAATGGGTCCCGCG
>JAZSNT010000049.1:0-3052 GCA_045536525.1 Acutalibacteraceae bacterium
TTCGGGCGTTTCATAGCACGACATATCCACGCGTACGGCTTTTTGGAAAATGCGGTCGTTCATGTTTTTATAAAAGTGTTTCATCCTTGTGCACACAAAATAGTCTGTGATGCAGTCGGTTGCTTTTGCAATAAGCCCTGCAAGCGCAAACAACGCCACAAGGAAAGCGTACTGCCTGAAAGTGCCGCCGTTTTCAATGAGCTGAAGCAACAGCTTCAGAAACAGTATCTCCTGAATGAAGCCCGTGAAAAACCAATGTGCCGTCTGTGTGAGCACAAAACATGAAATCAGCAGCGGTGCACATTCATGCACCGTGCGGATTGCATAGATTATGTTTTTTGACGAGGGTTTATTTTTATGTTTAAGCAATATACTTCTCCTTTTTGAAAGAGGTAAAGTGATGTGGTTTATCAGTACTTTTTAAAAACAAAAAGGTATTCGTGTGCTATTAGCAAAAAATTATATTTAACACTATTTGTTTTCCAATATCCTGTTGCTTTGCAATTATGTTGCTCTTTGATAATCAGCTCTTTGAGTTTAAACCCTGCTTCTTCAAAGATACGCATAATGTCAAAAGACATCGGTATCATATGACCTTTTTGGCGTGTGTCACCCATAAGAACGGCACAGAACTTGTCCTTTTTCAAAACACGATAGCTTTCTGCGGCTACCTTTTTCATTTCCTCAAGAAAATCTTTTACCTTTAACAAAGATAAATCTTCAGGTATATCTTCACTATACTGAATGATGTCAGCATAAGGAGGATGAGTACATATCAAATCAATACTGTTATCCGGCACAAAATCAAGATTTCTTGCATCACCTTTGTGCAGATATACTTTTCCGTTTGCACCTTCGTGTTCAAATGAAGTCTTCTCCTTGCAACGAGCAAGAGCAACATCATTTACATCCACACCAATAATATTTCTGTTTAGTAATTTTGCTTCCACAAGGGTGGTGCCTCCACCTACAAACTGATCTAGAACTAAATCATTCTCTTTTGAATAGCGTAGCAGAATGTTCCGTGGGATGTATGGCGACCAATTACCACGCCACTTTGCATCATGGGTTGCCCAATCTCCACGTTTTGGAAACGACCAATGCGTAGTCCTTTCCAACTCAAAATCTTCCGGCTCCCATTTATTGATTGTTTTGCTTTTCATATCAAACCTCAGATGGGACAGGTAAACCCAATTTATATAATGGTATATACTCAAAATAATAATGGCATCTTACACTATGTATATAATCCAATACATCTTTATATCGCGGATCTCTAAACCAGTCACTTAACAAATACATGTATTCGACATCTATATTAGCTTTAGACAATAACTTTTGATATTGTTTTTTCTTAAAATCACAAGTTTGTAGTTTTTCGTCAACTGAACCTGCCACTTGTTGAAATTTACATTCTATAATGTATAAAGTGTTCTTGATTATTACAAAAATACTGTCGTCCGGCAAAAGTTGTTTTGAAATGATTTTGGTCCAATCTATTTCAAGCTCTTTTAAAAAGACTTTATAAAAATCGTGCTTTTTAAATATTCTTGCAACTAATTCATTCTCATAATAAACCTTGTCTTTAACAACCTCATATCCTTTTTGCATGGAGAGGAATGTAGATAAATCGGTTTTTCCTTCAAAAACAAGGCCTGTTTTAGTATTGCCGCCACCTTTTCCGTTTTTAATCATGTTTTTGCTCCTTAAAAATTACTGATTATTAACTCTTTAATTTTTCCCCTTGCTTCGCGATTACAGTTAATCATACGTGTTGCTTCAACTCGCTTGATTTTATGAGCAGAGTAAATGTTATCAAAGAAATCATCTTCTGTATTTGAGTTCTTCGGATCGGAGTTGCTAACTACAACCTTTGCGCCTTTTCTGTGCATATCATCAACAAATCGTGCAAGTTCAATCTGTTCCTCGTCATTAAACAAGTTTTCAGTATAGGCGGTAAAACTTGCTGTATCAGTTATAGGTCTGTATGGAGGATCGAAATAAACAAAGGTGCTTTCATCAATAAAGTCAGCCGATTCTCTGTAATCTCCGCATACAATAGTGACTCTCTTTAATTTCTCCGACACTGTTCTAAGATTATTTTCATCACAAATCATAGGATTTTTATATGCACCCATAGGGACATTAAACAACCCTTTTTTATTAACTCGGAACAGACCGTTGAAACAAGTTTTATTTAAGAAGATCATCAATGCTGCTTTTTCAGTATCGACATTCGCGTTGCTGTTAACTTTCAAATAATTAAAACGTTCGCGCTTTTCTATATAGTATGCTTTTCGATTATCGGTATCTAATGGGATGAAATCGTTTTGCATTGCGTAAAGCATTTTTATTAAAGTATCGATATCATCCCGAATAATTCGATAAGTATTGACAAGTTCGGCATTAATATCGCTGATATAAACTTCTTCCAAATGGTATTTACTGAGTATGTCAAATAAAACTGCGCCACCGCCCACAAATGGTTCGGCATATTTTGTGATCCGACCGTCAGCAAAAGGGTAATAACGTTCAATTTCTTTGAGAAGCTGACCTTTACCGCCTGCCCATTTTAAGAAAGGTTTGACGGCACATCCTTCGCTGGTTGTTCGTTTGATAGTTCTTGCGTCGAGGGGTTTGTGCGAATTTGTTGGGATTAACCACATGTTACCAAGCATGGTGGCGCCGATTATTCTGTTATCACGACAAAGAGTGATAACGCGTCTGTGGGAAATGTTCCATTTCTCCGCGGCTTCATTTGCCGTCATATAAGAAAACATAAGTGTCACCTCCCGAAAATGTTGTAATCATTATATTCCTAAACTGGAATAAAAGCAATACAAAAACATGAAAATAAAAGAAAAGAGAGGAAAAACGGACGCTCAAAAATGGAGCGCCCGTATGATGATTAAAACTTACCCACAAAGTCAATCTCCTGCGTGACCCTCTGCATGAAAGCGAGGCACTCCTCGTCTTTTGCAAGCAGCTTGCCGACTTTTTTCAGCGCGCGGAAAAAGCGTTTGTCAAACACAATATCCTCACTGTGCATGAG
>JAZSNT010000015.1:0-63097 GCA_045536525.1 Acutalibacteraceae bacterium
TCGATTCTTAAAACAGAGTGTATATATCGCGTAAAACTTCAAACCTATGAGGAGGCGCGCCTCCTCATAGGTGAATATATACACTTCTACAATCATCAGCGTATCCAACTAAAAACAAAACTAACTCCACTTGAAAAGCGATGTCAGTATGTTGCTTAAAATTTAATATTTGCTACCATGGATGCCTTTTTTTGTGCTGTACGCACAATTTGGGGCAGTCCATAGTGCTTTTCGGGATTTTTTATTCTATTCACTTGACTTTTTCATATTTTATGGTATAATTGTATACAATTATACCAGGAGTGATTGTTATGTTCGAATTATCTGATAAAACCAACTTGCTCGAACAAAGAGCGTATAAATATTCATTGCAGGATATACCTGAGGCTAATTTACAGCGAGATTTATATTCTTATGACGAAGTTCCACGTATTGCATTTAACCATAGACGTGTTCCGATTGGTATGCCCGAAGAAATCTGGATTACCGATACTTCGTTGCGCGACGGACAACAGTCGGTAGAGCCTTATTCGGTAAAGCAAATTGTAGAAATTTATAAATTGCTTTCAAAGTTAGGCGGACCTTACGGTCTTATACGTCAGACTGAATTTTTTGTTTACAGTCAAAAGGATAGAAAAGCTATTGAAGAATGTCAGGCTTTGGGGCTTAAATTTCCTGAAATTACTACGTGGATTAGAGCAACAAAAGAGGACTTTAAACTGGTTAAGGATTTAGGTATACGTGAAACAGGTATTTTGGTTTCGTGTAGTGATTATCATATTTTCAATAAACTCAAAATGACACGTAAACAGGCTATGGATACATATTTAGCAACCGTTGCCGAAGCTTTTGAAGCGGGTGTTATGCCGAGATGTCATCTTGAAGATATTACACGTGCCGATTTCTACGGTTTTGTAGTACCTTTTGTTAATGAACTTATGAAAATGTCGCAAGATGCAGGAATTCCCGTAAGAATTCGTGCTTGTGATACTATGGGTTACGGTGTACCGTATCCTGAGGTTGTGCTTCCTCGAAGTGTGCCCGGTATTATTTACGGTTTGCACCATTATTCAGACGTTCCGAGTGAACTTTTGGAATGGCACGGACATAACGATTTTTATAAAGGTGTAACTAACGCCGCAACGGCATGGTTATACGGAGCTTCCGGTGTAAACTGTTCACTTTTAGGATTGGGCGAACGTACCGGTAACGTGCCGCTTGAAGCAATGGTAATGGAATACGCTGCGCTTCGAGGTTCGTTCGACGGTATGGACCCCACGGTTATTACCGAGATTGCAGATTTCTTTAAGAATGAAATCGGTTATAATATTCCTCCGATGACACCGTTTGTCGGTAAAAACTTTAATGTAACAAGAGCGGGTATTCACGCTGACGGTTTACTTAAAGATGAAGAAATTTATAACATTTTTAATACCAAAAAGATTTTAAATCGTCCCGCTTCCGTACTTGTCGGAAAGGCGAGCGGTCTTGCGGGTATTGCGTATTGGATAAATAACAACTATCGTTTACCCGACGACAAAAAAATTGATAAAAAAGACCCGTTGGTTGTAGCTTTAAAAAGTTGGATTGACCGTGAGTACGAAGATGGCAGACAAACAACACTTTCCGATAGTGAACTTGAAAGCAAAATTTTAGAACTTTCGGGTGGCAGACTATTAAATGATTAAGGAGAATATTCTATGTTAGACCATAAAACAGTATCTCTGGCAGACCAAGTTTATGAAGTGCTTGAAACCGAGATTTTATCAGGTAAATATGTACGTGGAGATATATTGACCGAAAATAAATTATGCGAAATAATGGGTGTTAGCCGTACACCTGTAAGAGAAGCGCTTCGCCGTTTAGGTCAGGAAAATTTAATCAAAGAAAGCGGTAAAGGTTCGGTTGTAGTCGGTATTTCCGAAAAAGATTTGGAAGATATTTTCACAATCCGACATAAAATCGAAGGTATAGCCGCAGAAATGGCGGCAAAAAACTGTTCGGATGAAGATATCGAAAAACTTAGAAATGCGCTTGAATTACAGGAATTTTATCTTGTAAAACATAATGCCGAAGAAATGAAATCAATGGACAACCGTTTTCACGAAACACTTTATTTGATTTCGGGTAGTTTTACTTTTTACAATATACTTTTGTCTTTACATAAAAAGGTGCAAAAATATCGCAAAGCATCGATACAGTCGGATTCACGCGCTAATGAATCGGTAGAAGAACATAAGCTGATTTTTGATGCGATTGCCTCACGTGATGCCGAAAAAGCGAATTATTATGCGACAAAGCACGTGGAAAATGCGTATTTGCATATTGTCAGAAAGGAAAAATAAAAATGGGACTTACAATTGCTCAAAAAATTATTAAAGACCATATTTTAAGCGGTGATATGACATCAGGTAGCGAAGTAGCGCTTAAAATTGACCAAACTTTAACCCAAGATGCAACGGGAACTATGGCATATTTGGAATTTGAAACAATGGGTCTTGACCGTGTAAAAACTGAACGCAGTGTTGCGTATATCGACCATAATACCTTACAATCAGGTTTCGAAAACGCTGATGACCACCGTTACATTCAATCAGTTTGTAAAAAGCATGGCATCTATTTTTCACGTCCCGGTAACGGTATTTGCCATCAGGTACATTTGGAACGCTTTGGTAAACCCGGTAAAACACTTATTGGTTCAGACAGTCATACTCCTACGGGCGGCGGTATCGGTATGTTGGCTATGGGTGCAGGCGGTCTTGACGTTGCGGTTGCTATGGGCGGCGGTGCATATTATATAACAATGCCCAAAATGTATAAAGTAAACCTTACAGGTAAATTAAATCCGTTTGTTACCGCAAAAGATATAAGCCTTGAAATATTGCGTATTTTATCGGTTAAAGGCGGCGTTGGGGCGATAATTGAATGGGGCGGCGACGGTATCAAAACCCTTACTGTGCCCGAACGTGCCACTATTACCAATATGGGTACCGAACTTGGCGCAACAACTTCTATTTTTCCGTCGGACGAAATTACTCGTGAATTTTTAAAATCACAAGGAAGGGAAGAAGATTACATAGAACTTTCAAGCGACCCTGACGCAGTTTACGACCGTGTAATAGACATTGATTTGAATACTCTGAAACCACTCATAGCGTGTCCGCACAGCCCTGATAATATCGTTGAGGTAGAGTCATTAAAGGGAATTAAAGTAGACCAGGTTTGTATCGGTTCTTGTACTAACTCATCATTGTTTGATATGTTAAAAGTTGCCGCTCTTTTAAAAGGTAAAACCATTGACCCTTCGGTTAGCCTTTCAATATCACCCGGTTCGAAACAGGTGCTTTCTATGTTGTCAGATTGCGGCGCTTTGAGTGATATTTTGGCTTCGGGCGCACGGTTGCTTGAATGTGCTTGCGGTCCGTGTATCGGTATGGGATTTTCTCCTAATTCCGCAGGTGTATCTTTGCGCACTTTTAACCGAAATTTTGTAGGTAGAAGCGGAACGGCAGATGCGGGTGTTTATCTTGTATCGCCCGAAACCGCAGTTGCGGCGGCGCTTACGGGTTATATTACCGACCCACGTCAATTGGGTGAAATGCCCGAAATTTATATGCCCGAATATTTTAAGATTGACGATAGTGCTGTTATTGAACCTGCTAGTGCAGAAGAAGCGGAATCACTTGAAATTTTGCGTGGTCCTAACATCAAACCTTTTCCTAAATCTTTACCGCAAGAAGATACTTTAACCGCTCAAATAGCATTAAAAGTCGGTGACAATATCACAACTGACCATATAATGCCTGCCGGCGCTAAAATATTGCCTTACCGTTCTAATATTCCGCATTTATCACAATTCTGTTTTGGGGTTTGCGATGAAAAGTTCCCCGAACGTGCAAAAGCGCTCGGTAAATCTATTATCGTGGGCGGTATAAACTACGGTCAGGGCTCATCACGTGAACATGCTGCATTAGTGCCTATGTATTTAGGTGTCAGAGTGGTTATTGCAAAAAGTTTTGCACGTATACACATAGCAAATCTTATAAACGCCGGTATTATGCCTCTCACCTTTAAAAATACAGACGATTACGATAAATTGAGCGAAGGCGATAATTTATCTCTTTCGAACGTTTTTGACGGTATGGATAAGGGTGAAATTTTACTTAAAAACGAAAGAAACGGCGAAACTTACACATTGTCTTGTGATTTTACCGAACGTCAAAAGGCTATTTTAAAAGCCGGAGGCTTACTCGCTTACACAAAGGAAGGTTAAGATATGGAAAACTATATAAATGCCGCTGTGGAGCAATTTAAAGCAGTTTTACAAGAACAAATTGCACGTCAGCAAAAAATGGAAAACGATAGCGGTGCAGTCGATTATAAAGCGTTGCCTAAAATCGTTATTGGTATTTGTTACGGCGATGGTATCGGTCCTGTAATTTCAAAAGAGAGCAAGCGTCTTTTGGAATTTATTTTAAAAGACGAGATTACAAACGGCAAGGTTGAATTAAGAGTTATTGAAGGTCTCACCATTGAAAACCGTATTGCTAAAAACAAGGCTATACCCGACGATGTTCTCGCTGAAATCAAGGCGTGTAACGTTATTTTGAAAGCGCCGACTACAACATTAAAGGGCGGCACACTTGAAAGCGCTAACGTTGCAATGCGTCGGGAGTTAGACCTTTATGCAAACGTACGACCTGTTTATGTTACCGAACTTGGCATTGATTGGACTTTTTACCGTGAAAATACTGAAGGTGAGTATGTTTTGGGCAGTCGCGGTATCGAAATTCCCGAAACTCTTGCTATGGATTTCAAGGTGACAACTAATGCAGGTACAAAGCGTATATGCCGTGCCGCTTTTGAATTTGCAAAGGCAAACGGTAAAACCAACGTTGCAATAGTTACCAAAGCAAACATTATGAAAAAGACCGATGGTAAGTTTTCACAAATAGCCCATGAGATTGCTAAGGATTATCCTGAGATTACTGCTGAAGAGTGGTATATTGATATTAT
This sequence comes from Acutalibacteraceae bacterium, assembly GCA_045536525.1. Taxonomy (GTDB): domain Bacteria; phylum Bacillota; class Clostridia; order Oscillospirales; family Acutalibacteraceae; genus UBA737. The sequence continues at coordinate 5,017 of JAZSNT010000015.1, forward strand.
GACCGCTAATCTTGTTAATGAAAATATACGTTCTGATTTCCAAGTGTTTGTAATGCCTAATTTGTATGGCGATATCATAACCGATGAGGCAGCGCAAATTCAGGGTGGTGTTGGTACGGCAGGCAGTGCAAATATTGGTGATAAATACGCAATGTTTGAGCCTATACACGGCACGGCTCCGCGTCTTATAGAAGCAGGCAGAGGTGAATACGCTAATCCTACCAGTATGTTTAAAGCAACCGAAATGATGCTAAGACACATCGGTTTTATAAATAAGGCTAATAAATTGTCAAAAGCTTTGAATATATGTACCGAAACCGAGAAAAAAATCGTTATTGATGACACCGAAAACAGCGCAACTTGTTCTGAGTTTGGTGATTATCTTATGGAAACAATTAAAAATATTTAATTTTTTCTCCTGTATATCTGTTTTTTATTAAAATGCGGATATATAGGAGATTTTTTTGCATTTTTCGACATTTATATACACTATATGGTTGACATAAAGTACTAAAAAATATATAATAATATTATATATATATCAATTTAGGTGTCTATATGTCGTATACCGTAAAAGTCAAGTCATTTTTATTGACGATTGTAGTTTTGAGCGTCTTGTGTTTTAATCATAATAATTTTTATGCTAAAAGTAACGTAGTTGGTAATTTTCCGAAAAGTTATCAAAACGCAATAAATACTTTAAGTGCAAAATATCCCGATTGGCAGTTTGTTGCAGACAGTGTGCCGTTGTCATTTGAAGAAGCGCTTTCTATGCAGGATGATTTATTTGTCAAAACCACAAACGAGGCATATAATTCTTGGCGTTCAATGCGGAAATGCTGTTACGATTGTAATAAAAATAAATTTTTGCCCGTCGGCGACGGTACTTATTACGGTGCATCCCGTGAGGTTATTGCATATTATTTAGACCCACGCAATTTTTTGAATGATGAGAATTTATACATTTTTATGGATCAATGTTTTGAGAACAGTACTGTCACAATAACCGAACTTGAAAATTTTATTAAAGATACGTTTTTAGATGCGATTGTTACAAACAAAAATGATGTTTATTACGGTAAAAGTTTTAGTGAAATTATTTTTGATGCCGCAAAACTTACAAATACAAATCCATTGATAATTGTTGCTAATATACTTGGCGCTAACGGTAATAACGGTAGTGAACTGACAAATGGATTTAAGGTGAAGAAAACCGTAGTGTATAATTATTTTAATATTTCGGCTTTTGGTAATACCACCAATGAAATTTTACAAAATTCTGCTAATTATGCTTATTCGCAAGGTTGGACAACACAGTCGAAGGCTATAATAGACGGTGTTTGTAAAATTTCCAATGATAGTTCACATCTTGAAAATAATACTTTTTATTATCAGAATTTTAATGTATTTGATATCGACGGCAGGATTTTTCAGTATTCTTCCGATATTGAAGAAGCGGTGAATTGTGCAAAACTTTTAAGCGAATTTTACAAGAATAAAAGAACTTCAAATTTAGTTTTTCATATACCGGTTTTTACTGTAATGCCTTCTTCTAATTCACCATTACCTTCTAAGACCGATAAACTTAATAACTATTATCTTGAAAATATGGAAGGGTATATGCTGACTCCTTATTTTAATAGATATACTTATGAATATTCTATGGTTTCTCGTGGCGCAGAAAGGCTTTATATAGATTTACCAAAAGGTGCAACGCTTGTAAGTCCTGAAACCTTTAACTTAAAGGGTGGTAGCAATACTGTGGAACTTGTAATCAAAGCACAAACAGGTTATACAAATACATATAAAGTGAATATAAATTCTTATAAAAAGGGAACATTGTCCATAGTGATTGGGACGAAAAACAAAATTGTATCAGGTGACACTAACGGCGATGAAAAGGTTACAATCACCGACCTCGCAAACATTCGTTTGCATTTGCTTAATATGTATACACTTAAAGATGAAAATTTTGTTTGTGCCGATACAAATTGCGACGGTAAAATCACAACTACTGATTTGGAAAACGTAAGATTTCACTTATTAAAAATATTATCATTAAATTAACGGAGAGATGAAAATGAAAATTGTTAAAAAATCACTTGCGGTATTTACTTTAATTACAATTATTTTGAGTACCTTGATTTTTTCGGTAAGCGCCGCGCAGAAAAACGCTATTTTGCAATTTCCTAAAAAAGCTGAGGCAGGGAAAGACGTAACGATTTCTGTTCGTATCAATCCGGGCGAAAGTATGTATGCGGTTTCGTTTTATCTCAAATATGATGAAAACATCTTGCAATTTAAAAGCGGTAACGGAACGCAGGATAATTCCGGTGTTGTTCAGGTAAATGTTGTTGAATCACCCGAGGGTAAAAAAGACGTTACTTATTCTTTTGTATTTACTGCTATTAAAGGTGGTACAAGTCTTATTTCCGTTTCTGACTGTAAATATGCTATCAGTAGCAAAAACGGTGCTAAAACTCAAAAATTCGGCGGTGCTTCTGCAAATTTAACAGTTAAAGACGCTTCTTTGTCAAGCAATACCAACCTCAAATCATTAAACGTGGGTTCTTACGCATTAGACCCTGTATTCTCACCGACTACATATTCATATAATCTTGAAGTTCCTTACGAAGTTGAAGATTTGATTGTTACTGCTGAGCCCGAAGACGAAAAAGCAAAGGTGAAATCGGTTGAAGGTAACAATAAGTTAAAGGTTGGCAGCAATACTGTCACCGTTACTGTCGAAGCGACAAACGGCACTACTAAAAAGTATACTATCAAAGTCAAACGTGCCAAGGAAGGTGAAAAAACCGACATTGGCGGTTTGCAAACTACAATAGACGGTAGTATTTATGTTATAGCATCTGTTATCCCCAGAGATATTTTGTTCAAAGGTTTCACTGTTGAAGTTGCAAAAGTAAACGGTTACGATATTGAAACTGCAGTTGATAAAAACGGCAATTATCGTTTGTATTATTTAAAAGCGCCCGATAGTGATGCCCTAGAGCCTTATTTGTATGACAGTGAACAGGATACTTTTGAAAAATTAAAATACATAGTTTCGGGAGAAAACTGTTATATATTCTCTTCATTCCCATCAGATTATAAACTTCCCGAAAATCTTTATGCTTCGAACTTGGAAATTAACGGTTTTAATGTGGAATGTTTTACTGATTCTACATCCAATATGACTGATTTATATTATGTTTATTGTTATGCTAATGATAGTTTTGGGGTTTACCGATATGATAGTGTCGAGGGCACAATCCAAAGATATCCCGATTTTCAAAATCTCTCCACAAAAACCGAAGATAATTCTGACGGATTTTTTGCCCGTTTTTCTTCACTTTCAACCAACGGTAAAGTAATAATTATTGCTTTGACAATTTTAATCATCGGTATCTTAGCGTTACTTATTTTGTTGATTGTTTATTTTGTCAGAAAGTCAATGAACCGTCCTGAAGATTTTATTTTGGATGACGAAGATGATTTTGATGAAATCGAAATAGATAACGATTATAACGTAATGAAATAAACTGAAAATGCTGTCTCCGCTTTGGGACAGCATTTTTTAAGAATTTTATATTTTAAAAATTCATAATATTAAATGGTGATTTTATGTTATTTTTAAAATATTCAGTTATAATTGTTTGCGTTATTTGTTTTTTAGTTGCTTTTATTATGGCGGCAAGGCAAAAAAAGATTTGTAAATATATACTTTTTAATGCATTTTTAAATGTTTTCATATTTTTAATCATATACTTTTTAAAAGGATTTGTATATATTGAACTACCGCTTAATTTATATACGTTTGTCGGAGTTTTAGTATTCGGAGTCCCTGCGATAATAGGCATTTTAATTTTGAATTTAATTATTTAATGTACCGTATATGGTACAGTTTCTTTTGTAGACTTATCTTAAAGGAGTGATAACGTGTTGCAATTTATTTTCGGTTTGCCTTTTTCGGGTAAAACACATACCGTTTTGCAAAAAGTAAAAGAATTATCGGAAAATGGCGGTCAGTCTATAATAATTGTACCCGAGCAATACACTTTTGAAACTGAAAAAAGGGTTCTTAACACACTTGGAAATTCGTTTGCATTAAACGTTAAGGTACTTAGTTTTTCAAGACTTTATGATGAGATTTCAAATTTGTGCGGCTGTATGTCATCCCAAGTTTTGAGCGATTCTGATAAAGTTATCTTTATGAACAAGGCTTTAAAACAGGTCGCAAATGACCTGAAACTGTGGGGTAAGTACGCAAAATCTTTATTTTTTGCGCGTACAATGCTTGATACTGTCGGCGAGTTTAAAATTAACGGTATAACAACTGATGAGTTGGAAAATGCCGCACAAAAAGCTGAAAGTGAAAATTTAAAACAAAAACTAATTGAACTCAAACTTATTATTGAAACCTATGACGCATTGATGGCCGAGCGTTATATAGACCCTGCGGACAAGCTTTCAAAGGTTTATGAAAGGTTGCTCGATTATAAATACTTCGAAAATAAAACCGTCTTTTTCGATGGATTTAAAGGTTTCACAGGTCAACAATTTAAAATAATTGACCGTGTTTTTGCGCAGAGTGAAAATATTTATATTTCCTTAACAAACGATTTGCAAAACAACAAAGAATACGGTGTATTTACAAATATCCGTCTGGCTGTGGAAAAAATCAAGAAGTATGCTAATCGTCATAACGTTAAAATTAAGGAAAATATTTTCCTTAATAAACCTTTTTATAAATCGCGGGATATGTTCAACGTAGAACGTATTTTGTCCGATAATAAACCTGTGTTTGAAAGCGATAATACGGTTACAATATGCGAAAGTAATACTATTTATGATGAAGCGGACTTTGCAGCAAGTACTATCAGGAAATTAGTACGTACTAAGGGATACCGTTTCCGTGATTTTGCAATTATTGTAAGAGACAGCGAAAAGTACGCACAAGCGGTTGAGTATGCTTGTAATAAAAATAATGTTGAAAGTTTTTTTGATAAAAAAATCCCGCTATTATCGTTTCCTTTGTCAATAGCGGCTTTATCAGCAATTAAATCACTTGATTTTTCAACCGAAAATATTTTGCGTTTTCATAAATCTGGTATTGGTGTACTTTCTGTTGAAGAGATTTCTAAATTGGAAAACTATGCTTTTTTGTGGAATATAAGTGGTAAAACTTGGCTTAATGAATGGGATATGGATACCCGTGGTTTTGTCGACAAAGAGATGACTTATGAAATAAGGGAAGAAATCCGTTATCTTAATTCGCTGCGTAAAAAAGCAATTTTACCGATTTTAGAATTTAAAAAGAACTTCAAAGATAATGCAAGTGATATGTCACGTGCTTTGGTTAATTTGTTCGAGCAATGCAATGTCGCAGACAGTTTAAAAAATCTGACAATGGAATACGGCGACAAAGAAAGTTTTTCAAGCGACGTATTGCGCCAGAGTTATGATTCTTTTATGGACGTATTAGACGGAATTGTTAAATGTTTCCAAATGCAGTCGCTTAATGCCAAAGAGTTTTATGATGCGCTTAATTTGTCACTTTTACTCAAAGAAATCGGTATAATTCCGCAAATGCTTGACCAGGTTATTTTCGGACAAGCAGACCTTATGTTATTATCTGCGCCCAAAGTAGTGTTTGTATTAGGCGCTAATCAGGGTGTATTCCCACAATATAGCAATAATTCAAGCATTTTTGCAATAAAAGAACGTAAGGCTTTAATCGATTTAGAAATTCAAATTGCCGATAACGAGATTTATTCGGCTATTGACGAAAATTATCTTGTTTATTGTAAACTGTCTTCGGCGGTTGAAAATTTGTATATTTCTTATGCCAAACAAACCTTAAAAGGTGAAGAACTAACACCTTCTGCTTTTGTTATGGTTATTGAAGATGCATTAAAATGCGAAAAAGTTTACAGTCCGTGTAAACGTTTAGACAGCAAAAACGCACCCGAAACGTTGGATGCTGCTTATTCTGAACTTTGCCGAAGATACAATGTATCAGAAGATACCGCAACACTTAAAAACGCAATCGAAACAGTTGGTAATGATACTTTTATAAGAAACGTTGAAGTTGTTACAGATACGCTTGATAAACATATATCCAAGCAAAGCGCAAAGAATTTGTACGGTAATGATTTGTACTTATCTGCATCGAAATTTGACGTTTTCAATCATTGTAAGTTTGCGTATTTTTGTAAGTACGGACTTAAAATTCAAAAAATGCAACCTGCTGATTTTGATGCTATGCAACGTGGTACAATCGTTCACTACGTTCTTGAAAAAATCATTGATAAATACCGTGAAAATATAAAAGATTTATCTGGTGAACAGTTAGACTTGGAATGTGATTTTTATATAAATGAATATTTAGATTCAGTGACAGGTTACCGTTCGGTCGAAACGGCAAGACACCGCTTTTTAGTATCTAAAATATCACGCACTTTGAAAGAAGTTGTAAGACAAATTGCACGTGAATTCGCTCAGTCGCAATTTATACCCACCGATTTTGAACTTAAAATAGGCGGTAAAGACGGCATGCCGTTAGAGTTTGATTATGACGAGGGTAAAATCATTATTAACGGAAGTATCGACCGTGTAGACCGTTTTGGCGCATATATTCGTATTGTGGATTATAAGACAGGCACTAAATCGTTTAAATTGCCTGATATTTTATACGGTCTTAATTTACAAATGCTAATTTATTTATATGCATTGGTACGCGGTCAAAATTTAGATGAGAAAAATGCGGCAGGTATTTTATATATGCCGTCTAAACGAGACCTTAACAGTACGGGTCTTGCAATGAACGGTCTTTTGCAAGGCAATAATGACTTAATTCACGCTATGGAAAAGGAAAATAACGGTGAGTTTGTACCGCAAATCGCCTTTAATAAGGACGGTTCACTTTCCAAAAAACGCACTTCATTTATAACTGATGAAGAGTTTTCGAAGATTTTTGACCATATTGAAAATATTATGCGAAAAAGCGGTAATTCAATCGCAAACGGCGATATTGAGGTTAATCCGACAGACGGCCGTGAAACTGCCGCTTGTAAATATTGTGATTTCAAAGTGGTTTGCGGTATTGAAAATAAGGTTGCTTTTAAGGTTCCTGTTATGAGTAACGCTCAAATTTTCGAAGAAATTGACAGAGAGGGGGATAATAGTGGCATTTAATCCTACCGACGCACAAAAGAAAGCCATAAAAGAAAACGGTAACGTTTTGGTTGCTGCGGCGGCCGGTTCGGGCAAGACTGCGGTTTTGGTTGAGCGTGTTATCAGAAAATTATGTGACAGTAATAACGGTATTCAAGCGGACGAACTGCTTATAGTTACATTTACAAATGCCGCCGCCGAGGAAATGCGTTCAAGAATTGAAAAGAGTCTTGACAGCGTTTGCCGTGATAATCCCGACAATCCTGCACTTCTTAAACAAAAAATGTTGCTTCAATCTGCTAAAATATGCACGATTGACTCATTTTGTATTGATTTAGTGCGCGAAAATTTTGAAAAATTAGGTATCAGCCCCGATTTTAAAATAGGGGAGGATACTGTTTTAAATCAGATAAATGACGAAGTTTTATATTCGATTTTAAACCGTTATATTGAAAGCGGTGATAAGCAATTTCATGATTTGCTGGATGTTGTTGGTTCTGAATTTGATGAAAAGAACTTTGCCGAACTTGTGCTTTCGGTTTATGATTATTCACGCCAAATGCCTTTTCCGACAAAATGGTTTGATTCGTTGGCTTACAATTACAAAGACGGTTTTAACGAGCATAATTTATGGTATAAATATGCGTTCCAAAAGGCAAAAATTCTTGTTGACAGTATGAAAAAACAAATAGGCAGAGCGATTGATTTACTCTCTGCAGTAGAAATAGCCGCAGATGCTTATCTGAGCGCTTTTTTAGATGCCGCCGAGAAAGTATCCGATTTGGAAGCAAAACTTGATTCAGGCGATTGGGATGAATTTTACGGCGCGCTACTTAACTTTTCATTTTTGCCTTTACCACGCAAAAACGGTATGAATGCTTATCCGTCCGTTGTATCGGCCAAAGATATTTATTCTTATATTTCTACAAAAACCATAGAAAAGTTAAGCAAATTTTTCTATGCGGAATTTGATTTTATAAATTCACAATTCAAAAAACTTTATCCATCTATTAAATTATTCATTGATATTGTAAAGGAATACGAAGAAAAGGTTTTTGAAGCCTACAAGGAAGAAAATCTTTTTACCTTTCATAACACCGAACATTTGGCACTTCAACTTTTATGTAGTGAAAATAACGGAGAAATCACCGTAAAAGAGTCTTCGAAAGAGATTATAGCTCAATATAAAGAAATTATGGTTGATGAGTATCAGGATACAAATGATTTGCAAAATTTACTCTTCAAAATTATTTCAAATAATGACGAAAAGTTGTTTGTAGTGGGTGACGTTAAGCAAAGTATCTATGTTTTTCGTGGCGCTAATCCGTTTAATTTTTTAGAAAAAAAGAATTCGCACATTGATGCTGAAATTGCAAAAGAAAACGACCCTAAAAAAATTGTACTCAAAAACAATTTCCGTTCGTGTGAGGGTGTTTGCGACTTTATAAACTACTTTTTCAGGTTGTTTATGCAGGAAAATACGGGTAAAATCGTTTATAACAGTGATGAAGAACTTGTTGCTACCGCTGATTTTCCAAAAACTGACGAATTGGCAGTCAGCATTGATGTGATTGATACCAAAACCGCCGAAGAAAACCTTATAATCGAAGCGAGAAGAATAGCAGATTATATTCGTGAAACTATGACTGGCCAACCCAATATCAAGGTTGATAAAACAACGCTGCGAAAAGCCCAATACGGTGATTTTGCTATTCTTTTACGTAACGTTAAAAACAAAGCAGGTATAATTGTAGAAGAATTACGCCGACAGGGAATACCTGTAAATTTAAATGTGGGTGATTTCGCTGAAACCACCGAAATTGCTACTGTTTTGGCGCTTTTAAGGGTTATTGATAATCCGCAGTTGGATATCGACTTGCTAACTGTTATGTTATCGCCGATTTTCAGTTTTACTCCCGATGATTTAGCAGAAATCAGAGCTCCCAAACGAGAAGTTTCTCTTTACGCGGCTGTGATTTTTTCGGCACAAAACGGTAACGCAAAATGTATAAAACTTTTAGAAACTTTAAAACGTTTACGTCTTGATAGTGTGACATTGCCGCTTAATAAACTCATTACAAATATAATTTTAACCACCGAATATCTTAATATTGTATCTGCGATGACCGATGGTGAGCAAAGACGTAATAACTTATTGTTGCTTTGTGATTATGCAAGTGGTTTTGTGAGCGACAAAATTTCGTCTCCAACCGCTTTTGCTGATTATATCACCAAACTTTCTGCAAGTGTTTCTGGCGGTGCTTCAAGCAGCGATTGTGTAAAAATTATGAGTATACATGCTTCAAAGGGTTTGCAGTTCCCGATATGTATTATTGCAGATGCATCTGCACAATTCAATAATTCGCAAACTCGCAGTTCCAGCGCATATTCAATTGAGTACGGTTTCGGTATTAAATATTACGATGAAGATGATGCACAAAAATATACAACCATTTCGCGTGAGGTAATACTTGATACAATGAATAAATCTTCATTGGAAGAAGAATTACGGCTTTTATACGTTGCAATGACCAGAGCGCAGGATAAACTTATGTTTGTGTGCAGTATCAATAATTTTGATAAATCACTGCAAAATTATAAAAATTTAATTTTACCGACTGATTCACTTATCGATTACAGTGTTTTTTCACGCACCAACTCTTATACCGATTGGTTGATGATAAGCCTTTTATTACATCCAAACGGTGCCGTTTTGCGTGAGACTAATGATGGTGTAATTCCTGTTGATACTCAAAGTCAAATCAAAGTATCATTGTTTGAAACTGACGATTTTTCTATGGATTGTAAAGTGAAAAACGAGATTAAATTTGAACCGGATGCTGATTTTTCAAATGCTTTCAAAGAAAACATAAATTTCAAATATCCGTTTGAAAGTCTTAGAAATATTCGTTCAAAAATATCGGTTTCTGTACTTGCCAATAAGGCGGAAAGCGATAAATTTGCTTTTACTGCCCGTCCTTCGTTTATGAGCAGTAACGGTATAAATGCAACCGCACGTGGTACTGCGATGCATAAAGTTATGCAATTCTTCGATTTTTCAAAATACAATGATATCGAATCCGAAATTGCAAGACTTTACGAATGGCAGTTTATTACCGAAAATGAACGTAAATCGTTGAACATTAAGGCTCTTGAAAGATTTTTTGCAAGTGATATCTTTGCACGAATGATGCGTTCTTCAAATTTGCAACGTGAAATGCGGTTTTTGACCGAAGTTCCTGCAAATGAAATCGATTCACAATGTAATATTGAGGGTGAAAACGTTATTATTCAAGGTGCGGTGGACGTTTGTTTTGTTGAGGACGACGGTTTAGTTGTACTTGATTTTAAAACCGACAGGGTAGAGGATATTGCCGATTTGGCAAAAAGTTATGGCGAACAGTTATCGCTCTATGCTACTGCTTGTGAAAAGATTTTCGGTAAAAAAGTTAAAGAAAAAATCATTTATTCTTTTGAAAAATCCGATACTGTTACAGTAAAATAAAAGGAGTGGCATTTGCCACTCCTTAAATATTATTAGAAATATCTGCTAATTGTTGCATTGTTAATTGCTCAGTTCTGACCGTTTGGGAAACACCTATTTTATCGAGTGCATCGCGTAATCGGTCTTTTGTATAGTTTGTGGTGTTTGAAACTGTGTTAAGAAAAGTTTTTCTTCTTTGTGCAAAACCCGCTTTTACAAGTGTGAAAAACTTTTTCTCGTCTTTAAGCTTAATCTCAGGCTCTTTTCTTATGTTAAGTTTTATAACTGCCGAATCAACGTTTGGCACTGGCATAAAACTGTATCTGTCAACCTCAAACAGAATCTCTGCCTGTGCGTAATAATTAACTGCAACCGTAACAGCGCCCGCTTCACGACTACCGACGGAAGCACAAAGGCGTTCTGCCGCCTCTTTTTGCACCATAACCGTTATGTTTTCAATAGGCAACTTGCTTTCAAGCAATATCATAACAATAGGTGAAGTAATATAGTAGGGGAGGTTTGCGCAAACACAAACGCCATTACAATCGGCAAATTTTTCCTTAAATATAGCGTGTAAATCAAGTTTCATAGCATCGCCGAAAATAACTTCAACGTTGTCGCAGTCCGCCAATGTTTCAGGTAAAACGTTTCTAAGGCGCTCGTCAAGTTCAATAGCAACCACTTTTTTAGCGGTATTTGATAATTCTTTTGTTAAAACACCAATGCCGGGGCCGATTTCCAAGACACCCATTTCCTTATTACAAGCAGATTCAGCCATTTGAGGACAAACGTCAGGGTTAATAAGAAAATTTTGACCAAGTGACTTTTTAAAAGAAAAACCGTGTTTTCTAAGTACGGATTCTATTGTCTTTTTATCAGATAAATTCATAAATTTTTATGCTCCTATACTTAATAAATTAATTATACTTGAAAAGTTTACCTTTTACAACAAATTTTTAGTGACAAATCAGAAATTATGGTGTATAATAGAATAAATTATATTTTTGGATGTGAATTTCAATTGGAAAACAAATATTTTGACAGTGTATTAAAGGAAATGCAACCGTTTTTTGACGAAAACGGAATAAAAGAGAAGAACGGCATTTATGTAAATGATACTAAGGCTATCGAAATTAAGTATGACGAAAACCGCCAAATGTATCTTTTGCTTGTAGCTGATATCGAGGAAGAAAATATCGGTGAGTTTAGTGAAGTGAACGCTTGGTTGTTTGATGATACGCAAAATGCCCGTGACGCAGAATCAGTTGGTATTGACTTTGTAAATTCTTTGCGTAAAATTATGGGAATTAAGGTTAAGCGCACCGCAAACGGCCTTGTTGAACTTCCAACCGCTTCAAAAAACGGTAGTGTTGATATTGCGGCTTTTACAAAAAAAATACTAGACGTTTTTCCGGCACTTAAAGACGAATATAAAAACCACGTTTCATTATACGGTAATTTCTTGTATCTCAATTTCTTTGGCGAACACTTGACACCACGTCTTATCCGCCTTTTTGATGAAGGTACAAAGAAGCAAATCAAGAAATTTTACGATATTTTGGAAAATGCCTATATGAAAGGGGATAAGGACACCGCTAACGCCACTGTTATTGTTTTAGCTGCTGCAGCTCATAATAACGAAAAGGTTTATACCGCAATCAAAGAAATGCTTAATGAAAACAAACACTTCTTAGCTTGCTACACTTCGTTTGTTCCTGTATTCGAAGCAAATAAGAAATTAGTTGCTACAATGATTAAATAATTTATACTAAACGTGATAAGTGAAAGACCCACAAAATATGTGGGTTTTTTTATTTACGTAATTTTCAATACAGGGAAAAACAATCTTATTAGCTTTAAAAATTATTGCACGAATTATACTAAATGAATAATCAAAAGCAATTAGAACGCAAAAGGGCAGAGGATAGCAATATCCCCTGTCCTTTCCTTGTTTGCATTTTAAATTTAGATTTAGAAGTATGTTGTATTCGGTTGGGTGGCCTTGCTGGGCAACCGAAGATGTTTGTTGCAATACACCGTTGACTATCCGCGTCAATGTCAACGGTGCTTATTGGGTAATTTTTAAAATAAACCCTTTATTTAAGCCAAATAAGGCTTAATTTTTTTACCCAATAAGGATTTTCTTATTGGGTAATTGGGTAATTATTTTGTATTTTTTAGATATTCGTCAATGATTAATTCTAATAAATTGTTTACACTTCTTTTTTGTTTTTCTGCTTCCAAAAGTAGTTTGTTTTTTGTTTCTTGTGGGACTCTTAATTTTACTTCTACTTTATTTGTCAATTTTATCACCACCTTGTCACCATTTTATCCCCAAAATACACAAAAAACAAGGTCTCACTTTGTCACCATTTTACAAAGTTAAAAAAAGTCTTGCAAAGGTGGGCTCACTATGGTATATTATTAGTGGGCTTATGGTGAGCCCATAAAACTTAATAAGTCAAGTCCCACCGAGAAAAAAAGCTATTGTAATAGGATAGTTGAGGATTGTGTGAATCGTCTTGCAATGAGACAAGCGGTAAAAAAACTTGGGTCGGTGTTTCACATAAGAAAAGGGAATACCCAACGAAGTACCCTTTGCTTGACTTAGAAAATTTAGGAAACGGTTAAACTATTTGAGCGTAGCGAAAACGGTTTAACCATTTCCGAATAAAATAGGTGGTTAAATGAGTAACGAAAACAGTACGACAAATGTACCACGGCGTATAAGGGTTGGCTCTAATGCTAAAAGCGGTAGGGCAAGGAAGTTTAGTTGTATAACTTATTTAAGTGAAGACCAATTGAAAGTGTGTTTATTGCAACATTCCTTACAAGTTCGATATTATGCTTATGCATACCACAATAAAGACCTTAAGGAAGATGGTACACCAAAAGAACCACATATACATTTAGTTTTAGTTACATACAATACTTGTTCGGTATCTGCTATCCGTAGATGGTTTTCGGGTTATGTAGATAGTAATGGTGAAATAACAACAACTGCACAAATTTGTAATGACGTATTCAGTATGTATGATTATTTAACACACAATACAAAAGAATGCAGAGAACAGGGGAAATACTTATATGATAAGTCGATTATTGAGACTAATGATAAACAGGGGTATTTTCGGGCTAGCGCGGAAAGTGAGTTCGATAATATCACGCTTGCTTCGGAAATGCTTATAAAAGGTAAAGAAGTTCAAGAAGTCGCAAAGATATTTGGTAGAGATTTTATTATACATTACAACACAATTAAAAGTTATGTAAATGACGTATTAAGACAAAGAAAATATGGTATATCGCTTGAACAGGAATTAGAAAGAGAGTTCGAGCTTGAAATATACAAATTAAATTATGGTGAAAGGATTTTAGAAAATGGAAAAGAACATTAGTTGTAAATTAATTATTGCAAAGAGTAAAAAGACGGGGAATGATTATGCTAGAGTAGATATTCAGTTAACCCCCGACTACAAGAAAACTGTCTTTCTTGATTTTAGCGAACAGGCTTTAGTCAAGTTGGCATACAAAGAAAATGAAAGGGGTAAAGAGTAATGACCGAAAATGGATTGAGTACTTTTATTAGTACAATTACAGGTGCGCTTACCGATTTTTCAACCACTAATCTCGGTACAATTCTTGTAGCAGCACTTGGCATAACTGTTGTACTTGCAATCGCTTGGTTTGCTTACAGATTTATTGTCCGTAAGGTTAGCGGTGCTATGAAGAAAGGCAAAATCTAATCTTGCCTAAAATGACAGGGGATAGGTTTTCCTATCCCTTATTTTTATTTAAAGGAGTTTATTATGGAGAATTTTATGCAACCCGATTTAAATTTAAAAGGTATTTGTGAAACTTTAGCGGAAAACACATTGAAAACAAATGATGGTTTTCAATTTGCGGGTTTATGGACTTTTAGCGGTTCGCAAGGTAGTGGCAAAACATTACTTATGATGCACTTGTTAAAACAAGTATTAGACCAAAGTCCTAATGCTATTGTTGTGTCTAATATTTCTATTTATGGTGTCCCGTCATATCCGTATACTGGTATTGACGATTTTGAAAAATATGCAAATGGCAAAGATGGTTGTATTTTTGTTATTGACGAAATACATACCTTGTTTAATTCTCTTGAAAGTAAAAATATGCCATTATCTACTATGCAGATATGGTGTCAAAATCGCAAGAATAGGCGTTTAATTCTTGGCACTTCTCAACGATTTAATCGTGTTGCAAAGGGTGTTAGAGAACAGACAACTTTTAATTATGAGTGTAGGAAAGGTATAGCAAGTGTTCTTTATTCCTATAAAGTTTTTGATGGCTCGGAATATGACGAGCAGGGGAAATATACAGGGGAAGAGCCGAAGCGTCATTTTTATATACCAAAAGTGTCAGTTATGCGTATGTATAACACTTTAGAAGTTGTAAAAAGAGAAGAATTTAAAGGGGGAAAATAAATGCTTATTATAATAAATAGTTTTGCACAGTTTATGCCATATATTTTTATGCTTGTGGTAGTGGGTATTATATGGGATAAGGTTATCAGTGCATTTCAGGGGTGGTTCAAATGATAACACAATATACTGAAAGTTATAGTTCTCCGTCTGCTGATATACAAAATCTAATTGCAAATAAATGCAGTATACTTGATAGATATGTTTTAATGCAAACAGGACAATACGAATATACAGGGCTTGTATATAACCCATGTACGAAAGAGTGTAAACAATATACGATTTCAAGGTTAAATTCGAGTGGCTATTCAACACAATATACGATAAAAGAAACTGAAAGTACTTTCGATTATACTGTTACTAACGAATACTATGTATATTCAAATGATGGGGTAGGGAAGTCTTTAGATTTACCTGTGACTGAAAGTGTGACCGCTTATAGTCTGCTTATAATCTCTTGTATACTTATGTTTGCGGTAGTCTTTAAGGGGGTATTATTTAAATGTCTAAAATCAAAAAGATAATTTTATGTCTTTTTTGTGTGTCATTTTTAATTATCTCTTGTTTAACTGCTAATGCTCAAACTATTACTAGTGGTGATACAGTAATAAAGTGTAGTAATGATAAAAATTTATCTTTTGATATTTCTAATGTTGATTTTATTGTATCTAGAAATGGTGTATCTTATGACGGTGGTAGTGTTTCAATTAGTACAATTACGCAGGGTGTTAATTTACGCTTAAATTTGACATCTGATATTGGAACTTTAAAGATAGGTGATATTGTTGATGTTGTTGTAACTTTGAAACCTAAAGGAAATGCTTTAAAAGATAGTTCTTTGAATGTTAAAGGTTATATGCGTACTTCGGTTTTTGGTAGTGCTTGTAGTGTTGACTCTAGTTCAATAATGGGTTATCGTGACGAAACTTCAAGCGGTTTGAGTCAAAGTGCTAGTGTTAGGCAAGAGAGTGTTGATGACGCAATTTATTGTTATTATGTTTTTAATGAAAATTCTTTCGGTTGTACTTTTGATGAATATAGTTTGATACTTTCTTATACTGTAAAAAGTACTTCATCAAGTAATAAATATGTTTATTTAAGTGGCTTTAATTTCACAACAAGTACGAAAGAAGAACTTGCCGCACAACAAATAATTGAAAATCAAGATAAAAATACTGACAAAATCGTACAAAATCAAGACGAAAATACACAGGCTATCATTGATAATGAAAAGGAATTGCAAGAGCAAGAAAAACAAGAGGCAAGTGATACAGGTGATGATGGTGTAAATGAAATGAGTAGTGCTATCCCAAATGATAGTGACGGTTTTGTTGATAGTTTGGGTAATTTGGTTAATGCTATGAGTTATACTGGTACTGATTGTAATTGGGAATTGCCGTCAGTTAGTATACCTGCAATAGACGGAGTTATGCCCGAAATTAAATTATGGGATAAAAAAGAGATACCATTTGAATATTGGATAAGTCAAATACCAAGTGGTATTATGACACTTGTTCGTAGTCTTTTGACTATTGGTTTAATTATATATTGTTTTAAAGAAATGTACTCTGTTATATCTTATGTTTTAACTTTGAAAGGCGGTGGTGCAAGTGAGTGATATTGCAAAATGGGCTTTATTGATTGCAGGTGCTCTTGTTTTAATTGCTTTAATAGTTGCACTTCCGTTTGTTGAGTTTATTGATTTAGGTGAATTTGGTAATTTAATCAATAATATTGTTAATATTGTCGGTAATGCTTTTAGAAATGCAAGGGGTTTACTTAATAATTTCTTGACACCTTTTGGCAGGGGTATTGTAACAGGTATATTGGTTTATTTGTTTGGTAAATGGGCTATAACTGTTGGTATAAAGATTACTGCTTGGATATATCATTTTATTTTCAAGTAAGAAAGGGGAAAGACCGAAAGCCCCCACGTACACAGGGGGTGTACAGGGGGCTCGGCTTTGAATATGACTATTAAAGACAAGATTATTATTTGGATATATAATAAAAATACTCAAATTGAAAATGATACTGAAATTCTTAATGCACAAGTAAGGTATAGACCTATGGATAGTTTAGACCATTATGAAGTAATGCGAAAGAAAATAGAACTTTCAGTATGGAAAAGTTTTCTTGACGAGTTGTTTAATATTATCGTAAGGTGCAAATAAAAGGGGCTATGAGCCCCTTTTATTTATAGATACCGAATTATACTAAATGAATATTTTGTATAATTAAGGGTGTGGGTTTTTCTCATAATACTATAATAATACACAGAAAATACGATTTTTAGTCATTACTGCGATTACCCTTGTATTTTTAACTCATTTTAAAATTTTTTATTTAATTGAATATTTTTATTTTTAATTATGTGTTCTATTTTAATTTTTTTATTGAAACTTATATTTTTTATAAATTTTAATTGCTATACTGTTTTTTTAGATAAAACGGCATCTGATAATTTTTTCTCTGACTACCAAAGTATCGTTAAAGAAATTTCTATCGGCTGAGAAGCAGAGTTGATTTTTATACTTTTAGCGTATTTATATTATTTTACCTATTACTATTATAAAATAAGTAAAAAGCCTTATTTAAAGCGGTTTTTGAGGGCTTTCATAAGGCTTTTTCAGTTTAAATATTGTAAAATAATTTGATAAAATATTTCTGGTAACAAATCTTGTATTTAGATGTATTTATATGTAAATTATTAAGTTGGGTAATGTATTTTAGGGTCGCAAACTTATATTGTAGAAAAATGTTTCCACCAATAACCTTTCTTTACTAAAAATAATTGAACACCCTATTTGTTAATTTTTTAACAAAGTCTCTATTTCCCGAACTCAACACTTGCATTAAGTAACGTTATAAGAATTATTACTGTCACTATAATTATAATAGTAGCGAAAATAAATGTTAAAATAAATTTAATTTTACTGGTGGGGTTATTATTCGTTGCATTTGCAACAACACCTGCACGTTTTAATATTCCCCTAATAGGCTTATAAATAACTACTGCCGCAGCGGCGTTGATGAGTGCTTTGCAAAGATTAAATGGTAAAAGTAATGTAGGAATATAACTAATTACCTCTTTTGTGGTAACACCCATATAATAAGGAGTAATAAGTATATTAGCAAACATCATAACGACAGTTACGCCTATCACAGAAAAACCCACCGCAGCAATTGCTCCTGCATAAGAATGTTTGTATTTATAAATGGTACCTGCAATTAACACAAATGTTGCAGATGAAATAAAATTCATTAAAAGACCGTATAAACCAGTATCGCTAATTGACAAAAATTCTAAAACAGTTACTAATCCGGAAGAAATAATACCATATATCGGTCCATACATAAGCGCAATTATAGAAAGAATTGCATCTTTAAAATCAAACGACAAAAACAACACGTTAAAACGTAGAACAACAGTCATTACAAATGCCAAGGCGCAAAAAACGGCAGTAATACTGATTTTGACAAGTTTATCCTTTTTCATAATTACACCTCAAAATTAATGCCCTTGCTATAAAATATAACAAGGGCTAAATATAAAATATTATATATCTTCTTTCATCCCGACTGTACGGTCGGCTTTGGAATTTCACCAAATCAGCCAAAAGGCTCGCGGGCTTTACCGCCGGTGAGGATTTGCACCCCGCCCTGAAGAATTATTGTAAATTTATTATACTACTATAAAATATGTTTGTCAATCACTTAAAATACATAAATAATTGACACTTAATCATACCGTTATAAAGTTTTCTGCGTTTATCGGCTTCTTTACCGTAATGCTTTTCAAACTCGTCATGTGGGCTTATAACGTAATATTTTTGACCGTCACCCGAAACAAACTGCTCACCCATAATCTTATAAAGTTTTTCCGCTTCTTTGACATCCAATAAACGCTCACCGTAAGGCGGATTGGTAACGGTTATACAACGTTTTTTAGGTGGGGAAAAATTGCGTATATCCCCTACTGCCGCTTTTACGTATTTTTCAACACCTGCTTTTTTGGCGTTTCCAAGTGTTAATTCAACACAGTCAGGGTCAATATCATACCCGTGCGCTCTGAAATCAATATTTTTAAGTATTAAATCTTGAGCACGCATACGTTCTTCCTGCCATATCTTGCTGTTTAAAAAGCCAAAACGCTCAGACACGAAAAATCTGCGTAAACCCGGTGCGGTTTTTGTAGCCATTAATGCCGATTCTATAAGAATTGTACCGCTTCCGCAAAATGGGTCGAAAATAGTGGTATCGGGGTAAATACGTGCTAAATCGCACATTGAAGCCGCCAAAGTTTCTTTTAAAGGCGCATCATTTGAGTTGCGGCGATAACCTCTTTTGTGAAGACCGTCACCCGAAGTATCAATCATCATAGTAACAATATTTTTGCGAATTGAAAAACGAATTTTCAATTCGCATCCGGTTTCGGGGAATATTGAAATTTTATATTTTAATTTCAGTCTTTCAACAATGGCTTTTTTAACAATTGACTGACAGTCCGGTATACTGAAAAGTTGGGAGTTTATACTCCAGCCGTTTACCGGAAAAGCATCGTCACGTCCGATAAATTCTTCCCAAGGGAGAGCTTTTACACCGTCAAAAAGTTCCGTAAAAGTAACAGCCGAAAATTCACCCATATTTATAAGTATACGTTCAGCAAAACGTGAACAAATATTTGCACGGGCGAGCATATTTTCCTCACCCGAGAGCAATACACGACCGTTTTCGGTGGTTATATCTTCAAATCCCATGCGTCTGAACTCGTCCGCCGCAATTTTTTCAACACCAAAAAGACATGGTGCCACTAAATTTATTTTACTCATA
Organism: Acutalibacteraceae bacterium; assembly: GCA_045536525.1. GTDB lineage: Bacteria > Bacillota > Clostridia > Oscillospirales > Acutalibacteraceae > UBA737. The sequence goes on from JAZSNT010000015.1 coordinate 24,961, forward strand.
ATTACTCCTAAAAAAAGGCGAAGCCGTGCGGTTTCGCCTTAAAAACTATTTCATTGCACGTCTTTTAGAGCGTGTGCTGTCGGGGTTTTTGCGTTTAAGGTCTGAGAATTTCTCATCACTCGACTGTTTGAACTGGTTCATCATTTCTTCGAATGAAGCAGGTTCCTGTTTTTTAGGTGTCCAGGTATAAGAACTGTCAGGCTTTGTCTGAGTAAACGTTTTCTTTTCACGCTTTGGTTTTTTCTCATTTTCCTGAGCACGTTTAATGCTGAGACTGATTTTACCGTCTTCGCTTATATTTAAAATTTTGGCGGTAACCTCGTCACCTACTTTTAAAATTTCGTTTATGTTTTCTATGTAACTGTTGGCAACCTCTGAAATATGTACCAAACCTGATTTTCCATCGCTTAAATCAACGAAAACGCCAAAATTTGTAATTCCTGTTACCTTGCCTTTAATAATTTCTCCTGCGGTAAATTGCATAGTCCTGTAATTGTCCCCCTAAAAATTGCCCAGTTTAATTGCCTGAAATATCTATGAAAATTTGCTCATCCGAATAAATATAGCCCAGTCTTTCACGAGCCGCTTTTTCAATAATGGACTTATTCGATTCGTCTTTAAGCACATTTTCCAAATATTTATTTGATTCAACTAGTTGTTTAACCTCCAATAAATATGCTTCTTTTTCGGCTTCGGCTTCTGCAAGATTGGAATATTGATTCCAAAGCGTAAAAACCAAATATACACATGCGGCAAGCATAAAAATTTTAAGTAAAATACTGCGTCTTTGTTTGGGTTTACGTCCCATATTAAAACCTCTTACATAAGATTTTATTTTCTATTAGTATACACCAATTCCTTGCCTTTTTTCAAGACCTTTTTCAAACATTTTCGCATATTTTTTAAAAAATCAGTGATTTTTCGGTCGCATAAATCAAAAATTCGGTAAAAGACATTAAATAACAATGAAAACAAATTAAAAGTTTTAGAAAAAAGCAGTTTTAATAATTTTGTAAAAAGTCTCGAAAGCGTGAAAAAATACGACAAAAATCCTACTAATATACCAATTAAAATATACAGGCGGATTTCACCTTTGGTTACCGCCAAAAAGAAGATGAACGTTATATTTGCTATAATGACAAAGTAAAAAACATCCTGAAAAAACACCGTAATATTTTTAAAAGTTTTAACAATTCGTAAGGCACGTAAAACATCGTATAAAAATCCGAATATTACGCCCATTATAACAGAATATAATAAACCCGAAAGTTGAGATAAATTACTTATTTCCCACATTGTTACCTGAAAATCTTTCCAAAAATTGATTTACTGTTTTGTTGTGCGGTATAAATTATGGCGTTTACTTTCCCTTCTGCTATCAGTTCACCGCTTTTTGTATCAAAATTTTGTATGTGCAGATTTTCACCTTTAATTACAAGTTTTCCAAGTACGGTAATAAGTGATATGGTTTCTTCGTCGAAACCAAGGCAATCTTTAACACCGCTGATTGATATTTGTTTGCGATTTTCTATAATAATGTTATGATTAAAATTTTGTTCCAAAATAAAACACCCCTTAAATATATATTTAAAGGGTGTAATTCTTATTCCACAACACGATAACAAAGTGAAGCGTCGTCTTTCTTTACGGTTTCTAAAACATTTAAAACCTCAGCTTTAAAAATGCGTGTACCGAAAGAAATTTCCAACATATCCCCTACTTTTACGTCGTAAGAGGCACGTGCCACTTTACCGTTTACCAGTACTCTGCCGTTGTCACAAGCTTCGTTTGCAACTGTACGGCGCTTTATTATGCGTGAAACTTTTAAAAATTTGTCTAATCTCATAGTCACAAAATTTAAGCCGCCCTATTGGACGGCTTAACCTTTTAAGGAATTATTTTACAGCGTTCTTTAAAGCTGCGCCTGCTTTGAAAACAGGGTTCTTAGAAGCAGCAATCTTGATAGCTTCTTTGGTCTGGGGGTTGATACCGTCACGAGCAGCACGTTCACGTACTTCGAATGTACCGAAACCAACGAGCTGAACTTTGCCGCCAGCCTTTAATTCAGCAGCAACACTGTCGATGAAAGCAGCAACTGCTTTTTCTGCGTCCTTCTTAGAAATGTTTGCTTTTTCAGCAATAGATGCAACTAATTCTGTCTTGTTCATTTTAGAACCTCCAAAAATTTTTTTAACGAAAAATCGTTATAGACTCTTTTGTACACCAGTACAATGGTATACTATACTTATACCATATTTTATCGCAAAATGCAAGTATTATTTACTAATTCATTATAAACACAAAATTATGCAAACTGTTTTTATGCATTTTGTATATAAAATGGCTATTTTAAGCGGTTTTAAGGCTTAATTTTGTTTCCTATTATTGGTAATTGCGACAGTTCGGATTTGGTAAATGTTTTAAATAAAATAAGGGATACGAAATACACAATAATGCCACACAAAATTCCCAGTAAAGTAAAGAGTTTTGTTTCACATATAAAAGTCACAAAAAAAGCAGCTGTGCAACATAACACCGAAGAAATAAAGGGTTTTAAAATAGTATTGATAAAATCAATAGATTGTATGTGTTTTTTAAGTAAAACAAGTAATGCGGCGGTTATATACAGGTAACATAAAGCTGAACTGATAGGCGCCGCAAAAATATTTACAAAGTAAAGTTTTGCGAGTAGGATACCGCTTAAAATTTTTATAACAAAACCTACAGCTATATGAATAAGGCATTTCTTTTGTAAATCAAGGGATTGTAAAACTGTGGTAAGCGGTACGGCAACACCTGTAAACAATGCCGCAATACCGTAAAGGCAAAGCATATAGGTATTTAAACCGTCCCCCGACGAATAGAGAAATTCCATAATAGGTTTAGATAAGATAAATAATCCCAATGAAGCCGGAACTGTAATGCAGTTGATTAGTTTTAAAATGTAAACCGAATTACTTTTAACGGCTTCTTTATCGTTTTGTGACTGATATTTTGTAAGCACGGGTAATGCGCCGATACCTATTGACATAGTGATTGTAGGCACAAGATAGTAAATTGTGAATGCTTTGCTTCTGATACCGTATAAAAAAGTAGACAGGTAGCTTAAAGGAATGTTTTTATTGTCAGATAACGTTAAAACAAATAAATTACCTTGTTCTGTAATTTGAGTTTTCACAGTTAAAACATCAATAAAAGAAATAAGACTTGAAGAAAGCGATGCCAAAGCAAACGGCAAGGCAAGTACCAATAACGTACTAAGTGTAAATGTATTTTGGCTTTTATTAAGCGGTGAAAGTGTATTTTTTGAGGCATTTGACCTGAATTTAATATGCAAATAAATTGTGCAAAGTAAAGTACCCAACGTGATAGCAAACATAGCCGCCGCAGATGCGTAGGCAGGATTGTTGGTTTTACCCATTACAACGTAAGCGAAAATTAAACCGAAAACAAGTTTTACTGCCGCTTCAATAATTTTTGAAACAGCGGTTGGGTACATATTGTTTTTGCCCTCAAAATAGCCCCTGTAAACCGATATTAAAAAACAAAGGAAAATTGACGGAACAATCGCCAAAACGCTTAACAGGGTATTTTTTGACAACATATCGCTAAGTGTAAGCGGTATCGAGCATAAAGCAACAATCAAAGATATTACCAGGCCGAAAATTAAGAATAAACGGCGCGAGAGTATTAAGTTTTGTTGTATTTCATTTTCTTTTTTTTGCGAAATATAATCGGCCGTCATTTTAGCGACTGCGGCAGGCAGACCTGAAATTGCCAAAACATAAAACGGCATATACAAATCGTGCGCTACCGAATAATATCCGAAGCCGATGTCACCTAAAAATGTATCGGTGGCAAGCGGTATTTTGAAACAAGCGCCGATTATTTTCACAAGGGCGGTAGAAATAATCAAAATCAGAGAACTTTCGCCCATTATTCTTTTTGAAGATTTCATATAATTTCCTTAATAATTTCTAAAATATAATCAGAAAGCAAAGTGTCGTCTTGCTCGTTCATTTCTCTGTATGAATCGGTAGCATTGTCTCCTGCATCGTCAGAGATACGACGCAAGGCTAAAAACGGTGTGTTACTGTTTGCGGCAACGTAAGCAATAGCGGCGGTTTCCATATCGCACGACATAGCGCCGAAATTTTCATATAAACTGTCGCGGGTGTTACTGTCACAAATAAAATAGTCACCCGAAACAGCGGTACCTGATTTTAGATTAGATACAATATTTTCTGCAACTTTTAACAGGTTCTTATCGGCATTATAAATATACTCCTGCAACGGCTTTTCACAAAGTTTATAACCAATACCTGTTAAATCGAAATCGTGTTCTAAGAATTTGTCTGGGGCGGTCAATTCTCCCCTTCTAATATTGCTGATACCACCCGAAAGACCGTAATTAAGTAAATAATCGCAACCAATATCTACAAGGTGCATAGCGGCAGCGGCAGCATTTACTTTACCTATACCGCAAAGTATGGAAATAACTTCTGCTTGTCCTTCGTCGGTTTTAATAGTAAATTTATGCCCTTTTCTGCCCAAAAAATCATAATTTTGATATTCATTATTTTCAATTGTTTCGGCAAAAGGCTTATATTCGTCTATGTCTGCAACAATTATACCAACTTTTATATTTTTCATATTTCCTCCAATTAAAAAATGGCTGAAAACAGCCATTTTGAATTTTTATGGGTTTAATTCTTCAGAAAGTTCGGCAATTCTTTCTTCGTTTTCGGTAATTATTTGTACTAAATTTTTAGTCTTTTCATCATCGATTTCGCAGTCCGATAACTGCTCGAAATAAATACGTCCAAGACTTTCATAACATTTGCTGTTTTTGTTTTTAAGCGAAGCAATAGCATACTTTTGTTTGCCGGTTGTTATTACTTCTTCGGTTTTTTGTGAAACAATTTCAAGTGTTTCTTTTGCAGTGTTAAGTGCGTTTTCTAAAAAGTCCATAATAAAACCTCCACAATTAATATTAGCATAGTAAAATTTATAAATCAAGTTTTATAGGTTTTATAAAAATCGTTGATTTTTGCTTTGCGGTTTACAATTTCTTCGAAATTATTTATATATTCGTACGGGTATTTGAAATTAAATATACGTTCAATAAAATCTCCGTGCGGCTCACGCAGTTTCGTTACGGCAGAAGCACCGCAAGAAAGAATTGTATGTGTTTCATCCATTATAAAAACATTATAAAGGCACTCAAAACCTGTTTTAGAGTAACCGACGTTTTCAAGGTTACCGACCGTTTTACTTTGACGGTACATATAGTAGGGATGGATACCGTTCTCATTTAATATTTTATTTGCATAATCTACCATTTGTGAAGCAATTATACCGCTTTCAACCTCGGGAAAAGTTCCTTTTACGGTAAGACGCGAAGAACGTTTCATACAAAGCGAGTGTACAGTTACGCTTTCGGGCTCAAGTTTTAACACCCGTTCTATTGTAGATTTAAAACTTTCGAACGTATCAGTAGGTAAACCGGCAATTAAATCGGTATTTATATTATTAAAACCGTATTTACGTGCAAGAAAAAAAGCATCTGCCGTATCATTAGCTGTATGGTTTCTTCCGATATGTTTTAAAACGTCATCGTTCATAGTTTGCGGATTTATACTAATGCGTGTAGCACCGTATTTCTTTATAACATCAAGTTTTTCACGTGTTATGGTGTCAGGACGGCCTGCTTCAACCGTATATTCACGCAAATCAGATAAATCAAAATTTTCTTTAACGGTTTTAAGAATATCTTCTAATTGTTCGGCAGAAATCGTAGTCGGCGTGCCACCGCCAATGTATATGGTTTCAAGTTTAAGATTATTCTCTTTCGAAATTTTCGCAGTCAAAACCAATTCTTCGCATAAAAGTTTTACATACTCTGGAATTAGTTTTTTGGCCTGTTCTACAGAATGTGAGACAAACGAGCAATAAGAACATCTGCTCGGACAAAACGGAATGGATATGTAAAGACTGAAAGAATCCGGCTTTGAAAGAGAGATTATCTCCCCTTCTCCGCTTAATGTCTGACGGCACAAATCCATCTTTTTGGGGTTTACTTTTAATATGTTTGAAAAATAACTTTCCGCTTTTTCTTTACCCCATTCTTTTTTAAGGCGTGAGAGAAATTTTGCAGGGCGTATACCCGTAAGTATTCCCCAATCCGGGAAATAGCCCGTAGCGGTTGTAAAACAGTCAAAAACTACAAGTGCGAGGGCTAATTCACAGTCTTTATCACGATCATTATTATAATTTTCAATTTTTATACGGCTTATGAATTTTTCATCGTTTATATAAAGTGAAGCGTTTGCATAATTATTTTCAAGTTCAGAAATAATACAATAATCGTTTATTTCTTCTCTTTCCAAAATCTCAATTTTTTCAAACGGTAAAAACAAGCGTATAAGTTTTTCTAATTCATATTTAAAATTATGATTAACAAGGCAAAGTCGCATTTTTAACCTCTGACGTAAGGATTGTGTTGTTTTTCTTTTTTTATGGTTGTTCGGTTGCCGTGACCCGACAGAACAATGATATCGTCATCTAATTCATATAATTTTTTAATAGAAGATTTAATCGTTTCAAAATCACCGCCGGGAAAATCAGTTCTGCCGATACTGCCGTCGAACAGCGTATCACCTGAAAACAGTACATTTTCGCATAAAAAACATACAGAACCTACGGTGTGACCCGGTGTGTGAATTACTTTAAAGGTTAAATCACCTACTGTGATTACATCGCCGTCATTAAGCAAAATATCTGCTTTAAAAGGTGTTAAATGTGCGTGAAATCTATCAGAAAGATTTGAGTTGGTATCTTCCAATAAAGCGGAATCAAGCGCACCCACAGCAATCTTTGTGTCAGTTTCTTCACGTAAAGATTCGGCGCCGCCTATATGGTCAAAATGGCCGTGTGTCAATAAAATCATACGCTCTTTATAACCATTTTCTTTTAAAAACACAGTAACTGCATCACTTTTAAAACCGCAATCAATAATAACAGCGGATTTTTCAGTATAAATCATATAACAGTTAGCGCCAATATGACCTAATGGCAATACGTTAATTTTCATTATTTTCTCCAAATTTCTGTGTCATAAAGTATTGTTACAGGGCCGTCATTCACAAGAGATACCATCATATCGCCACCGAACACACCTTTTTCCACTCTTTTTACGCCTAATTCCTTTAACTTCTCACAAAAAACATCGTAATATTCAGATGCTTGTGCGGGGTTGAGCGCTTTAATAAATGACGGACGGTTGCCTTTTTTAACGTCTGCTGCTAACGTAAACTGTGATATTGCGAGAATTTCACCGTCGATATCCAATATAGAACGGTTCATTTTATCGTTTTCGTCGCAAAAAATACGTAATTTAACAACTTTTTGCGCCAAGATTTCCACGTCTTCGAGCGTGTCACCTTCAACTGCACCAAAAAGTATCATATAACCTTGGTTACAAGCACCTACAATTTCGTTGTCAACCTTAACAGATGCTTCGCTCACTCTTTGAATTACTGCTTTCACTATTGATTTATCCTTTCAACGTTGAAAATTTTAGGAACTTTTTCTATTCTTGCAATAATACTGCGTAAATGTTCAACACTTTCAGCACTAATAGTCATAATAATTATACAGTTACCGTCTTTGGTTTGACGGGCGCTGATACTATGAATCGGCACACGCATATTGTTAAGTGCATTCATAACCTCAATCAATATACCGTCACGGTCAATTGCAACGGCTTTAAGGGTTGAAGTAAAGGTTTCGGACTTTGTACTGTTCCAGTACGCCCTAATCCAACGGTCCGGTTCATCGTCATCCTGAATATTTGCAGGTACGTTGTTGCAGTCGCGTTTGTGAATGGAAACACCGTGTCCACGTGTGATAAAGCCGATAATTTCATCGCCCGGAAGCGGATTACAACATTTTGAAAGTTTAATAAGACAGTTATCAATGCCTTCAACTATTACGCCTTCCGATGATTTGGAACTAGCAGTTTGAGGAGTAACAGAAACCGGTTTGCTTTCGGCGTTTTTCTTGTTATAATCGTCTTTGATACGCGGTAAAATTTTTGAAAGTAAAATTCCGCCGTAGCCGATAGCCGCATAAAATTCTTCACTGTTGGCAAAACGGTATTTTTTAGCCAATTCACTTGTGTATTCTTCTAATTCATCTTCGGTGAAGTTAATATTATTACGGCGAAGTTCCTTTTCGTACTCGTTTTTACCTGTCGCGATATTTTCGGGACGTTTTTCTTTTTTGAACCACGAACGTATTTTAGCCTTTGCAGAAGAAGTAACGGCTATGTTAAGCCAGTCACGGCTCGGACCGTGTCCTGCGGCGTTGGTGGTTAAAATTTCTATAACCTCACCTGTTTTAACTTCGTGGTTAATGGGCACGATTTTACCGTCTACCTTAGCGCCCGACATACGTGTACCGACCGCCGAGTGAATAGCAAAAGCAAAGTCAACGATTGTAGCGCCGACAGGCAGATTTATAACGTCGCCTTTGGGTGTAACTGCAAAAACGTCTTCTTCGGCAAGGTCTACTTTGATGGTGCGAATAATATCCGAAGCATCGTTTGTGGTGTCTTGGGTATCTATGATTTGACGAATCCATTCAAGACGTTCATTCATCTTGTTATCGTTTTTGGTAATACCTTCTTTATATTTCCAGTGCGCCGCAATACCGAATTCGGCGGTATGATGCATTTCAAAGGTACGAATCTGAATTTCAAAAGGTATACCTGCACGGCTTATAACCGTGGTGTGCAACGACTGATACATATTAGGTTTAGGCGTGGAAATATAGTCCTTAAACCTGTTGGGGATAGGACGGAACATATCGTGCATTAAACCCAGAATATTGTAACAGTCGGCTACTGTATCGGTAATAATACGAATAGCGTAAATGTCATAAATTTCGTCGAAATTACGACCTTGTGCGTACATTTTACGGTAAATACCGTGTATTGATTTTACACGCCCCTGGAAAGACAGGGTGGCATTTGGCATAGTTTCACGCAAACGTTCTTCTATGCGGTTTTTAATCTCGTTAAGAATTTGTTCACGATGGTTTTTTCTATGCTTTAAAAGGTCCTCGATTTCGGCATAAGCAATCGGATCAAGGTGTTTAATCGCCAAATCTTCAAGTTCTTCTTTTACAGGTCTTATACCTAAGCGGTGCGCAATAGGCGCATATACTTCAAGTGTTTCCACCGAAATATCACGTTGTTTTTGAGGGCGCATAGCATCAATGGTGCGCATATTATGAAGACGGTCGGCAAGTTTTATAATAATTACACGGATATCCTTACCCATTGCAATAAGCATTTTGCGTAAACTTTCAGCTTGTTGCTGTTCTTTGGTGGAAAAGTTGAGTTTACCGATTTTGGTAACACCGTCTACTAATAGAGCAACTTCTTCGCCAAACTGACGTTTTATATCGTAAAGAGTAAGTTCGGTATCTTCTACAATGTCATGCAAAAGGGATGCCGTAACCGATTCGCTATCCATACCGAGAGAAATAACAATTTTTGCAACGTTAAAAGGGTGATAATAATAATCTTCGCCCGAAATACGTTTTTGTCCTTCGTGTGCGTTAACACAAATTTCAAACGCTTTTCTAATCATATCAATATCATAATCTTCATCATAATTTTGAAGCATAAGTTTTAAATCTTCAAAATTGTTGCGTTGAATATCATTCATGATTTTTCACCCTCCTTTAAAAGTTTTTGATAAATTTCCGAATTTGAAAGGTCGGTTTTATGCGCATTGGGAACTTTATAATATTTCCCGTTTTTAAAAGTGATAAGACCTAAATTTTCCAAAATATCAAGAGCAATACAGGTCTTACCGTAATTAAGTGTGGTAATAAACTTATATTTAATTTTTTCTGCCAATTCTCCGTTTGAACCGATATAACGGTAAACTTCCCCTATTTCAGCACGTGTAGGAGTGATATCAATAGTCTTAAACGGCAGGTTTTTACGGAATAATTTATAATTATTTATATCATTGAAAAGTTTATCTTGGTCAACACCTGATATACGGATACCTTTAATCTGTATACTTACGGTAACGTTACCGTTGTAATAATTAGTATCGGCAGTAACTGCCAAATCTAAAACGTCACCCACATCAAAACAAAAAGTATCGGTACCGACTGAAAACATAATTGCCTGAAAACTTGTTTTATCTTTTGTAAATAATAGTTTTAAATGTTTATTGTTAGAAAGCGGAGTGATTCTTTGTAAAGTGACACCGAACACACCGAAAACAGGCATTTGATTTTGAAATCCGTATGGCTGTAACTGTTTCAATGATTCGGTTAAATCAACGGTTAAAGCGGACGGGTTAAGTTTGCAATCAAGCGTGAGTACAGGCGGTACGTAATTGAATTTATATGCATAATCATTGATACATTCTCTGAACTTATCAATTTTATCGCACTCAATACTAAGACCGCAAGCCAAAGCATGACCGCCGAATTTTAAAAGTAAATCTTTCGTAGAATTAACCGCTTCAAAAAGCGAAAATCCGTCATAACTTCTGCCCGAACCGTGCGCCGTTTTACCGTCACGTGATAAAACTGTACAGGGCGCACCGTAGCGTTCACAAATACGTGATGCTACGATACCCACTACACCGTGGTGCCAATTATCACCGCAAACTACAATCACACGATCGTTATTGTAACCGTGTTTTTCAATAAGCTCTACAGCTTCTTTGAAGATTTGTTTTTCGGTTTGTTGACGTGTTGCGTTCATTTCATCAATTTGGTTTGCGATTTTCAAAGCATTTAACATATTATTTTCGCAAAGCAACTCAACCGCAAGGTTAGCACTACCCATGCGGCCTGCGGCGTTGATACGCGGACAAATAGAAAAAGCAACCTTTTCAGACGTTACGTCACCTATTTTCACACCCGAAACGTTAAGTAATGCCGAAAAACCCGTAAGCGCAGAGGTTTTAATTTTATTTATACCGTATTTTATTATACTGCGGTTTTCGTAAATTAAGGGCATTACGTCCGCAATAACCGCAACCGATAAAATATCGGCAAAAAAAGGTAATAATTCTTCGGGTTCTTTGCCTTCGGTAGCACATATTAGCATAAAAGCAACCTGAGCACCACAGATATTTTTAAACTCGCTCGGGCAATCTTTTCTATAAGGGTCTACAATTGCGGCGGCATCAGGCAATTTATCACCGGGCAGATGATGGTCGGTTACAACAACAGTCATACCAAGCTCATTCGCAAGGTCAATTTCATCAAGACAAGCAATACCGTTATCAACCGTAATTATAAGTTTTGTACCATTGTTATGAATTTGTTTTACGGCATTACAATTCATACCGTAACCTTCATAAAAACGGTCAGGAATATAGAAATCCACGTTTGCGTTGCGGCTTTTCAAATACGTGTAAAGCATTGCGGTAGCAGTAACACCGTCACAATCGTAATCACCGTAAATGGTAATCTTGTCCCCTGCTTCTATTGTCATATTAACAATATCGGCGGCATGCATAATATCGGCTAAGGCATATACGTCACTAAAACACGGCTCATCGGATAAGAACTGCTCCAAATCGGCAGGGTCGCAGTAACCGCGGGCAGTAGCAATAAGTGCTAAAATCGGCTCGACTTCACACTCGGTTGCTAACTGTTTTGCAAGGGTTCGGTTTATATTCTTTACAACCCACTTTTTAAAGCCCATATTATCACCGCCTTTTTTATATAATAATACATTTTATTTTACCATTAAATCCGCTATTTTTCAATGTTTTTATTGCAATTTTTTGATAAAAATAAAAAATCCTGCCAAAGCAGGATTTATGTATTATCTATCGGTTGTCTTTTAATGCCGAAAATCATTCTTAAAATTCCGTTTAAAAACTTAGGACCTTTGAAAATTACTACTTTCACAACAAAACCCCCGTTAACATTTGTTACTAGAACATCCGAGAATAATTACCCAGAGTGCAAGTACCGCTATCAAAAATTTAGGAGGACAGAAACAAGAAATCAGCATACCGCCCGCAAAAGCTATTGCGGTAAAACCTTTATTAAAATTAAAGCGTTTTCGCATTTCGTTTCCCCCTTACAGTACATTATATGGGAAAAACGAAAAAAGTTACCGATTTTGTTTTTTAGTAGCTTCCCACGCCTTTAAATCTTTTAATTCATTCCAAATTTCAACGTAAGAGGTATGACGTGTTTGCTCAATTTCGCCGTTATTTACCGCTTCAATAACTTTGCAACCCGTTTCTTTTGTATGGGTGCAGGAAGTAAATTTACAGTTGTAAATATTATCGCCGAAATCATAAAAACATTCGGCTAAACGTTCTTTAAAATCATAATCATCGGCATCGTGTTCAATTGATGAAAAACCCGGTGTATCTAAGACGTATGCACCGAACGGAAGTTTGTGAGCTTCAATATGACGTGTAGTGTGTCTGCCACGTCCCAACTTATCACTAACGACACTCGTAGCAATGTTTTCGTTACCAAACAAGTAGTTCAGTATACTCGATTTACCGACACCGGAATTACCTGTAAAAGCGCTGATACAACCCTTTAATTCGTTGGTTATAGCATCCATACCTATTCCGCTTTGAGCAGATATAACGTAGGTTTTAAAACCGGCGTTTTTGTATATTTGTTCATATTCCGAAAAATCGCCCATATCCGCTTTATTGAAAACAATAATAGGTTCAATATCGTTATATCGTGCGATAGCCGAAATTTTATCGATAATAAAAGTATTTGGCGCAGGGGTTGTATATGAAGAAACGATAAATAATTTATCGATATTGGCGACGTTTGGACGCTTTAAAAAATTTTTACGTTCGCAAATACTGTTAATAACGCCGTGTGTATCGTCTAAACCTTCTATCTCTACCCTGTCTCCTACCAAAGGGGAAAACCCGCTTCTGCGGAAATTCCCCCTTGCTTTACATTCGAAAACACCGTTTTCGGTCTCAACGTAATAGAAAGATGATAAAGCTTTAATAATAATACCTGTCATATCAGGTTCCTTCCGCTCCGCCAAAGGTTGATACACTAATTACTGAAACATTATCTTTTTCTTTGGTGAAATCTACGAAAATGCTCATATAATCCTGTGAAGAGCCGTTTTCACCCTTAATCATAACAGTAAACGTTTCGGTTTTATTTTGTGATACGATATCTTTAAAGGTATATTTAGTAATTTGTTTAAGATTTATGCTTTCACTTGTCTTTTTGCAAGTGCCGTTAAGCCATAACGAAACGGTGCAAACATCTTCAGTGAAATCACTCGGCAAAGCAATTTCGATATCGGTTTCATATACACCGCTGCTTACGTAAAGAGTAATTGTCGTTCCTTCGGGAACCTTTTTGGAACCGCCTTGCGGGTCTTGGCGCAATACATAATCTTTCGGTTGATATTTATCAGCGGCAGTTAAATTAACGTTTTCAACAACTACTTTTAAACCTGCATCGATTATACGTTGTTTCGCCTGAGTAACAGGTTCGCCAATAACGTTGGGAATATCAACGGAAATTTCTTCTTTACCCGATGAAACATAAACAGTAATGGTTGAGCCTTCATAAACTTCCGAACCTTCGGCAGGGTCGGTTTTAATAACAATACCAGCGTCAAATTCATCATTGTATTCTTCTACAATCTTAACGTCAAAGTTATAGGTTTTAAGTTCGGTAACTGCTGCGGCTTCGGTTTCACCCGTAACGCCCGGAACTTTCAAAGTAGGAGCACCCGTACTGTAAGAAAGGGTTATTTTAGCGCCTTTTTTAAGTTTTGTACCTTCGGCAATTGATTGTTCAAAAATTATATCTTTGCCGTACTCATTATTTGGAGCAGTTTTGAATGTGATATCAAAATTTTCGGTATATTCGGGATTGCCTTCGATTTCGGTAATATTTTTACCAACAAAATCAGGACATTCAAATTCTAATCCCGTGTCTGTACAAACGTTATTGCTCAACCATGTTATGACAAAAATTGCTACCGCAACAGTAATAGCAATAGCAACACCTGTTAAAATAGGTATAATACTGCTTTTATTTTTGTTTGCAGAGTGTTCGGTTACTTCATCCAAACTTTCGTTATCGAGCGAATTAACGTATTTTGTAGGAGCATTATCTACAAAATAAGAATACGGGAAAGTGACAGACGGGTCACGCCTGAAGTTATTCAAGTCACAAAGTATTTCGGAAGCGGATTGATAACGGCGTTCCTGACTCTTTTGCATAGCGTGAATTGTGATTTGTTCAAGCCCCTTAGGAATAGAAGGGTTGATAGTTGTAGGGAGTTGAGGGTCACGTTGCAACTGCATAATAGCAACCGAAACTGCGCTTTCTGCCTGGAATGGTAATTTGCCCGTGAGCATTTCATAAAGCATTACGCCGACAGAATAAATATCGGCTTTTTCGTCAGTCTTTTCTCCCCTTGCCTGTTCGGGACTTACATAATGAACCGAGCCGATTGCCTTGTCGGTAATGGTACGTTGGTCACTACGCGCGAAACGTGCAATACCAAAGTCAGTAACTTTAATGGTACCGTCAGATAAAACCATGATGTTCTGCGGTTTTACGTCACGGTGCACAATACCTTTATCATGTGCGTGTTGCAAACCTTTCAAAATCTGAACTGTAAAGTGAACTGCATCGTTCCAACGAAGACTGCCTTCTCGTTCTATAAACTCTTTTAAAGTAATACCCTCAATATATTCCATAACAATATACTGAATGAGGTCGCCGAAACTAACGTCATAAACGTTTACAATGTTGGGGTGCGAAAGCATTGCAATTGCTTTACTTTCGTTTTTGAAACGGCGCAAGAATTCTTGATTTGAAAGAAACTCTTCCTTTAATATTTTTATGGCAACAAAACGATTTTCAACGTTGTCAAACGCTTTGTAAACGACAGCCATACCACCTACGCCGATAATTTCACGTATTTCATATCTTCCGTCAAGACGTTTACCTAAGTACTTATCCATAATAATCTTCCTTTCTTTATTCTGCCGTCAGAGTGACAACGGTGATGTTATCTCCGCCACCGTTTTCGTTTGCAAGGTTTACTAAAATTTCACTAACCTGTGGAATCTCATTATTTTTGAATATTTCAAGTATTGTTTCATCTGAAACGAAATTTGAAAGTCCGTCTGTGCATAAAAGCAAAGTATCGTTCTTATCAATTTCCAGAAAATCAGTATCAACAATTACTTCACTCTCAACACCTAAAGCACGAGTAATAACGTTTTTACGTGGATGAACTTTGGCATCCTCAGGACTGATTTTGCCCGACTCAACCAAAGATTGTACAATAGAGTGGTCTTTTGTAAGCTGGGATATAGTATCATTTACAAGATAAATTCTACTGTCACCAACGTGCGCTATAACGACGGTATTATCAATAACCACGGCGCTGACTATTGTAGTACCCATACCTGCAAGTTCTGCGTTTTTACTTGCACGGTCGTATACCTGTAAATTAGCGCTCGAAACAGCGTTTTTCAAGATTCTTTCGTATTCATCTATTGTTATGTTTTCACGGTACGAATTATAAAGATACTCACTAACGGCTTTTACAGCGATTTCACTTGCAATATTACCTGCATTAGCGCCGCCCATACCGTCACACACAACAGCAAAGGTTACGTTCGGGGCTAATTGTCCCGCTAAAAATGCGTCCTGATTGCTGTGCCTTATAATACCTTTGTCAATTTTACTGTGTATTATCATTGAGCATTACCTCCTTTGCTTTTCTTCGTAACTGTCCGCAAGAAGCATCTATATCCGCACCTAACGTACGACGGACAGTTGCGTTTATACCGTTATATATTAAGCGTTGTTTAAACGCGTGTATTTTTGAAAGATTAGGCTTTTCGTATGAATTTTCTTTGACGGGATTGGCAGGTATTAAATTTACGTGACACATAATACCTTTTAAAATTTTTGCCAACCTATCAGCACATTCGTTACTGTCATTAACGCCGCTTATCAGCGCATATTCGAATGAGATACGCCGTGTAGTTACCGCCTGATATTCCCGACAAGCGTTAAGTAATTCTTCAATATTCCAACGCTTATTGACCTTCATCATATTACTTCTGATGTCATCAAAAGGTGCGTGTAGCGAAATAGAGAGTGTTATCGGGAAATTGTATTCGGCTAATTTTTTTATACCGATTACTACGCCTGAGGTAGAAAGAGAAATATGCCTTAGCCCTATGTTTATACCGTTATCGTCGGACACAAGTTTTAAAAATTTAACCGAGTCATCAAAATTGTCAAGCGGTTCACCCATACCCATCATAACCACGTTAGAAACACGGACATTGTTATCGGTCTGGGCTTTCATGATTTGCGCCAACATTTCAGAAGGTGTAAGGTTACGGCAAAGACCGTCAAGTCCCGATGCACAAAACGAGCAACCCATTCGGCAACCTACTTGTGTTGAAATACAAACGGTATACCCGTGTTCATATTTCATAAGCACCGATTCAATATATTCACCGTCAAAAAGTTCATAAACATATTTTACGGTACCGTCAATTTGAGATACGAATTTTTTTACAATTTTACAGTTGGCAAGATAGCATTTTTCCTTTAAAATATCTCGCAACGATTTTGGGATATTGGTCATTTGGTCAAAATCTTCAATACCCGAATGAAGCCATTTAAAAATTTGTTTTGTTCTGAATTTCGGTTGCGAAAGCGATGTTAAAAAACATTCCAACTCGCTTAAATCGTAAGAACGGATATCGATTTTTTCCAACTTGACCCTCCTTTTCTATTTACTTTTAAGTAAAGCGCAGTAAAAACCGTCAGTATTATCGGTGTGCGGCATAAAAGTATGCGAATATTCGAGTGAAAACTCGGGGTTTTCTTTCAAAAATTGCTCAATTACACATTCATTTTCAGCTTTCCTTAAAGTACAGGTAGAATAAAGTATTCTACCCTGCGGTTTTAAATAATTTTTTGCATTATTAAGTATTTTGACTGCAATTTCGGGTAAATTATCAAATTCATTAAAATCTTTATACTTTATTTCGGGTTTGCGTCTGATAATACCAAGTCCCGAACAAGGTACGTCGCACAAAATACAGTCAAAAAGACCTAAATTTTTATTAAAAACCGTAGCATCGCACACGGCGGGTTTTATTATATCTAAGCCAAGGCGTTCAGCAGATTTTTTTATTAGTTGACACTTGTGTTCGTACAAATCGCACGAAACAATTTCGCCTGTATTTTTCATTAAAATAGCCGACGAAAATGATTTTCCGCCCGGTGCTGCGCACATATCAAGCATACGCTCATTTTTTTGAGGATTTAGTATTGTTACAACGGTTTGCGAAGCCATATCCTGTACAAAAAACAAACCGTTTTTATATAAAGTATTGCTTCCTACCGAAAAACCGCCCATAAGTTCAACTGCGCCGTTTTCATTTAAAACCTTGGTTTCTACGCCAATTTGATTCACAAAACTTTCAACGTCAGTTTTAAGCGTATTAACACGTACTGTAAACGGTGCGCTTTTTAAACTTTCTTCTAACAAAAGTTTGGTGTTCACAAGACCGTAATCATTTATAAAACTTTCGATAATTTCACACGGACAAGAGTAAATAATGCTTAGGTTTTCTACACTGTCACCATCCGGTAAAAGTTTTTCACTACGCAAAATATTACGCAAAACCGCATTAACAAAGCCGGAATTTCGGTTTTCTTTGGATTTTTTTATACCCTTTACCGCTTCGTTTACGGCAGCACTTTCAGGTATTTTATCCATAAACATTATCTGATAAAGTGCAACACGCAAGGTATTTAGAGTAATTGGCAATATCTTTTTCAAAGGCGTTTTTATAAAGTTTTTAAGCACGTAATCAAGCGTGATTTTGCGTTCAATTACGCCATATACTAAATTTGTCACAAACGCTTTATCAATATCGGAAATCTCGGTTTCTTCAAAAAAAGCGTTAAGAGTCAAATTAGAATAAGCGTTGTCTTTTTCGATTTTTATTAAAATCTTTACGGCAAGACTTCGGGGATTTACCATATTATTCTCCTATAAAAGTACCGATTTCAATTGGTCGGCCGCATAACATTTGCTTAGCGGTCATAGGTTTTGAGCCTTCGGGTTGCAATTCTAAAATTTTTACAGAAGTACCGTTACCGCAAGAAATTGCAAGACAATCGGTATTATCTATTACATAGCCGTACGCTTTATCACAAGGCTCGCCAATGGCAGTTTTTATAACCTTAATCCTCTTACCGCCAAGGAAGAAAAACGCACACGGCCAAGAATAAAAGCCACGTACCGTATTGTGAACTTCGTTTGCGGTTTTTGAAAAGTTAATTTTAGCCATTTCTTTTTTGATAATGGTAGTATAAGTGGCTTCGCCTGTTTGTTTTTGTGGAGTAATTTCGCCTTTTGGAAGTTTTTCAAGTGTGGAAACCATAAGCGAAGCGCTGATTTTAGCCAAACGTTCAAACAATTCTTCCGCAGTTTCATCAGGACCGATTGCAACTTTTTCTGTTTCCAAAATATCGCCTGTGTCGATACCTTCGTCCATAAGCATTGTAGTAACGCCGGTTTCAGTTTCACCGTTTATAATGCACCATTGTATAGGTGAGGAACCACGGTATTTGGGTAATAATGAAGCGTGACCATTTACGCAGCCATACTTTGGCAAATCAAGTATTTCCTTAGGTAAAATTTTACCGTAAGCCACTACTACAATAACATCGGGGTTAATTTTTTTTAAAATTTCTAACGCTTCGCCGTTTCTAAGAGTTGCAGGTTGATATACGGGTATATCATTTTCGAGTGCCACAACCTTTACAGGCGGCGGTGTTAAAATTTGCTTTCTGCCAACGGGTTTATCAGGTTGAGCAAACACGGCCGATATCTTATGTTCGGTTTTAACAAGCGCTTCAAGGGTATTTGCCGCATAATCGGGCGTTCCCATAAAAACTATATTCATACTATTTTCCTTTATTAGCCTTATCAATATAAAGTATACCGTCAAGATGGTCAATTTCGTGGCATAATGCTCTGGCTTTAAGACCCTCACCCGTTACGGTGAAGTTTTTGCCAAATCTATCCTGTGCACTAACAGTAACCTTCATTGGACGGGATACCTCACTGAATTTACCGGGTAAAGACAAACAACCTTCATTATCGGTCTGTGTACCGCTTGTTTCAACAATAACGGGGTTTATTAGTTCTATAAGACCGTCACCCACATCAATTATGCAGTATCTGCGCAAAATGCCAACCTGCGGTGCGGCAAGACCTACACCCTCAGAGTGATACATAGTATCTTTCATATCATCAAGTACGGTCCACAAACGTTCGTCAAACTGCATTTGTGTACGGCATACTTTACGCAAACAATCGTCACCAAATGTAACAACATTACGAATAGCCATAATATCCTCCTATAAAACGGTTTCAGGATTGATATCCACCGAAACCGAAACATCATTTTTTAAATTTATATCAATAGCCAACTTTATAACTTCTCTGAACCGTTTATTATTTTTACACTTAATAATCATACGGTAGCGGTATCGGTTATTTATTTTTGCTATTACACTTGGCGCAGGGCCCAAAATAATCAGTTTTACATCGCTGTATTCATTATTTATCATTTCCCGTATTTTTCCAAAAATGCCGTTTATTGTGTTTTGAGCTTGTACACGGAAAATTGACTGAACACAAATTACTGCCATATCGCAGTAAGGCGGATAAATAAACAACTTACGGGAAAGAATTTCGTCATTGTAAAAACCGTCGTAATCCTGATTTTTTGCAAGTTCTATCACACTGTTTTCAGGGTTGGTGGTTTGGATAATTGCTTTGCCTGTGTTATCACCTCTACCCGCTCTGCCAACAACCTGAGTCAAGAGTGAAAATGTTTTTTCATCCCCTCGGAAATCTTCGCCTTGAAGTCCACCGTCAGCACCTAAAACACCGACAAGTGTAACGCTTGGAAAATCAAGCCCTTTTGCTACCATCTGTGTACCTAAAAGGATGTCGTATTCTCCGTTTGCGAACGCATTAAGGTAATTTGCATAGGAATCACGGGAAATGGTACTGTCGGCATCTAAACGTAAAATACGGGCGTCGGGAAACAGTGCGCTAAGTTCTTCTGCTGCTTTTTGTGTGCCTACGCCTAAGAATTTAAGGTGTTCTTTGCCACATTCGGGACATTTATTAGCCACAGGTATGGAATGACCGCAATAATGACACATAAGCCGTTTGTTTGCGGAATGATAGGTCATTGAAAGACTGCAATTAGGACAGGTAGCCACGTAACCGCAATCAGCACAAGAAATGTATGTATTATGACCGCGTCGGTTAAGCAAAATAATCGCCTGTTTTTTATTTTTTAGCGTAGTTTCAAGTTCTTCAAATAACGTGTTGCTGAGACAAGATGAATTGCCGCTTAAAATTTCTTTTTTCATATCGACGATTTGTACGTCGGGCAAAACAGCGTTACCGTATCGGTTTTTAATAGTATAAAGTGAATATTTGCCCGATTTAGCCGCCGTATAGGTTTCAACAGATGGTGTAGCAGATGCCAGACACAAAAGTCCGCCTCCGAAAGCCGTACGGAATTTTGCCAAAGAACGTGTGTGAAAACGTGGTGTTTTTTCAGATTTGTAGGTGTGTTCCTGTTCCTCATCAATAATGATAAGCCCTAAGTCCTTAAAAGGTGCAAATATAGCGCTTCTTGTACCTATCGCAATTAAAGCGTCACCATTTTTGATACGTTTCCATTCGTCCATACGCTGCCCTTGTGACATAGCGCTGTGAAAAACTGCAATTTTATCACCGTAGCGGGAAGTAAAAATGTTTATCATTTGTGGGGTTAGTGCAATTTCGGGCACCATAACAATAACGCCCTTACCATCCCCTGCTACCTTATCAACAAGTTTTAAGAAAACCTGAGTTTTACCGGAACCCGTAACACCGTATAAAAGTGCAACCTTACCCTCTTGCGCGTTATAATCGTTCACAAGACCGAGATAAGCGTCATTTTGCTCGTCTGTAAGTATAATTTCACTTTTATTTAAAGTATTATTCGATTTATACGGCTTTCTGAAAACTTGCTTTTCGTAAGAAATTAAAACTTGTTTTTTGATAAGATTCTCAATAACTGATAAAGAAACACCTGTGAAATAACGGATTTCTTTTACACTTGCGGTTTCAATATCGCTTAGCAAATCAACAATTTCTTTTTGGTGTGGGGTGAGTTTTACAGACTCGTAATTCTCGTGAAGTCGTACCCATTTTTGAGTGGCATCCCCCATCTTCTGCAAGGAATCACTGTTTTTAATAAGCGCTTCTGTTTTTAGCATACCGTCAAGCAGTTCTTCTGATACGCCGAGTTTTTGGATAATATCCTTTTGTGCTGTTTCACCTTTGCTTTTTAAAAAGTTATAAACCAAAAGTTCATCGTCTTTTAAAAGAGATGATGCAAACTCGTCATTTGCGGAATAAAAATCAATCAGTTTATGGGTGATACCTGTCGGCAACATAACGTTTACTGCATCGTAATATGTGCAAAATACGTTTTCTTGCATATATTTACACATTTCTATACATTCAGGCGTTAAAACAGGTTCTTTATCCAAAACCTTTAATATTGGTTTTAATATGTCGTTTGGTTGGTCACAAAGTTCAAAAACCATACCCTGCTTTTTGGTGTTACCTTTGCCAAACGGAACTATTACACGGCATCCGACTTTAATATCAAATTCGGTGGGAACGGTATAACTGTAAAGTTTATCAAATGCAAACGTAGCACCTTGCAATGTAATTTTTGCAACCATTCCTTTCACAACCTTTCCCCCAAAAAAATATTATTAGTCTTCTTCTTTATTTGCTAGTGTGTCGATTGCAAGGCTTACAGGCTTACAAGTGGAAATCTCACCGTTTTCTTCCTGTTTTTTAGAGATATCACGTGCAGTATTAGCAATATCAAGCACTAAACGATATCTGTTGTCATAAGTTTTAATAAGTTTACCAATGTTGGGATTAAGCATTTTTAAGTACCTCTTCAATTAAAAATTTTTGTCTATTGAGTAACAAACGACTGTTTGTTATTACTGAAATTAAATCTTCAACTGCTTTGTCCAGCTTATCATTTACGATTATATAATCATATTCACTGGCTCTTGCAATTTCAGAAAGAGCGATTTGCATGCGTTCGTCTATTATTTGTCCGGTTTCAGTACCACGTCCGCTGAGTCTTTTTCTAAGTTCCGTATAGGAAGGCGGCATAATGAAAATACTAACTGCTTCCGGTAATTTTTCTCTGATTTGCTTTGCACCGTTTACGTCAACTTCAATCATCATATCAATACCGCGTTGTGAAGCATCGATTACAGGAAACTTAGGTGTACCATAGTAATTACCTGCATAAACGTTGTACTCTAATAACATATCATCTTTGAGCATTTGTTCAAATTTTTCACGAGAAATGAAATTGTATTTTTCTCCTTCAATCTCGCCATCACGCATAGGGCGAGTGATTGAAGAAATTGAAAACTTAATATCCGGGCGTTTTTTGAAAAGTTCAATAAGTAATGTATCTTTTCCCGAACCTGACGGTCCTGAAATTATAAAAATTCCGCCTTTATTCATCTTCATCCTCCTCAAAAAGTACGTCAAAATCACTTACACGCGAAGCCAATTTTTCATAAGTTAAATAACACAGAATTACGTGGTGGCTATCTGTAATAATAACTGTTTTGGTCTTTCTGCCAACAGTAGCATCTATAAGTATGCCCTGCTCTTTGGCATCTTGTATAATTCTTTTAATAGGTGCAGAATCAGGGGTTAGTATACTTACAATTCTTTCGGCAGAAACCATATTACCCGAGCCAATGTTTACAAGTTTCATAAATTACTCCATATTCTGAATTTGTTCACGGATTTTTTCGATTTCAGACTTAATATCCACAACTGTATGTGCTATTTCAATATCCTGTGCCTTAGAACCGATTGTATTTGCCTCACGGTTCATTTGCTGAACGATAAAATCTAACTTTCTGCCTATTGCGTCGTCGGAAGACATAAGAGTTTCGAACTGCTTAATATGACTGCGAAGACGAACAGTTTCTTCGGCAACTGCAACCTTGTCGGCAAATATTGCAACTTCGGTCAACACACGTTGCTCATCAATTGTATTATCACCTAAAAGTTCTTTTATTTTTTGTTCAATACGGTTTTGATATTCCGCTACGGTTTTTGGTGAACGTTCTTCGATAAACGCAACTTTTTCCAATATATAATTTGCACGGTCGATAACGTCTTTCAAAAGGCGTTCTCCCTCTATTGTGCGCATTTCTATAAATTTAGCCAATGCATCATCAAGTACAGTTAAAACGGCGTTTGTGATAACCTCGTCATCAATTATCTGACGTTTGATTTTGAAAATATCATTATTGCCAACAAGTGCAGAAGTCTTAACGTCGTTTTTAATACCGTACTCCTTTGAAAGAGTTTTAAGTGCTTTCAGATATGCAGTCGTATATTCACGGTCGATTTCTACATCTGTCGCATTTTCGGTGTTGTCATCAATTAAAACGCCCACTTCAATCTTTCCGCGTGTTACAGCGCCCGAAAGATGTGATTTAATCTTTTCTTCCAAAAAAGAATACGCACGTGGTGTACGGCAGGAAAACTCAAAATATCTGTGATTTACAGATTTGATTTCTACCGTAATGTCAAGACCGTCGATTTGTGCCTTGGCTCTGCCAAAGCCTGTCATACTTCTTACCATAATTTCACTCCTAAAAATTATTTTGAAAAGTGAATTATTATCTAAGCCGAAAACGATACTTACCCATAATAATTCATATTATTTTACCAAAAAAATACCTATTATGTCAACCTTTTCCCCACTTTGTAACACTTTTTTAACTATTTTAGTATATATATTAATATATATACACTAGGTTTTGTGGTGAAAAACTTGCGAAAAAAATAATTGAAAATATTTTATTTTTTGTATTGACAAAAGTTTGGTTTGTTGATATAATAAGTCTTGCTCGTTTGGACCAGTAGCTCAGTTGGTTAGAGCAACCGGCTCATAACCGGTTGGTCCGGGGTTCGAGTCCCTGCTGGTCCACCAAAATGAGCATAATACATAGGGGTATGGTGTCAATGGTAGCACACCGGTCTCCAAAACCGTTTGTGAGGGTTCGAGTCCTTCTACCCCTGCCAAAAATCGGCTAGTTTCGACAGAAACTTGCCGATTTTACTTTTTACTCTCACTCTTCCCTTTCTGCAAACTGCTTATTTTATTTAATTTTTAATAAAATCTAAAAAAACACTTGATTTTAAAAAGAGTTTAATGTATAATAGCAAGGTCGAGTAAATTTTACTGATATTTCACACTTTGCCGGTGTGATGGAATTGGCAGCTTTTGCGCCAAACGCATCCGGCGGATGATAAAGTGAAGGCGCAAAAGGCGCAGCGGTCGAAATTTATCGGCGCTCCAACCCGAAAATAAATTTCGGGTACCGCAAGAGTCACGAGCACAAAAGTTACTTGACATTATGATTTCACACTTGCCGGTGTGATGGAATTGGCAGACGTAGTGGACTCAAAATCCACCGCTGGCGACAGCGTGCCGGTTCGAGTCCGGCCACCGGCACCAGTCGAGAGCCTCGACACGCTATTCGCGTGCTGAGGTTCTTATTTTTTGAGTTTTCAACTCGCGTTTGAGGTTAGTTATGAATACTCGCACCAAGACCGCCCAATAGGGTGGTCTTTTTTATATATAATAAACCCCGATATTTCTATCGGGGTTTGTAAATTTTTATTATTCATAATCTACAACATCAACCCAGCTGAGCAACAATTCGCGTTCTTTTTCGTTACCCTTAACCGATTGTGATGCTGCAACTATAGGCATCCATTTCTGAACATACTGTTTTGCGGTATTACTCTTCTTGCAGAAAATATCTAAATATTTTTTAGCATAATTACTATCACCTGCCAACCAAAAAAGCAAGTATGTTCTTGCAGCATCGGCAGAAGCATTACCCTGTGTTGCGTGTGACCAGTCGATTATATATGGTGTTCCGTCTTCACTTATAATAATGTTAGAGGGGTTTAAATCACCATGACATACCTTTTTGTGCTTCGGCATACCTTCAAGTCTTGTATGCAACTCATATCTTGTTGTAGCATCAAGCTCGGTTTCGCTAATTTTTCTATTCATTTTATCCTTAAGTTTGTTAAGCAAAGGACAAACCTTTGAATGAATTTGAAGTTGTATATCAACAAGCATCTCAATGTACTTATCTTTATTTTCAACATCTTTTTCAATAAGCTGAGCCAAGGTTTTACCGCTTACAAATTCCGAAACAATTGCCCATTTACCTTCGACGGTAGTTACAGATAAAATTTTAGGAATATTAAGACCCGTTTCTTCAATTCTTGCCTGATTTAAGGCTTCGTTTAAAACATCAGCTTTGGAATAATTTTCATCGAAAACCTTAATACATTTGTCACCGTCACGATATACGGTTTTGTTTTTTCTAACAGCAATAACATTATCAAGTTTCATAATAGTCCTCCTTAATTATGCGTTAGGCATATCCTTTTCAACAAAATGTTTGCCGTAATAAGCATTTAAGTACATTTGCTTGATTTCGCTCATTAAAGGATAGCGCGGATTGGCTCCTGTGCATTGGTCATCAAAGGCTTGCTCTACCATATCGTCAAGACGGTCTAAGAAATCTTTTTCATCAATACCGTAATCTTTAATGGTCGGCTTAATACCAACAGACTCTTTTAGACTGTTTATAGCACTAATTAACTTTTCAAGCTTTTCTTCATCAGTATCACCGCCAAGACCGAGATAATCAGCAATTTCAGCATAACGGGCTAAAGTATTAGGATGGTCATACTGCGAGAATGTACCCATTTTTACAGGAGCTTCACTTGCATTGAATCTAATTACTTCTTCAATCAAAAGCGCATTGGCAACACCGTGCGGTAAGTGATGGAAAGCACCAAGTTTATGCGCCATAGAGTGACATACACCAAGAAATGCATTAGCAAAAGCCATACCTGCCATTGTAGCGGCATTTGCCATCTTCTCGCGAGCTTCAATATCGGTTTGGCCTTTCTCATAAGCACGCGGTAAATATTTGAAAATATTTTTTAAAGATTGCAGTGCTAAACCATCGGAATAATCAGTTGCCATCATTGAAGCATAGGCTTCAACCGCGTGTGTAACAGCATCTATACCCGAAGCTGCTGTTAATCCCTTTGGTGCGCTCATATGATAATCGGTATCAATAATCGCCATATTAGGCAGTAATTCATAATCTGCTAAGGGGTATTTGATACCGGTTTTCTCATCGGTTATAACCGCAAAAGGCGTTACTTCAGAGCCTGTACCTGCAGAAGTAGGAACTGCAATGAAATATGCTTTTTCACCCATTTTTGGGAATGTATAAACACGCTTGCGTATATCAATAAAACGCATTGCCATATCCATAAAATCAGCTTCGGGATGTTCGTAAAGTACCCACATAATCTTGGCGGCGTCCATAGCGCTACCGCCACCGATAGCAATGATAGTATCGGGTTCAAAAGCAGCCATCTGTTTTGCGCCTTCATTAGCGTTTTTAAGGGTCGGATCGGGTTGAACATCAAAGAAAGTAGTGTGCGCGATACCCATTTCGTCAAGCTTTGTAGTAATAGCCTTTGTATAGCCGTTATGATAAAGGTATGTATCAGTAACGATAAATGCTTTTTTAGAGCCGCGTACGCTTTTTAGTTCGTCAAGAGCTACAGGAAGACAACCTTTTTTAATATATACCTTTTCAGGAGCTCTAAACCAAAGCATATTTTCCCTTCTTTCTGCAACAGTTTTGATATTTAATAAGTGTTTTACACCAACATTTTCAGAAACACTGTTTCCGCCCCAAGAACCACAACCCAATGTAAGTGATGGTGCAAGTTTAAAATTATAAAGGTCACCGATGCCACCGTGGGAAGACGGTGTATTAACTAAGATACGGCAGGTTTTCATACGTGCCGAAAATTCTTGAAGTTTTTTATCTTCGGTAACTTCATTAAGATAAATGCTAGAAGTATGACCGTATCCACCGTCGGCTACGAGTTGTTCCGCCTTTTTAAGTGCATCCTCAAAATCGGTTGCCTTATACATAGCAAGTACGGGACTTAATTTTTCGTGAGCAAATTCTTCAGAATATTCTACGCTTTCAACCTCACCGATTAGAATTTTTGTGCCATCTGGTACGGTAACACCCGCAAGCTCGGCAATTTTTGCGGCACTTTGACCTACAATTTTTGCGTTTAAAGCACCGTTAATTATAATGGTTTTTCTAACCTTTTCCGTTTCTGCCTCATTTAAGAAATAACATCCACGTGTAGAAAATTCGCGTTTTACGGCTTCGTATATACTTTCGATAACAATTACCGATTGTTCAGAAGCACAAATCATACCATTATCAAAAGTTTTTGAATGTATAATTGAGTTTACAGCAAGTAATATATCGGCAGTG
This sequence comes from Acutalibacteraceae bacterium, assembly GCA_045536525.1. Classification (GTDB taxonomy): domain Bacteria; phylum Bacillota; class Clostridia; order Oscillospirales; family Acutalibacteraceae; genus UBA737. The sequence goes on from JAZSNT010000015.1 coordinate 52,558, forward strand.
TCGTCAATAATTGCAGGAGTATTACCTGCACCAACGCCCAAAGCAGGTTTGCCGCTTGAATATGCAGCTTTAACCATACCAGGACCGCCGGTAGCCAGAATTATATCTGATTCCTTCATAACGGTATTTGTCATATCGAGACTTGGAGTATCTATCCAATCAATAATACCTTCCGGAGCACCCGCTTCAACTGCTGCTTCAAGAATAAGTTTAGCTGCGGCAATTGTGCTGTTTTTTGCTCGTGGATGCGGAGAAATTATGATTGCATTTCTTGTCTTTAAAGCAATCAAACACTTAAAAATTGCGGTGGATGTTGGGTTGGTCGTAGGAATTACAGCTGCAATAACACCGATAGGTTCTGCGATTCTTTTAATTCCATATGATTTATCTTCCTCAATAACACCGCAGGTTTTCGTGTTTTTATATGCATTATAAATATATTCTGAAGCGTAATTGTTTTTAATAACCTTATCCTCTACTACACCCATTCCTGTTTCTTCGACAGCCATTTTAGCAAGCGGAATTCTTGCTTTATTTGCGGCAGATGCAGCGGCCAGGAAAATTTTATCTACTTGTTCCTGGGAATAATTTGAAAAAAGCTTTTGTGCTACTCTTATATTTTTTATAGCAGTTTCGAGCTTTTCAACACTGTCTATAGTTAATCTTTTTTCAGTATTCATAACTACCTCCATAAATCCAGTATCAAACTTTGTTATTATTTTAACAAAGTTTCAAGCGATTGTCAATTACTTATAAAATTATATGTAAAAAAACTGTGTTTTACATAAAACACAGTTTTAAAGAAAATATATTTTGGTTATTTTGTATACGGTGCCAACTCAAGTCTTATAAAATATCCCTTTTCATGATGGCAAACCGGACAAGCTTCCGGAACGGTTTTTCCTTTGTAAATATTACCACAATTAAGACAAACCCAATCACATTCGCAATCATTTACAAACAATTTATTTTGCTTTAAAAGTTCAGCAAATAGTTTAAAGCGCTTTGCGTGTTCATTTTCAATGTTTGCGATATCTTTGAAAGACCCTGCAACCGCCAAAATGCCTTCTTCTTCGGCGATTTCTCCAAAAGACTTATAAACATCTTCGTACTCTTCAGTTTCATTGTGCACGGCATTTTCCAACAATTCTATAACAGAATTTGTTACTTCGACAGGATAAGTTCCATCAATTTCAACTGTTTCACCATTTAGTTCACTTAAATGATTCATAAAAACTTTGGCGTGTGCCATTTCTTGGTCGGCAGTATACTTAAAAACCGCTTCTATCACATATAATCCTTGCTTTTTTGCTATCTCTGCTGCAAATGTGTAACGGTTACGCGCTTGGCTCTCCCCTGCAAATGCTCGCATAAGATTTGTTTTGGTTTTGCTTTCTTTAAAATTTGTCAATATAATCACTCCTTAAATTTAGAGTGACCAATTTTTTCCTAAATATGCAAAAAAGCGAGGATAAACCCCGCTTTTTTATTTCCTATAATAAGTGTAATATGCAGTAACTGTGTCATATTTACCCGTTATGGTATTTTCACCTTCAACGGTTACACCATCACCACTCATAAGTAAATAATACTTGGAATCGTCGATTTTGCAGTTAAAAACATCAATTTCGCCACAAATTATACGGATATAATCGCCAATAACAGCGATACGACCCATTTTTCCGATAATATCATAAGTGACACTGCCGTCATCGTGCACATTGCGTCTGGTTACATATTTAAGTTCTCTACCATCAAAAGTACGCAATAAATCTTGATTTTTATGCTTTTTACGGAACAAACCCACTATGCTACCACGAACTTAACAAAGTTCTTTTTACCTTTTTTAAGGATAACTTCATTTGCAAAATCATCGGTTGAAAGAGTGTGTGCGGGGTCGGTAACCTTCTGGTCGTTGATAGAAACGCCACCCTGTTGTACTAGACGTCTTGCTTCACCGTTTGATGCAGCGAGACCTGCCTTTACCATCATAGCGAGTACGCCGATTTTGCCGTCGGTAAAATCTTCATTAGAAAGTTCGGTGGTAGGCATATTTTGATGTGAACCTGCGCCGCCGAATACTGCACGAGCGGTATTTTGAGCGTTGGTAGCTTCTTCTTCACCGTGAACAAGTTTTGTAAGTTCAAAAGCCAAAATTTCTTTGGCTGTATTGAGTTGAGCACCTTCCCAACTATCCATCTTATCAATTTCTTCCAAGGGTAAGAACGTAAGCATTCTGATACATTTTAATACGTCGGCATCAGCAACGTTGCGCCAGTACTGATAAAATTCGTAGGGGCTTGTCTTTTTGGGGTCAAGCCATACAGCGCCGCCAACGGTTTTACCCATCTTTTTACCCTCTGAATTGAGTAACAAAGTGATAGTCATAGCGTATGCATCTTTACCTAACTTTTTACGGATAAGTTCAGTACCGCCGAGCATATTAGACCATTGGTCGTCACCGCCGAACTGCATATTACAACCATACTCTTTGTAAAGATGATAGAAGTCATAACTTTGCATAATCATATAGTTAAATTCAAGGAAAGAAAGACCCTTTTCCATACGTTGCTTGTAACATTCTGCACGAAGCATATTGTTAACCGAGAAACAAGCGCCGACTTCACGTAAAAGTTCAATATAATTAAGTTTTAAAAGCCAGACAGCATTATTAACCATCTGCGCTTTGCCTTCGCCAAATTCAATAAACTTGCTCATTTGTTCTTTGAAACAATCACAGTTATGTTGAATTTGCTCAGCAGTCATCATAGAACGCATATCGGTTCTGCCCGAGGGGTCGCCGATATGACCGGTACCGCCGCCGATAAGTGCGATAGGTTTGTTACCTGCCATTTGAAGACGTTTCATAAGGCAAAGTGCCATAAAGTGACCTACATGCAAACTGTCTGCCGTGGGGTCAAATCCTATATAAAAGGTTGCCTTACCACTATTGATAAGTTCTCTGATTTCATCTTCGTCTGTAACCTGTGCTATAAGGCCGCGGGCTACGAGTTCTTCGTAAATTTTCATTTTAATTGCTCCTATCTATTAGTTCCTTAGCGGAATTATATAAGTTTTCAGTAATCTCAGTACCCGACATAATACGTGCAATTTCGTTAATTTTTTGCTCGTAATTAAGTGGAGTAACATTCGTAAAGGTATGTTTGCCGTCGGTAGTTTTTTCAATTAGCAAATGCTCGTTTGCTACGGCGGCAATCTGCGCTAAGTGTGTAACGCAAATAACCTGACGCGCAGTTGCTACTTTTTTAAGTTGGGTTGCAACCTTACCTGCGGCAAAACCGCTTATACCTGTGTCAATTTCGTCAAATATCATAGTGCCTACGTTGTCTTTATCAAGCAAAACGCTCTTTATACTAAGCATAACACGTGATAATTCGCCGCCTGACGCCGTTTTATGTAACGGTTTGAGACTTTCACCATTATTAGCGGAAATCAAAAACTCAGCGGTATCACAACCGTTTTTCTGGTATCTTCCCTGCTTGATATCAACTACAAACTTAACGTTTGGCATATTAAGATATGATAACGTATCGCAAACTTGTTTAGCAAAACTTTGTGCTGCTTTTATTCGGTTATCGGACAATACTTTCGCTTTTTCGATAAGTTCCATTTTTGCGTTTTCAAGTTGTGTGGACAATTCTGTTATACGCTTGTCAGAAAGGGTTATATTTTCAAGTTCTTGTTGAGCAATACTCAAAAAATCAAGCATTTTTTCTTCATTCGAACCGTATTTTACCATAAGTCGTGACAAAAAATCAAGTCTTCCGTTTATACTGTCGGCATCTAAGCCTTCTAATTCACTATTTGAAAGAAAACCGTCTAAATCGGTACGAACACCTTCTATTAAAGAAAGTGCCTCGTTAAGTTTTGTATAACTATCATCAAAATCAGCATTTTCAAGCGATTTTATAAGTTTTAACGCATTTGTAAGTTGCGTTACTGTTCCGTCAGCGTCATCATTACCGCCGAGGAAAAATTCTACACCGTTAAGTGCTTTATACGTTTTTTCATAAGAATTGGCAATTGAGAGTTGTTTTTTTAGTTTATCATACTCGCCAACCTTAATATCAGCGTTTTCAAGTTCACCAATCTGATACTTTAACATATCAATTTTACGTTGTTTTTCGTCTTCGTCCATTTGAAGCGATTGTAATTCTTTTCTTATAGAATTAAGACGTTTAAAAACCGCATAATAATCGTCAATAAGTTGTCCGTTTTCTGCAATTAAATCGATATAATCAAGATGTTTTTCAGGATTTAAAAGCGCCTGATTATCGTGTTGACCGTGAATATTGATTAAATTTTTAGAAATTTCACGCAAAACGGCAGAAGTAATAGGAACATTGTTTATTTTAATAAAGCCTTTACCCGAAACACTGAGTTTTCGAGTTATTATAATGTCTTCATCAGCAAGTGAAATTCCGTTTTCTTGAAGTTGCGCAATCGTTTCATTATTAGGATTATCAAAAACCGCCGAAACAACTGCGCTGTCGCATCCCGTACGGATTAAATCCTTGGACGTACGCTCACCCAAAACTGCGTTTATGGCGTCAATAACAATGGATTTACCTGCGCCCGTTTCACCCGTAAGTACGTTGAAACCGTCTTTAAAATCAATATCTGTCTTTTCAATAACCGCAATATTTTCGATATGTAAAAATTTTAACATAAAAATTCCGCCGTTATAATATATTATTTATTTTTTCCACCAAAGTTTTGGAGTCTTCTACGCAACGGGTTACAACGATAATTGTATCGTCACCTGCCAGTGAACCCAACATAAACTCATGAAACATACCGTCAAGCGCAACACAAGCACCTGATGCCAAACCGCTGCGACATTTAATAACAACGTTATTCAGCGCATAATCAACCGACAAAACCGACTTTGCAAAAATATCACGCTTATGACTTGCGTCGTCGTCATTTACGGTGTTGTTCACAACATAACGGTAATTGCCGTTACGGTCATGACCTTTTATTAGTTTAAGTTCTTTAATATCACGCGATACAGTTGATTGCGTGACGTCGAAGCCCAAACTTAAAAGTTCATTTTGCAAATCTTCTTGGGTTAAAATTATCTTTTGTTCGATAATTTCAAGTATTTGTTTTTTACGTACTTGTTTCAATTTAAAAACTCCTGCCATCTTTAAATTTTACCGAAAGTGTTTTATAGAAAGAACGGTCGTTAAGTCTTATAAGTTTAACCGTATTTGGCGATTTAGTAATCTTAATTTCGGTAAAAGGTTTAACGTTTGTAACCTTTCTTCCATCTACCGTAAGATATATTTCGGTACGCTTTTTGGAGAAAGATTTTAATAAAATCTCCTTATCTGCGCCTAAAAGTATAGGCTTTGCAGACAATGAATGAGAACAAATCGGTGTAATACAAATACTTTCAGTCGAAGGGTCGATAATAGGACCGCCTGCCGACATTGAATAAGCAGTAGAGCCGGTCGGGGTTGAAACAATAAGACCGTCGGCAAGATAATTTATTGTATCTTGTGAAACGCTTACCGAAATATCAACAATACGGGAAATAAACCCGCTTGTTATAACTGCATCATTAAGTGCGGTATAACTGTTAATAAGATTACTGTTCTCGAATATTTCAACCGCTAACATCATACGGTCTTCCACAACGTATTCTTTACTTTTGAGTTTTGAAATCAAAGAAAGTTCATTTTGTTCAATGTTTGCAAGATAGCCCATACGACCTGCATTTATACCCAAAACGGGCTTGTTATCAAGAGCGGCTCGCTTAGCGTAACGGATAATGGTACCGTCACCGCCTATCGTGATGATAATATCCGCAAGACTGTATAAACTGTCCTCAGGTGCGGTTTTAAAATTCGGACTGCAAACGGTATCGGGCAAATACGCTTCTATACCCTCTTGCTTTAAAATGTGTCCTAATTTTTCAACAACCTGCGCCGAGCCTCGTTTATCAAGATTAGGTAAAACGGCTACTACCATTAGCCTCACTCCTTAAGTGTTTGATAAGAATTTTCGACAACCTCATTTGCCGTAGTACCACATAAATTTTCAAAACTTTCCGTTTTCTTTATGTGACATAAATATTCAATATTACCCTCAGGACCTTTTACGGGAGAAAAGTCAAGTCCCAATAAAGTGAATTTATTTTCTTCTAATAAATTTATTATTTTCTCAATAACCGCAATATGAACGTTTTTATCCCTTACTACACCCTTTTTGCCTACGTTTTCTTTACCTGCCTCAAACTGCGGTTTTATAAGGCAAACCGCCTGACCATTATCCTTTAAAAGAGTACGCATAACGGGTAAAATAAGAGATAGCGAAATAAAAGATACGTCAACAGATGCAAAATCAAGTTCTTCGAGGATTTGTTCTTTTGTTACATACCTGAAATTTGTACGTTCGAGATTTACAACACGTTCATCGGTACGCAATTTCCAGGCAAGTTGACCGTAGCCAACGTCTATTGCATATACTTTTTTTGCGCCGTTTTGAAGCATACAATCGGTAAAACCGCCTGTTGATGCACCGATATCAGCACATATTGAATTTTCGAGTGAAAAATCAAAAACCTTAACCGCTTTTTCAAGTTTCAAACCGCCACGGCTTACGTATTTAAGGGTTTCGCCCCTTACTTCTATTATGTCATCCGCCTTTACAGTATTACCTGCTTTATCGGATTTTTGATTATTTACGTAAACGATACCAGCCATAATAAGCGCTTTTGCTTTTTCACGGCTTTCGGCAAAGCCTTGTTCACATAATGCTACGTCTAAACGAATTTTAGCCATTTATACTCCTTAACATTTCTTCGGCACATAACCCATTGTTTTTAATAGCGGACTCTACACTTGCCGACGGTACGAATTTATTATCAACCGCATGTATCTGCACTTTATTTTTAAAACCGTTTTCATAAAGAATACTCACGATATGTTCACCTATACCGCCGTTTTTAACGGTCTCTTCAAAAATTTGAATATTTTCATACTTTAACAATGAATTTATAAGTTCATTACTGAGCGGATAGATTTTATTAAGTTTTATAATATCAAAACCGCCGTCTTTTTGCGCAATTAAAGCTTCACTAAACAATCTGCCGTAAGTCAAAATTACGTTTTTACCGTCGCCTTTTATAACATCAAACTCGTTACCTAATTCGTAATCGGGACGGTTGCCATCATCGCAACCGCGAGGATATCGAATTGCAGTGACACAATCGCTTTTAGCGGATTCTTTAATTAAAAACTCCAATTCATCATAATAACAGGGTGAATATATTTCCACATTTGGTACAAGAGAAAGATAAGAAACATCAAAAAGACCCTGATGCGTTTCACCGTCTTCACCGACGATACCTGCACGGTCAATAAGGAAACATACAGGCAAGTTTTCGATAGCGCAATCGTGAATGATTTGGTCGAAACCCCGTTGTAAAAATGAAGAATATACCGCAAAGTAAGGTTTCATACCGCCTTTTTTAAGACCTGCACAAAAAGTCACTGCATGTTGTTCGGCAATACCTACGTCAAAAAAACGGTCAGTATATTTTTCAGCAAATTCAGAAAGACCTGTTCCGCCTGTCATTGCGGCAGTTACGGCGCATATCGTAGGGTCGTTTTCAGCCATTTCGCAAAGGGTATTTCCCGCAATATCCGAATAGGTTAGTTTGTCTCCGAATTTAGCACCCTCGTCAACGTCGAACGGAGAAACCCCGTGATAATTTTTAGGGCTTGTTTCGGCATAGGAATAACCTTTACCCTTTGTAGTAATTACGTGAATGAGTGACGGACGGTTATAACTTTGAGCGATTTTGAAAAGTTCTTCCATAGCACCGATATCGTGCCCGTCAACAGGACCTAAATAGTTAAAGCCAAGAGAAGTAAAGAAATTGTTTTTATAAATAAATCCTTTGATAACTTCCTTGAATTTAAAAACAAAAGAATATAGCGCTTTGCCGATTAAGGGAATTTTTTGCAAGAATTTAGAAAGCGCAAATTTGAAATTATGATACTTGGGTTTGTTGCGCATCTTTGTAAGACTACGAGAAAGGGCGCCTACGTTGCTTGAAATAGACATTTTGTTATCGTTAAGTACAACTATAAAATTGCTCTTATCATTGCCAACGTTATTAAGTGCTTCATAAGCCATACCGCCCGTGAGTGCGCCGTCACCGATAACTGCCACCGCACTACCTTCGGTATTAGTCAATAGTTTAGCGCGGTAAATACCGTAAGCCGCAGAAATCGAAGTACTGCTGTGACCTGTGATAACAGGGTCGTGTTCACTTTCAACAGGTTTCATAAAGCCTGAAATACCCTTTTCTTGACGCAAAGAAGAAAAGCGGTCAAAACGGCCTGTCAAAAGTTTATGGGTATAGCATTGATGACCAACATCGAAAATTATAGCATCTTTGGGTGAATTAAAAGCGCGGTGAAGAGCAACCGTTAACTCAACAGAGCCTAAATTGGACGCCAAATGACCACCGTTTTTGGAAACGGTGTCGATAATACATTCTCTGATTTCGCCGCAAAGCGTTTTCAGTTGTTCGTTATTGAGTTTTTTAACATCGCCGGGAGAATTTATGTTTGTTAAAATCTCAAAATCCAAATTTGACAGTCCTTTAATAATTTCTTTTAAGTAAATATTCTGTAAGTTCTACAAGGCGAGACTTATCACCCGAGAATTTATTTAAGTAATCTAGCGATTTTTCAGTATAATCTTTTGCAATTTCTTTTGCCTTTTCAATGCCGTAAATTGAAACAAAGGTAGTTTTATTATTTTTCTCATCACTGCCCACAGGTTTGCCAAGCAAATTTTGGTCGGCAGTACAATCTAAAATATCATCAATAATCTGAAAAGCAAGACCTAATTCACGTGCATAGTTTTTGGCATTTTCTAAAATGTATTGGTCAAACTTTCCTGCCGCAATACAACCGAGCGTTGCCGCCGCAACCAAAAGTCCTCCCGTTTTACGAGAATACATATCAATTAGTTGTTCGGCGTCGGGCGTAGTTTTTTCCAAACACAAATCAAGCACCTGACCGCCAATCATACCATGAAGGCCTGAAAGTGAAGATAAAAATTCAATACCTTTTATAATTCGTTCGGACTCTAAGTTAGCTTTTGTCATTACACCGAAAGCTTCGGTAAGCAAAGTGTCACCCGCTAATAATGCGGTATCTTCGCCAAATTTTATATGACACGACGGTTTTCCACGGCGCATATCGTCATTATCCATACAAGGCAAATCGTCGTGAATAAGCGAATATGTGTGTATCATTTCTAGTGCCACAGCAAACGGTGCCGCTTTTTTGGGGTCACCGCCGAGCATACGGCAAAATTCAAGCAAAATAATAGGTCTTATACGCTTACCGCCAAGTTTTAAACTATAACGTGACGCATCATTTACAACCTTATAACCACATTCATCAATTTGAGTGAAGCAAATATCTATTTGGTTTTCAATAAAATCAACGTATTCTTTCAACCAATTATCAATCATTTTTCTCACTCTCAGCTTCTGTTAATGAAATGATTTTTTGCTCCGCAGTTTCTAAGGTTTTACGGCAATCATTTGATAATTTAACACCTTGTTCAAATAATTTGATTGATTCATCCAAAGAAACGTCTTCATTTTCAAGTTTATTTATAATATCTTCAAGTTGATTTAAAGATTTTTCAAAATTCAAATCCATACTAATCTCCTTTACTCTCAACAACACAATCTAAACTGCCGTCGTTGAGTTTTAAAGTGAATTTTTCGCCAACTGAAACGTCGTTAGCGCTTTTTAAAACTTTACCGTCTTTTTGTGCCACCGAGTAACCGCGTGATAAAATTTTAAGTGGGCTCAACGCATCCAGTTTGGCTGAATCCGTCTTAAAACGTATTTTATTATCGTTAAATATTTCAGAAAATGCGGCGTTTAGACGGTCAGTAAGATTATCAAGGATTAAACTGCGTTTCTCAACAATAGTTTCAATACCCTTTTTGATATACGATGAGTTTTCCGCGTGTGAAAACTTGGCTTTTGCAACAGTCAGTTTGCTATTAAGCGACTTTATAAGTCTTTGCTTATTTGTAGCGAAGCGGTATTTAATATCCGTGATATCAGGCACTGCAAGTTCTGCCGCCGCAGAAGGTGTCGGTGCGCGTAAATCAGCAACAAGGTCGCAAATAGTAAAATCGGTTTCGTGACCCACCGCCGAAATTACGGGTATCGGCGATTCATAAATTTTACGTGCCAGAGTTTCATCGTTAAATGCCCATAAATCTTCAATAGAGCCTCCGCCACGCCCTACAATAAGCACGTCTAATCCCAACTTATCCAATGATTCAATTCCACGGACAATACTTTCTTTTGCCCCTTCACCCTGCACTAATGCAGGATATAAAATCAGCTGTATATATGGATTTCTTCGATGTCCACTGCAACTTCTGGCCCATAACCGGCAGGGTAACCTACTACCAGTACCATCCCGGGAAATACATCCTTGCCTTCCATGAAAAAGCGTCGGAACT
>JAZSNT010000059.1:0-63707 GCA_045536525.1 Acutalibacteraceae bacterium
TCTCTTAAAATTAAATATTGAATTGCTTGTTTATGTTAAATATGTATTTCTTACTGCAGTTCCTATTATAACAAAAAAAGGAACTTTAGCCAATAGGTTTAACTCATTTATATCGTTTGGCAGTGGTTTTCCCAACCAACCACTCCTCGCAATTCATTTTTGTTTGAGAAATGATATAGCACTTCTTGCAAAAGGGTTATTTGTAATAGTGCTTCTTGATATCGGGTCGCCACCCATAAAATAGTTAGTAATACCAGTAACCTCACAAAAAATCGTTATTAATCTTTTGATTCCTTTTCTATATAATTTCTTATAATATCTTATATTTTCTTTTCTTGTTCAACGATGGTTTAACGATTGATATACGAATGATAAACGGTCGTTTACGGTTGTTAAGCGGTTGTTTAACAGTAGTTCTACGGCAGTTAATCGAATGCTCAACGGTTGTTTAACGGTCGCTCTACGGTCGTTAAAATATCTTATATAAAAGTGTCGTGATGAGAGGAAGGGTAGATAGAAAACACCCCCGCAAATTAATGCGAGGGTGTTAGGCGTGTTATTCAACTTGTCCTGCCGCATACCGGCAGGACAAGCCTGCCAATTACTTATCTTTTGGAACGTGTGATGTAATATATTTAATTCGATTTTCTACCTCTTCAAGTTGTTTTTCTTTTTCTGCTATTAGGTCTTTTTTGTGTTCTTCGAGTTTAGCAATCATTTTAGCAGCATCATTATTATCTAAATATCTCAAAGTATTTATGGTGCTACAATAAGTTCGTAGATGTCCATAAGTGTTGTCCCATTCTTCTTCGTCTTCTTCATAGCCGTCATAATACTCCTCGGGATAAAAAATTAGATTTTCTGGCGAATTGTTTGTTCTCATATATATTTTTCCGTGTTTGCAACCATAAGTTGTTTCACGAGTACAAGAATCTTCTTCAAAATAGTAACTTCCGTTTAGAATAGGAACACCGTGTATATGCAAGGTTCTGATTTCAAGATTCTCTTCATACTCGAAATCTTTTTCGCGAGAATAAAAATCTTTAATTTCGGGAATTAACTTTCGTGCTTGAACTGTTGGTAGAAACTCGAATTTCTTTGTATGTTTGTATATTTCAATTTCTTTTACTGTATAATCGTCACATCCATAGAATTCATTTGAACAATATTCTGAAATCACAAATCCAACTACAACATCACTAATCGCATTTAAAGTTAATAATTCTTTGACCGTTTCGGAAGGTTTGTTTTTTAAATGTAGAGATAATTCGTCGTGTTTTGGAAATGTATACTCTTTTTCTGTTATACAGTCCCATAGGCTATCGAAGTCGTAAATATAAAATTCTTCTGTCCAAACTTTCGACCCTTTTTTGTATGTAAACAATAAATTTTCATCTTGCGTTTTCGCTTCTTCAATTATGAGAGGAAGGACACTTCCATCTTCTTTAACTGCAAATAATGCTTTTATATAATCGTTCATAATATGTATTCCTTTCGCCTGCGGGGACTTTGCAGGACTTCATATAATTTTGTTTTTGCCCACTAAACTTGATTTTTTAGATTATCTGTGCTATAATAAAACACAGTTAAATTGGTTGTGATTTTTGCCGTGTTAGTGATTATAAAATCGATGACTACACTGACTACACTTTTGACTACACTTTCCCAGTAAACTACAGAGATTACAGAGAAATAGAGTGATAAAATGGTACAAAAATACACCACAAGTACAAGAAATGATGAGAATTACACCACAAACAAAAGAGTGGGAATAACACCAATGTGTTATGGGGTAAAGTGAAATATCCTCAAAATAGGTAAAAAGGGTAAAATTTAACATCCTTAAAATTTTGTGAAAATAAAAAAATACAACGACCTTATGTAGCACGAAATCGAGTGCCGCATAAGGTCGTTTTTGTGATTAATCTTCCTTTTTGCTTCGTAAGGATAAAAAATTTAATAATAGATAAAATAAAGCTGTTGAAATATGTGGCTATATATAATAAAATATAAAAGGTGTAGATTTAATTTAGGAGGTTCCATATGAGCGAAGTTTTTAAAAACAGGAAGATAAATTCACCATTCGGAATATTTTTTCAAATACCCGTATTTATTGTAGCAATATTCGGCTTATATAACTTAATGGAAAAAGTTTTTTACAGCCTTACCAAATTTAATATGTTAGAAAAGCCAACATTTGTAGGACTTGAAAATTACTCAAGCATTTTTAAAGATGAAGTGATTCGAAAATGTCTTGGCAATACGGTTTTTATGGTTTGTGTTGTTGTGTTATTGCTTATTTTTACAGCTGTTTTGCCTGCGATTTTTACGGCAAGACTTAAGTTACCGTTTGGACTCGGCGTTATGTGCGCATTTTCTCTTATAAGCGTTTGCGCTATGCTACCGAATTTTTTTAATATGCTTTTTAGTAACGACAGTTACGGAATACTCAATTCTTGGCTTTTAAGTAAATCGATTATAAATGAGCCTATAATATTTAAACAATCGCATGCAACGCTGTTGGCGGTGATTGCACTTTGGCTTTATTGCTTGGCACCCGTGTTTTCAATTACATATATTCTCACAAGAATGAAGCACAGTTTTTTAGGAACTGCAATTGCAGTTTGTTTAATTCCTGTATTGATGTATAGCGGCGGAGGTATTGTAACTGGTATTATTGGCTTCCCCTCAAAGAATTATACTGCCGATTGGCTTTATACGATATTTAATGATTACCTCCTGATGAGATACGAAGCAGGCTTTGCCTATGCGATTTTGATTATAGGCTTAATAATGCTTATCGGTTGGTGTGTGCTGGTTTGTTCTGTTGCTTTTGGCTTTTGGACGCTTTGCAAAAATATTAATTCTAATTCTATGACATTTAAGATGTTAGGATTTATAACATTTGCCATTGCCTTGCAATTGTTCGTTTTAGTTTTGATTTTTATCATAATGTATTTATCAAAAGCGTTTATGCCACTTGATGAATTACTTGCTTTTCCTAGCCTTGTGCCTAAAAGACCAACTCTTCAAAATTTCTCTGATTTAGGTGAATCGACATCAAATTTTGGTGTTTCCACTTCCCGTTATCTTGTTAATTCTTTGGTTGCTGTACCATTAAAGATAATATCAGTCTGCTTTTTGGTTGTTCTTCCTTCGGGTGTGGGATTCGGCCTATTTAAAGCATTTAACAAGCAAAAACTATTATCACTTTGCTTTATACCATTTTTATTCGTTTCGGGTTATATTACTTTTAGTAAATTCGGAATAATTAATAGTTATTCTGTTTATATGTTTAAATTTTTATCAAGCTTTGAACTCTTAATAGCAGTATTTTTAGTATATCTTGGGGTAAAACTTGTTTTTTATAACCGAAAGCCACGCATAAGCGGTATTTTGTTGGGTAGCTTTTTCGTATTATCATCATTTTATGCAATAGGCGCAATAAGAGGTATATGGTATAGCGGTGGTGGCTGTATATATGATGAAAAACTAAAAATCTGGAGTGATATATCCGCATATATATCTTCAGGTGGAATAGCAAGATGCGGTGTTGCAGCCGCAAACGATATTTTAATGTTGCTCGCAACTATAACAGTTGTAATTATTCCATTAATTTTGCTGCTTACACTTTATCTTTTGTACCGAAGAAACACTAACAATTTAAAAAAATAGAAAAAGGATAGAGCAAAAAAGAAAAAAGTACGGGCAGAGATAAGGGAAAAAGAGAAGCACATTGAGAAAAAAGGAGAATACGGGGAATTGCCCTTTTGAGAATATTGGGTTTTGCCTCGTGATACCAAAAACGCTGGAAACCCGCATAAACACTGGGTTTTTGAGGTTTCGAAAAGCCTCATGACAACGTTTTGACAACAATTTCAGATTATTCATAAATAAAGAGCTAACAGATTTTTGTTACAAAGTCTGTTAGCTCTTTTTGTTTTTATTAAATTACACAATTAGTTTTTTATTTAGGTAACCTTCGTCGCAAATCCGTTTGTACCATCCATACCATTGAAAATAATCAGAATTTAATTGTTGAAGGTGGTTATATTCCATTTGATTGGCAAAATGACTTTAGCTCCGAATATCTTGAAAACATCAAATATTTTTGCTTTGTAATGAGTGAGAAATATATTAAAAACCACTTTGCCGACATAAAAAATATGCAAATACCATTGAAAATCGTTTGGATGATGAATGGTTCACAAAGGAGAGTGTATTGGCAGATAATACAGAAGCGTTAGCCCTTGCACAAAAGTATAATGTGAACTATATACTCATTGAAGATAAGTACGAAATCGAAATTGAGTTATAACGATAAGTTCCAATTTCACGAGGTGTTTGTAGTAGTGAGAAACATTGACATATACGAAAGAACAAGTGAATTGATAAGTCAGTTGACAAATGTTTGGGAACAATCTGTAAACCGCATTAATGGTAGCTAAGAGTTCGATTACGGTTGGAAGATTATTCAGTGGACTTTCAGTCCGGCCAGTAACAGCGGCTTATAGCCGCAGAGCAAACTACCGGCTTAGCAGGTAGTCATGATTATATAAAAAAACAATACCTAAAGGGAGACATTCCGTTTGTAATATTTCTCTTTCGGTACTTTCTTTATTGCATAATTACTAACATATTTTAAGTTGTTGGCATTCTGCGGTTGGAGTGGTTTCTTTACGTATACGTACCTTGTATTCAATATATTTATCGGTTTCGGTTTTGCGTGTACGTGCGTTAATACCTGCGCTTTGCAGAGTGCAGACCAGTTTTGAAAGGCTATTGTAAAAAAGACGCACGTCACCTATTGCCTGTTTGCGCATAGGTTTCACATCGGGCTTTGTTTCCTTTGGTGGCGGATTTAAAAGTTCTTCAATATAATTTTCGGTTTGGGTGAGTGTCAGTCCGTTTGCGATTATGTAGTCGAGAGCGGTTTCACGCTCGGACGGGGGCAATCTTAAAAGGGAACGGGCGTGACGTTCGGTAAGTCTGGCTTTTGTAATGCGTTCTCTGATTTCGGGCGAAAGGTTTAAAAGGCGCAATTTGTTCGAAAGGGTAGATTGCGCCATACCGAGTTTTATGGCGGCTTCGGTTTGAGAAAGTCCGAAGTAGTTTATAAGTCGGTCGAGAGCGTGTGCTTCTTCAAAAATACTAAGGTTACTTCTTTGCAAATTTTCGGTGAGAGTCAGTACGGCGGCTGTTTGCTCGTTTGCGGTATGTATTACGCAAGGTATACGTCTGAGTCCTACCTGCTTTGCGGCACGGAAACGTCGCTCGCCTGCGATGATTTCATATTTCCCGTTTGCGCTTTTTCTGACGGCAAGCGGTTGGATAATACCGTTTGCAGATATGCTATCGGCTAATTGTTTTAATTCATATTCATCAAAATGTTTGCGCGGTTGGTCGGGTGATACTGTAAGGTCCTCAGGTTTTAGCATTAATAGTTTTTTATCAAATGGATTTTGCATACAACTCCTCCTTAATTTAATTGTAAGACTTTTGGAGAAATTGTAAAGAAAATTCGGTCGGGCAAATTCGTGCCTAAACAACAAAAAACAGCCCTTTTATAAGGGCTGTTTTGCAATTTTACCGTTGTTTCGGGGATATTTTGGCGGTGTTTGCGATATTTTTTTAAATATACAGAACGCTCTTTGTTCTTCACCTGTCAATGTTTCGCATATAATAGTAGGTTTTGATACGCCTAATTGCTTTATAGCGTTTTGACTTTTTTCTATTTCTTCTGCGGCGGACGGGCCTTTCATAGCCACAAACTGACCGCCTGTTTTTACAAACGGTACGCAATATTCCAAAAGTACGGGCATACTTGCCACCGCACGGGCGCACGAAATATCGAACTTTTCACGAAGTTCCTTGTTATTTCCGCCTTCTTCGGCTCGTGAATGAATGGCGGTAATGTTTTGAAGTTCTAATTTTTCGCCCACTTCATCCAAAAAGGTGATGCGTTTATTGAGACTGTCTAGCAAAGTTACAGAAAGGTCGTCACGCACTATTTTAAGCACGAGACCGGGGAAACCGGCACCTGTACCTACGTCTATAATTTTTGCGCTTTGGGGAACATTTACGTTTTTGAAAAATAAAATGCAATCATAAAAATGTTTATAAAGTACACCGTCGGGGTCGGTTATGGCGGTAAGGTTAATCTTTTCGTTCCATTCTATTAAAAGATTACCGTAAAGATTTAGTTTTTTTTCGATTTCGGGGGTGATTTCTACACCGAATTCGGCACACAAGGGCGCTATTTTTTTAATGTTAAAATCAATCATTAAGTTTTGCTTCCAATCTGTAAATAGGTTGACCTAAACCTACAAAACGGCTTTCATATTCGGTCATAATATTGCCTTCAAAATCACTTGCGTGTAAGTCAAGAGATACATTATATATACCAAAACCGTTTTGCGATAATTCTGCAATAGAAAATTCAAAAAAGTGCATATTGTCTGTTTTTTGGTGAATTTCAGCACCCGATTTTAAAAGGTTTTTATATATTTTCAAAAATTTGCGGTGGGTTAGGCGATGACTGGCATACGCTTTTTTGGGAAACGGACAGGAGAAATTAAGAAAAAGCCTTGATATTGTGTGGGGAGGGATGAATTTTTCTAAATACTCGGCACTGCCGCAAATAAAACGCAGATTGTTTGCGCCTTCGGTCTTTGCTATCTCACAGGCGCCTACAATTACGTTGGCACTTTTCTCAACTGCTAAAACGTTTATTTCGGGGTGTTGTTTTGCAAATTCTACTGCAAACCTGCCTTTGCCGCAACCAATTTCAAGATAAATAGGATTACTATTGCCAAACCATTTTTCACAATCAATATATTCTTTTTGCAGTATGGCGGTGTTGAAGTTGCGGTCAGCGGTATCTATTTTAAAAAGTATATCCGAAACAGCCGAAAGTCTGTCTTCAAGATATTTCTTTTTTCTCATTCTCATATTATCACCAAAAACATTATTTTTAATTATTGTAAACTGCAAATAGGGGTAAAGTCAAGGTGTGTTGTCGAAAATTGCGAAAATTTTTTAAAAAAATTCAAAAAAGGGGTTGCATTACCGCCTAACTTTGTGTATAATAGTACTACACCGAAAGAAAAATATCGCGGAGTGGAGCAGTTGGTAGCTCGTCGGGCTCATAACCCGAAGGTCGTTGGTTCAAGTCCAGCCTCCGCAACCATAAATCGACAGGTTTCGACCTGTCGATTTTTTATCCATTGTCAAAGCAATGGTATATAATCATGCGTAATCGTGCATCTCATCACCTAAGGTGTATATCATTAACCGCAGAAAGAAGGTACTTATTGTTAATAGGTACCTTCCTTTTTTATTTAATAATAAGCTACGCGGCGAAAGCAGTAGTATACATCTATGCTTTAATGTGTAAATAATTAAGGGCGGCATTGCCGCCTTTGTGTCTCATCACACCACAAGGTGTGTGAATGTTTTGTATTAAATATCAATCTTTTTTCGATATTCACCCGCTGTTAAATTCATAATGTTTTTAAAAACTCTGCAAAAGCTTTTTGAGTCTCCAAATCCTGTTTTGCAGGCAATTTCTTCAACCGTATCATTAGTTTCGGATAGTAAAATACATGCCATTTCGACACGGCGTATATTAAGCGCGTTATGAAAAGTATCGCCGGTGATTTTTTTAAATATTTTACAAAAATTGCTTTTACTGTAACCACACATAGCACTTATCGTATTAATATTCAGCGGCTCGCTATAACGATTATATATGGCCTCTAATGCGAGGTCAATTTTTTTGACGTCTTCGGTGCGCTTAGTTGGAATATGAGCGATATTGCATTCGTTAAAGAGTTGAAATAGCAGAGCGCTTATTTTATAAAGGTTACTTTTTATAATCAACTCAACAAAAGGAACGTCAGAATCCTCTTTAAGCAATGCGGTTTGTTTTAAACATTCAAACAGTTCGCAATAAGTCCAATGAGAAGAAAATTCATTTTTTTGAATAACTATACAATTTTCACTGTGGTTTAAAAAATTTTCGAAATACTCACCCAAAAAGACATATCCCAATTCAATGGTTAAGGCCCGGGTGCTTGTTGCTTCCTGGGATGGTATTGAATGCGTCGCCATAGATGGAATAATCGCAAAGTCACCCTCGTTTAATGTGTATACATTACCTTCGCAAATAATTGTATAGCTGCCTTCAAGGCAAACCGATATTTCTATTTCGTGATGGCGGTGCGATTCAAACCGACCAACCTTATGCAAAAAAACAAAGTAAGGAGAAAAACCCGTAAGAATTTTTTGGTAAAGCATAATATCACCCTCTTTTATATTTAGTTTAATATATTGATGTATAAAAGTCAACATATTGTAAATTTTTGCGAATTTTTTACGATTTTATGGGGTTGAAAGCGCCATATAATAGTGTATACTGAAGTCGTAAAGGAGTGATTTTATGAAAAGCTTAGGAGCTCAATTATATACGGTTCGGTCACTGCTAACATCAAAAGACGCTATTAAACAGACCATTAAAGCCGTTAAAGATATTGGTTATGACAGCATACAGCTGTTTGGTCCTTTGAGTTTAATTGAATGTTGCGCAAAATATGCAGGTGAGCTACAACTTAAAATCGTGGGTATATTAGTGGATATAAATTTTTGCGAAGAAAACGAATCGGATTTATTCGCTGTTTGCAAAAAGTATGGCATATCGGATATAGGGATAAGCTCTGCTTTTGAAGAAGTTCAAGATTTGGAAGCATATATACAACGTGTAAACCTTTTTGCTAAAAAGGCACATATGCAAGGATTTACGTTTTCTTATCACAACCACGGCCACGAGTTTATTAAACTTGATTCGGGAGAAATTCCGATGTTCAGTTTCTTAGAGGGATTTGAAACTAAAACAGTTAATTTTATGCCGGATACATACTGGTTACACGACGGAGGCTGTGACGTCAGATACTTTTTAGAGAAAACAAGAAATCGCGTTCGTATACTTCATTTAAAAGATATGAAGCGTATCGCGCAAGGGCATACTTTTACCGAAATCGGAAACGGGAATCTTTATTTTAAAGGAATTATAAAAACAGCGCGTGAATGTGGGATAAAGCATTTTATTGTAGAGCAGGATATTTGCGAAGGTAATCCCATTGAAAGCTTAAGGCAAAGTTATAAATATATTCAAAAACTAATGAAAGAGGAGTAAAGCTATATGTATAGAATAGGTAAAGAAGAGTTGGCAGAATTAGAAAAGGTTATTTCGGCAAGGGATTTATTTAAGATAAACGGTGGACTAAGGGAATCTATCCAGGTTGAAGACAAGCTTAAGGATAAGCTCGGTTGCAAATATCCTGTATTTTTGTCGAGTGGACACGCTGCATTAACGTCGGCGTTAGTTGCTATGGGTGTAGGCCCCGGTGATGAGGTTATTGTGCCGGCGTATACGTATATTGCAACAGCTATGGCGGTTGTGGCAGCGGGCGCAATACCGATTATAGCTGAAATTGATGAAACCCTAACCATAGACGTTGAAGACGTTAAGAAAAAAATTTCAAAGCACACAAAAGCGATAATTCCGGTTCATATACAGGGATTTCCCTGCAATATGGATGCTATTATGGAAATAGCAAAGCAACACGGTTTATTTGTTTTAGAGGATGCATGCCAGGCGGACGGCGGTGCTTTTGGTGGAAGAAGGCTTGGAACCATTGGTGATGCAGGCGCTTTGAGTTTTAACTTTTATAAGATTATATCCTGCGGAGAGGGTGGAGCATTGCTGACGAATGACCGCGAAATCTTTGAACGTGCCCTTATTTATCAGGATAGCAGTGCGATTGCCTTTTTCGGAGACCAATTAAAAGATTTTTCACAAAAAGAGTTTTGCGGTCAGGAATTTCGTTCAAACGAAATTTGCGCCGCGGTATTAAATGTTCAACTTGAGCGTCTTGACGGCATACTTTTTGACCTTCGTAAAAACAAAAAGTATATGATGGATAACCTGAAGGATTTTTGTGCATTTGTACCTTCAAACGATATTCAAGGTGATTGCGGTACCACAATTGCGTTCAAGTTTAACACCGAAGAAGAAGCGCGGCGTTTCGCTACGTCAGACGGCGTTTATGGTACGTTACCTATAGATACGGGAAAACACATTTATAAGCATTGGACTGCTATTATGGAAAAACGCGGAGCATATAATCCCTTGATGGACCCGTTTAAGATGCCTGCAAACCGCAATATAGTTCCTGACTATTCGAACGATATGTGCCCCAACACTTTAGAACTTCTTTCAAAGGCGGTTTATTTGTACGTTGACCCGGATGATACAAAAGAACAGCTTGATATAAAGATAGAAACGATTAAAACGGCGCTGAACGGGAGATGAATTTATGAAAAAACTTATGCTGGGTGTTGCGCGTAAAGATATAACCCCAAAAGTAGGCGGTTTACTTTTCGGTTATACGCTCGATTTTCATTCAACCTCAATTAACGATAATTTGCATATTACCGCGCTATCGTTTAAATACGGGGAGACAAAGGTAATGTTTTTAAACGCAACCGTTTGCGTTATCGGTGTTACTTATTGCGATGAAATACGTAGAAAAATTTCGTCAGAATTGGATATTCCTTTCGAAAA
This sequence comes from Acutalibacteraceae bacterium, assembly GCA_045536525.1. Classification (GTDB taxonomy): domain Bacteria; phylum Bacillota; class Clostridia; order Oscillospirales; family Acutalibacteraceae; genus UBA737. The sequence goes on from JAZSNT010000059.1 coordinate 10,625, forward strand.
TATAATTATTTCGGTTATTCACACACATTCAGGTCCTTCACTTGCCGAAGAATCAGACGGATGGTATTTTGATAAAGAATATTACGAAGAAATATTCTATCCTGCAGCTATTACCGCAGCACTGGAAGCCGATAAAATAGTCGAACCCGTTACTGTTGGGTGTGCTTGCGGAAATTGTTATGCAGGAATAAACAGACGTGAATTGACCTTGGAAAACGGTGTTGGTTTAGGTCAAAATCCCTGGGGTCCGTTCAATGCCGAAATGAACGTTATTTCTTTTAAAAACTGTAGTCAAAAAATAGTTGCTAATATTATTACTTACGGAGCGCATGCTACTGCTGCCGGTTTAAATAAAGAAGTCACAAGAGATTGGCCGGGAGTTATGAACGATGCCATTGAGCAGTTAAGCGGCGGTTTAACGGTGTTTTTTAATGGAACAATGGGTGATTCCGGTCCACGACTTGCAAGCGGTGGAACAACAGGAACAGGTATTTCGTCTGTTTTGGAAATAGGAAATATTGCCGCAAAAGATGCTGCGAGAATTTTTAATTCTATTCAGGAATATAAAGACGTTTCTCTTTCCGTATCCTCAGGAAAGCTTGAACTGCCTTTAAAACCCCTTATACCATACAACGAAGCCGTTGAAATGATTGAAAAATTAGAAAATGAAAATTCGGGCAACTCGTTTGATGCGTATCTTGATACACATACTATTCGTTTTTATATCAAGACAAAAGAACTCTACGAAAAAGAGTATGAAGAAAATAAATTCAAGGAAATACCTCAAACAGTTGTAAGAATTGGTGACATCGCATTTGCTCCTTTTACTTTTGAAATGTTCGCAGAGGTTGCTTTCAGAATAAACAGGGCTACTCCGGATTTAAAGGTTATAGCTATGTCTTATGCCAACGGGCAAATGCTTTATTTACCAACAGAGGACCAAATTTGCCGTGGCGGTCACGAGGTACGGTGCTTTACGTATAGTAACGTTCCGCAATATGCTGAAAATTCAGATTACTATTTGGTAACGGGTACTTTGAAGAATATTGAAAAACTTGAAAGATAGTTTTAATCACGCGAATAATGGATATAAATTCATGTTTTTTAAAAATTAAAAGCCGACCATTTGCGGTCGGCTTTTGTATGGGTTGGAATTATTCTTTATTTACTTCCTTTTTAATTTTATGCTTTGCAATAATTAACAGTATTGCACCTGCCAAAGCCAAAACTGTGGCTGCTTTTCATACAGCTTACACTAATACCCAACTTACTGTCAAAATAGCGTTTGTGGCGGTTTCCGGCGCTTTTGAATATAGCTCAAATGCCGCCCACCCCATACGCCGATTGGCTCACGTTCAGGCTCATCCTCACCGGCGATGATATAATAATCACCGCACAGTTCGTATTTGAGTCCCGTTCTCTCATCAGTAATAAATTTTGCTAATTGTTCCACAGTGTTTTCCTCCTTGATTTGTATAAACATTTCTTTTTGTATATACATTTTAATCTATTGTTTTTGAAAACACCAATGTGCCGATTAGGTACGGTAGAAATATATGTATGAAAGTCGGTTGTTTTAAGTTTGTTTTCTCGAATCCGTTAAGAACAACCGCACCAAAAACAAAAGCATCACTTTTGTGATGCTTTTGTTTTTTTATTATGGAGTCTTAATTTGTATAAATGAATTTAGGGTTATGAGTCCGAAGGGCGAATAAGTCGAAGGGTGAGGTGGTAGTGAATGACAGTCCGGTGGACTGTCAGAGCCACCGAGCCGACCGCAGTATTTTCTCCACAGAGAAAATACAAGACCGTTGGTTCAAGCAAAGCCCTCCGCAACCAAAATGATATAGACTAGAGTATTAATGAGTTGCAATTGATAATAATGTATGTTATAATTATTTCATAATCTTAAAAGGAGAATATTATGATAGCATTTATTACTACGTTAGCTATAGGAATAATAGTTTGCATACTTGCTATAAAAAATATGAAAGGTGATATTTCTTCTTTACATTCATATCACCGAAAAAGAGTAGAAGAAGAAAACATAAAGCCTTTTGGTAAACTTGTAGGCTTGGGAACGCTTATAATAGGTATTTCTTTAATTATATTCGGTACGCGTATGTTTATATTTGAAAAAACGCAGTTGGAAATATTATCGATTATTGCTACGGTGGAATTGATTGTAAGCATTGTTGTGGGAATGGCTATAAGTTTTTATGCTATGAAAAAGTACAATGGTGGAATATTTTGATAGATTAAAAGACACCTTATTGGGTGTCTTTTTTAGCGTTTGTTTTTTTAGTTTTAATAAGGAAAACGAGTGTTGCGCCAGCTACAACTAAATTGGTACATACACCTACAAAATTGAGAACAGCAAGGCTGAAAACCGAGAATAAAATTGAAAGAATTAAAAAAGATATTTTAATGATTCTTTCGTTATCTTTAAATTTGAAAACTGTAAGAGTATATTGCAAATTTGCTATAATGGGGAGAAGCCCTACAAGTCCTAAATTATTAAAATATAAACCTGTAATTACAGCTAAGGTAAGCAAAGTCCATTCTGCAACTTTGCTTTTTACTCCCTTGATTACGGCAATGTTACGTATAATACAAACGACATTTTGTACGGCGGCGCTGTATCCTTTTAAAAGCAACGAACTTATACCGTAAATCAACTGACTTATGTTTTGTATCCACAGCATACTTTTTATTGACTTTTTAGAAGAACTGATAGCATCGGTGCCCATAGCTAAAAGACTGCAAACGTTACCGAGTATTATATAGACGATGTTCATTAAATAATAAACCTTTCAAACTGATTTCTTATAAAATATATCATATAATATCTGATTTCGCAAGACAAAAGATAGGTTAAATGCTTTGCAAATTATAATGTGTTGGTATTTTTTAGTATTATTGCTAAAAAATATTGACATTTTAATAAATATATGGTAAATTAGGATTAGACCTAATTAGCAACGTTCCTAATTAGGAGTGATACTAATCAGGAGCGGATTATATGATAGGAGATATAAGTGTGGCAAGAAAAGTAAAAACAACGAAGTTGGAAATTATTCAATGCGCTTCAAAGCTTTTTTTAGAACAGGGTTATTCCAACACTTCACCGCGTACCGTTTGCGATATTTTGGATATCAGCACAGGAAATCTTACTTATTATTTTCCTACAAAGGAGCATGTTCTCGCTGAGGTGGTGCATTTGCTTTGTGATTTCCGATGGAAAATGATGCGGGAAGAAGCAAAAGAAGATATAAGTTCGCTGATGGCAATTTGTATTGAAGTCACTGAAATGGCGGCAATGTGTGCACAAGATGAAATTGCAAGAGATTTCTTTCTTGCGGCTTATACGAGCCCGATGTGTCTGGATATTATTCGTAATAATGATACAAAAAGAGCTCAAAGCGTGTTTAAAAATTATTGTCCTGATTGGAATGAAGAAAAGTTTAAAGAAGCGGAGATAATTGTTTCGGGTATAGAATATGCGACACTTATGACGACCGATGAAAGCGTTACGTTAGAAACCCGTATTGAAGGCGCTTTACAAAGTATATTATCGATTTATAACGTTCCTAAGGAAATACAGGAAATTAAAATTCAAAAAGCACTTGCTATGGATTACGGTGGCATAGGAGTGCGGGTTATGAATGCGTTCCGCAGGTATGTGGAAAGGATGAATGAAAAAGCTCTGGAAAAGCTTGTCAGTAATAAAAAATAGCCAAAACGGTAATGAAAGAAATTTTTTAGGAGGAAATAAAATGACAACAAAAATCACATTAGGACAACGGATAACAAGTATTGTAATTTGCTTGGCGCTTGTTTTGTCTTATTTGCCGTTTATGGCATCTGCACAGGCGGTTGATGATGCTTCATATTATAATCGTGTTGTAGATGACAACACGATGAATAATTGGACTAAATATTTTGACATAAATAATCTTGACACTACAAATGCAGGTGGTGTTTGGACTGATAAATCTGTATTTACAGATACGGATGAGTTTCCGAACAGTGTTACTATGATGGATAGTGACCGTAATTTTCTTACGGCGTTGTCTTCAATTGCGGCTAATAAGGAAATAGTTGGTTATTCAACCATACCTACGGATACGGTCCTTGTCCTTGACCTTTCGGGTTCTATGGAAAACTCTAATTCGGAAGATGACCTTATAGATGCGGCTAACAATGCGATTGAGGAATTGTTAAACGTAAACCAAAACAATCGTGTTGGCGTTGTGCTTTACTCAGCTTCTGATAGGACTGGTACTTCTTCTTATAGTCAAAGTGTTACGAGAATATTGACTATTGACCGTTATACAACTACAAATGACGGTGTTTATTTAAATCTCAGTTATAACGGTACGGTTTCTGTTGCACAGGGAGTTACCGGTACGATAGCAAACTTTGATTTGGATAATCAAAAAAGTTTCGGCGGTGGAACATATATTCAGGCAGGTCTTTGGGAAGCTATGAATATGTTCAAGGAAATGGATACCGTTATAGGTGAAAATAACTGGCAAAGCGGTGATAACCGTATGCCTATTATGGTATTTATGTCAGACGGTGCGCCTTCTACCGGAACTACAAATTTTGCTGACGTCGGTACGTCTGACGTGGGTAACGGTACTGAAACCAATCTTACTGCAGGTAATGCCTTCTTGACACAACTTACAGCATCGTACGTTATGAATCAAATAGAAGCACATTATCAGAAAGAAGACTCAACTGTGCGCGGATTGTTTTACACGTTAGGATTTAATATCAATAATAATAATATAGCTCGTAGTGTTATGAATCCTGATGCTTCTACTGTTACTGATAGTTTGTGGAACACGTATAATTCGCCTAATACAACCAATATGTCGGTACGTGTTAAGGGTGTAAACGGAAATACAACAAACGTTACTATTACTAAGAATTCTTATGCCACAAGTAAATCTTACGTAGACGAGTATTTTTCGGCTTCCGGTAACGGCTTGGCAAATGCGTTTGAAAGTATTGTAGAAGAAATTATTTTACAGTCACGTTATTATCCTACTCATTTAGCAGGTGGTAATCCTGATTTTTCGGGTTATGTTGAATTTACCGATACACTCGGTGAATATATGGAAGTAAAACATATAAACGGTATTTTGCTCGGCGATACTCTTTTTGACGGTCATATGATGGCTTCAAAGCTCAACAGCACAAGTAGCGATGGGCTTGGTACTCCCGAAAATCCCACTGCTTTAGGTGATGAATTTATTAGAGCGGTTATGACACGTATCGGTATTGCTGATACTGCCGATGCACAGGAATTGGTAGCCTTAGCGTATGCAGATAATCAGTTATATTATACGGACGAAAATAACTGGTCGAATTATATTGCATGGTATTCCAAAGCTGACGGAACTTACGCGGGATTTTATGATGAAGACGGAACGGCTGAAAAAACCGCTGATGCAGTTTATATTAACCGTTCATACGGTTTTCTTGGGGAAACGACGGGAAGCATTAAGAACAGCGATATGATGTATATGTCTGTTCAGGTTAAAACAAATATTTCAACGGGTAAGCAAACGGTTTCTTGGAGAATTCCTGCATCACTGGTGCCTATGGTAACGTATAAAGTTTCTTTAATGGGTACAAACGTAGATGATGCTACTAACGTTCAACTTACGGTAGAAAATGAAGATGTTTCACCTATTCGCTTAATTTATGAAACGGGTCTTCGTTCAGACCTTAACGCTTTTAATATCACACGTATTACCGGTGAAGTTGTAACAGGCGACGTTAAGAATGATGAAAGTCATATTGCAGCTGATGGATATACCAGAGTTTTCTGGAATAATGCGTTTGATATTTCGGCTGCTGACCACGAACATCATGAAACCGCTATTGCAGAATTTACACCCAATAAAGAAAACGAAAGATTTTATTATACCTTTGATTCGGCAGTTCATAAAAAGGTTGGTGACAGTTATGAGTTAGTGGGGCAAAATGAAACTCTTGACCCGAACGGTGAGTACTATCATCGCCGTTATACTTTTAACGAAGAGTCCGACAAGCCGATATTTATATATGAAAAAATGTCATCGGCTTCGATAAGCGCGGCTGTCTGGGATGCTGATTTTGAGACACTTGATAATATTAAAGGTGCATGGAAAGTTGAAAAGGGTACACCTGCCCGTGAACTTACTATGTATGATGAAGAAAAGGCTCAAAACAAGAGCGGTTCGGCTCATATGATTTTCTACCCCTATCTTACCGAGCAAAATAATACACATTATGTGGATATGAACCTTGGTAATAACGGTCGACTGTCAATTACTCCCGAACAGGGTATCAAACTTTCAAAAACAATAGAAGTTTATGAAAACAATACTTCTACGGATTTTGAGTTCCGTGTAACCTTGCATAATGCTAACGGTACACCTTATAACGGCACAGCAAACGTATACGTTACCGCATTGGATGAAACTCCTGTTACACAAGCTGAGGCGGTGACTTTCTCGGCACAGGGTACGAAGACATTTAATTTGTCTGCTGATGAAACTTTGTGGATTACCAAGTTGCCCACAGGTGTCACTTATACTATTGAAGAAGTTTCCGATAATAGCGATTATAAGATTAAATCGGTACACGTGAACGGCAGTTCTACGGGTAAGACGGCGTACGGTACGGTTGCATCTTACTATATTGACGATGTTGATTTCGTAAATACGCCTATCGGAGAAGGTCATCTTGTAATCACTAAACAGGTTATTGATGATAACGGAAATGTAGTAGATGTTTCGGATAACGTAGTGTTTACCGCCGAAGTTACTTTGACGGATGGTAATAATAATCCTGTGTCAGGCAATTTTGAAGGATTTAACGTTCCGACGAGCGGTAAATTTAACGTATCGCTTAAAGCAGGAGAAACGTTTACAATAAAGGGTATTCCGGAAGAAACACATTATTCGGTTCGTGAAATTGATATTCCAAGCGGGTTTGTATTTAACGGTGCGGAAAGTTCACTTTCAGGTGTTGTTGATTCGCAGTCTAACGATGTGGTGTGTATAGTTAATAATTATGCGCCTACCGGTACGGACGGTGACGGTATACAAGTTAAGGTAGCAAAGCAAATTTCGGGTAACCGTACAGATTGGATTTCGGGAGAAAGTTATACTTTCCGTCTTGAAAGACGTGGTAATCCGAATGCGACAGTAGGTATTGAAACTATATCGGTAAATGATTCCGTAAAGGAACATCTTTTCTCTTTGGAAAATGAAACCTATGATACGGAAGGTATTTATTACTATCGTATTGTAGAAGAAAAGGGAGAACAGGGTGGTATCACTTATGATACTGCTGACCGTAGATTCTCGGTAGAGGTTGCCGATACCGATAAAAACGGCACCTTGGAGATTGTGAACGTTAAGAATGAAATGAATACGGTCGTTAGCGGAAATTGGTTGGTTATAGCGAACTTTAACAATGTTTATGCTGCTACCGGCTCTGCAACTGCTACCGTAGACATATTAAAGAGAATGAATGGTAATCATTCGCTTTTGGGTTACAGGTTTGCTTTATACAATACTAATCCGATAACTGATGCCGATGCAAATCAACTTATAACCTCCTCGCTTACCGATTCGTCAGGTGCTACAGCGATTTCATTGACTTATTCGGCTGATGATGTAGGTAAAACTTTCATTTATTATCTTGCGGAAATCGGACACGGTCAGATTATAAATAATATTCGTTATGATGATGCGATTTATGAGATAGAGGTTACTGTTGAGGATAATCTTGACGGTACAATATCAACGAATACTGTGGTGAAAAATTTACCCGCAGGTGTTAATGTTCCGATTTTTGAAAATGAATATGTACCTTCCAGTTCGGATTACGTTACCCTCTCGGGCGAAAAAGTTATTGATGGAGAGCGTACACTTAATGCAAATGAATTTGCATTCAGACTTACTGCTTTAACTGACGGCGCGCCGATGCCTTCGGAAGATACTGTCAGAAACCGCGCGGACGGCTCTTTCCAATTTGGTGAAATAGAATTTGGCGATACTCACAAAGGGCATACCTATAAATATACCATTACAGAAATGGATACCAATAAGATAGGCGGTTTTACCTATGACGATACCGTTTATACCGTTACGGTTACGGTAAGTGATAACGGTGACCAGACTATTACGGCAGCGGCGGTTGTAAACAATGGCACTTCTGACGTGAACGATATTGTTTTTACAAATGAATATGATGCTGATGATGCTAAGGTACAAATTCGTGGCGAGAAAATGCTTATAGGCAAAACAATGCAGGACGGAGAATTTTCTTTCCGTATCAATGCTGTAACAAACGGAGCTCCGATGCCACAAAATGCAACGGTTACAAATAAAGCTGACGGTGTGATTGAATTTAGTGAGATTGCTTATACCAAAGCGGGTATATATAAATATACTGTTACTGAGGTTGACGGCGGCGATGACCGTTACGATTATGACAGTTCGGTATATACTGTGACGGTTACGGTAACCGATAATTCCACAGGTACTCTCTCTGCCGAAGTGACATTAGAAAAGAACGGCGTATCTTCTTCTGAAATAGTGTTTGTAAACGGTTTTGTACCCGCACCGATATATTATAATATCCATACGGATTTCGGCGGTGAAAAAGAACTTGAAGGAAGAACATTACGAGAAGGCGAGTTCGAATTTTCACTCATTAACGCTGTGAACGGCACTCAAATCGGCAATAACGTTAAAAATGACCAAAACGGTAATTTCCGTTTCCCCGAAGTTGTTATTGAAACCGCAGGTATCTATCACTACAAAATAGTTGAAGTTGCAGGTGCGGCAAAAGGTATTTCTTACGATGATTCTTCTTATCATATCCGTTTGGAAGTGATTCAAAAATCGGACGGCACTTTGGAAATTACAGATAAACAGTTGCATAAGGGAATCGTAAACAAGCAAACGGTTGGCGGTGTATTGACCGAAGTAACTACTTATCAAAATATTACTGATACCGGTGAAATAGTTTTCAATAATGTTTACAGTTTAGACCCTGCATACGTTACTATTGAAGCAACAAAGGTACTTTTGGGCCGTGAACTTAAAGATGGAGAATTTAAGTTTGACCTTTATAAAACCGACAGTACTTTCTCGATTGAAGGTATTACTCCTGTACAGGATGACGTTGTGTTAAAACTTAACGCAGACGGTAAGGGCGATATAACCTTTATGCCGGAAAAATTTGATACACAAGGTAGTTATTACTACGTTTTGGTTGAAGACGAGCAAAACGTAAACGGAGTAACAATAGACGATAGCGTATATAAAATAGAGATAATTGTTACCGATAATAACGGCGAATTTGCAACTGCTTTAAAGGTCAACGGAGAAGTGGTAAACGGTGAACTTGCTGAAACTCTTGTTTTTGAAAACGTTTACGAAGCGGCTCCTACGCAGATTACTATTGCAGGTAAAAAGACCCTGGACGGACGTGATTTATTAGCCGAAGAATTCGCTTTTGAATTGTATGACAGCAATAACAATAAGATAGAAACTGTTTATAACGAAGAAGATGGAACGTTTACTTTTGCAGCCATAGATGTTTCAAAAGCAGGAGAGTATATATATACTGTTGTTGAAACAAAAGGTGATGCAGAATATGTAACCTATGATGATACGGTTTATACTGTTAAAGCGGTTGTTACCGATAATCTTGATGGCACGTTAGACGTGGAATATACCTATCTTGACGGTGAGGATACAGTAGAAGAAATAGTATTTAATAATACTTATACTGTACCGATACCTGAAAAACCCGTTATAAGTCCTACTACCGGCGACAGTACTAATTTCTGGATGTTATTGGCACTTGCGTTTGTGAGCGGTACAGTTCTTATAGGCAGCACTATTATTCTTCGAAAAGACGAAAGCGAAGAAAATTAAATAACAAGAAATAATACACCTTGCTATTGCAAGGTGTATTATTATATATGCCACGGCTAAAAGATAAACTAAAATGGCTAATAACACATTTACTTGGCGGTTAGTTTATGTTATAATATATTTATAAAATATAGAAAGAAGGCTTTTTTTATGGACAGATACGACACTAACGATTGGAACGAACGTTTTGTAAGACAAGAACCCGATTTTTGTATGTCGGTTTTGCGCGATACTAATGAAACGGTAATCGATTTATTGGAGCAGGGAAACTATGCACCTGCGGTTGCTGGTCTTGACCGCATTTTGAATGGCCTTTTTACATTTTTAAATGCAGGTGCAGACGTAAGACCGCATATTTGCTTTTTCTCCTGGATGGAGGGAGCGGTTATAGCTTTTGGTGTAGAAGCACCCGAATCACGTCGCAAAGAAAATGCCATTAAGGTTTTGGAAGATGCCAGGGATTTTGCAAAGGGTGAAAATACTAAACAAAACATTTCTACTCTTATTAACGAAATAAAAAGAGCATCTTCTTTGTCGGTGCTTCGTGATGAATTTGACCCTGATTTCCCCGAATCAATCGTTGAAACGTTGGGTGATTTGCAGGAACAGTTGGCTTAGAAATTTACGGATTTAATTAAAATAATTGGGATAGTAATTTTATTAAAGAGAGAAAATCTAAAGAGTTTTCTCTCTTTTTAAGTTTTATATAATATCCTTGAAAAAATCGTCACATTATAGTATAATAAAGTGAATAGTTTTATTTGGGAGAAAACTTTATGGTCAAAAAATGTAATAAGGCGTTACTCAACGTAGTGTTCTTTCCTATAAGAATTTATTATGCATTTTGCGGATTAAAGGTTAAGATTACCAATAAAATCGACGGCGAGATTGAAAAACCGTCGATAGTTCTTTGTAATCACGGTTCGTTTATAGATTTTTATTTTGCAGGTAGATTGCTTCGTAAAATCGGTCCTAACTTTGTAGGCGCACGGCTTTATTTTTATCACAGAGTATTGAGTTGGCTTATAGGAAATTTGGGAGCATTTCCAAAAAGTATGTTTGCTACCGACCTGGAAAGCACAAAGAATTGTATAAAGGTGCTTAAAAACGGTTGGGTACTTGCAATGATGCCCGAAGCCCGTCTTTCTACGGTTGGCAGGTTTGAAGATATTCAGGAAACAACCTATTCTTTTCTTAAAAAAAGTAAAGTTCCGGTTTACACTATAAAAATGAACGGTGACTATCTTGCTAATCCTAAATGGGGCAAGGGGCTTCGAAAAGGCGCTTTTGTAGAGGCAGAAATGGATATTTTGTTTACTGCGGAAGATATAGAAAAACTTTCGGTGCAGGAAATAAAGCAGGGTGTTGAGCAAAGACTTTATTATGACGAATTTAGTTGGCTTGAAACAAAACCTGAATTAAGATACCGTTCCAAAAATTTAGCCGAGGGGCTGGAAAACATACTGGCGGTTTGTCCTGTGTGTAAGCAAAAATACACTATTACCGCAAAGAGACGTGAAATTTTTTGCGAGAATTGCGGTAAATTGACCGAGTTGGATGCCAGGTATTCTTTCGATAACGATTTTTGTTTTAAAAACTTTGCTTTGTGGTATGACTGGCAAAAAGAGTTTATAAAAGAAAAGATTGAAAACGATAATGATTATAAATTACAATCTGACGTGGAATTGAGATTGCCGTCGCTTGACGGTAAATCACTCACAAGAAGCGCAGGGCGTGGTGTATGCACCTTGACACGAGAGGGTCTTAAATACAGCGGCACACGTGACGGAGAAAAATTTGAGATAGAATTTTCTATTGAACGTGTTTATAGATTGCTCTTTGGTGCAGGTGAAAATTTTGAAATATATAACGGAAGTGAAATACTTTATTTTGTGCCGACAGAAAAACGTTCGGCGGTAGAATGGTATATAACTTCAATGATTTTTAATGATATGGCAACCAAAAAGGAAAAAATACTTATAAAATAACTCGGGGGAGATTATTATGAGTGCTAAGGCTGTCGGAAATAAAAAGGAAAAAGCATTTTCAAATATAAGCGCAAAGTCTTTTGTAACGGTAGTTGCGGTTTTACTTGTGTTACTGATTTTCAGCGGTGCGCTTTCATACTTCATTCCGCAAGGTGAGTTCCAGCGTAATGAAGCCGGAAACATTATAAAAGATACATACGTTCAGCAAGAGGTAGAAGGCATAGAAATCTGGCGTGTAGTAACAGCACCGTTTCGTGTTTTTGCGGGACCTGACAGTGTTACTATAATAATGATAAGCGTTTTCTTGCTTGTTATGAGCGGTGTATTTAACTTACTCGAAAAAACGGGCGGTATCAAGATTTTTATTGCCCGTATTATGAATAAACTAAGCGGTAAAATCGGTTGGATAATCGGTGCTCTGTCGCTTGTGTTTATGCTTTTCGGCAGTATGTTCGGTATGTTTGAAGAATTGGTGACATTACTGCCTATTGTTATAGTATTTATGCTTTCTTTAAATCAGGATACTATGATGGGTCTGGGTTGTTGTATGCTTGCGGCTTGTTTTGGCTTTTCGGCGGCTATTACCAATCCGTTTTCGGTAGGTCTCGCTTCGGAATATGCAAATGTTTCGATTGTTTCGGGTACTTGGCTTAGAGTTGTATTCTTTGTAATAGTTTACGCTATGGTTTTCGGATTTCTTTATCTTTATATGAAGAAGATAAAATGTAAACCGGAAGCATCGCCTACTTATGAAATAGATAAAGAAAAAAAGAATAAATTGGAAAATTCCGAAAATATATATGGCGGCAAGGCGCAAAAAATATTTAAAACTTATTCGGTATTTTTTGCTATTCAACTTATAGTGCTTGTGCTTATAGCGTCAATCAGGGCTATTTCGGGATTGGCAATACCTATACTTGCGGCAAGTTTCTTGATTACGGGTGTAATCTGCGGTATTATGGCAAGTAATAATTTCCGTGCGGTTGTAAAATATATTATACAAGGCGCGGTTGCTATGTTTCCTGCAGTTTTGATGATAGCACTCGCTTTGTCTATTACACTTGTTATGACCGAAAGCGGTATAATGGATACCATAATGAATTTTGCAATCAATTTGCTTGATGGTAAAAGTCCGTTTATTACTATACTTTTAATTTATGCGTTAATACTGTTTTTACAGATATTTATAGGCTCGGCTTCGGCTAAAATCATACTTATTATGCCTATAATAGTTCCGATAGCGCAGTCTTTGGGTGTATCACCTACGTTGGTTATTCTGACCTACTGTATGGCGGACGGTTTTACCGACGTTATTATGCCTACAAATCCTGTTTTGCTCATAGGACTTTCTATGGCAGATGTTTCGTATTTTAAATGGGTTAAATGGACCTGGAAATTGCAATTATCGGTGTTTTTAGTGTCTGTATTGGTATTGCTTTTCGGTGTTTATATAGGTTATTAAGGAGTTTATTATGTTTGATGCAATAAAAGTCAAAAACCAATGTGTTGAATGGATACGTGATTTTTTTGAAAAAAACGGCAAAGGATCTAATGCGGTTGTCGGTATATCGGGCGGTAAGGATAGTTCGGTAGCGGCGGCGCTTTGCGTGGAGGCTTTGGGTAAAGACCGTGTAATCGGTGTGCTTATGCCTCAGGGTGAACAACACGATATTGATATGGCGCATATGCTTGTAAACCATCTTGGTATTAAACATTTTGAAGTTAACGTCAAGGAAGCGGTTGACGGTATTTTGAATAATTTGCCAAAAGATATTGAAATTACTGCGCAAACCAGACAAAACATTCCGCCACGTATCAGAATGTCTACCCTTTATGCAGTATCTCAAAGTATGAACGGCAGGGTGTGTAATACCTGCAATCTTTCGGAAGACTGGGTTGGATATTCCACCCGTTACGGTGACAGCGTGGGTGATTTTTCACCGATGTCAAACCTTACGGTTACAGAAGTTAAGCAAATAGGCTACGTTTTGGGTCTTCCCAAAGAACTTGTTGATAAAACTCCGATAGACGGACTTTGTGGTAAGAGTGATGAGGAAAATTTAGGTTTCACTTATGCTGAATTGGACGTGTACATCCGCACGGGTGAAATCGAAGACAGGGAAAAGAAAGAAATTATTGATAGAAAACACAAGGCTAATCTTTTTAAATTGGAACTGATGCCTGCTTTTAAACCGGAGTTTTAATGTGTAAAACGGTGCAAAAGTGCACTTTAAATAAAAATTTTTTAAGAGGTGTGTTATGAGTTTAACTGTAAAAGACGTATTAAAGATGATTGAAGAAAACGGTATCGAAATGGTTGACTTTAAAATGGTCGACATTAACGGTCAGTACCGCCACGTTACAATCCCCGCACAAAACTTTTCGGAAGATACGATGACAATCGGTATCGGTTTTGATGCTTCTAACTACGGTTATGCTGTGGTTGAAAAAAGTGATATGGTATTTATACCTGACCCTGACACCGCTGTTATCGACCCGTTCTGTGCTATTCCTACTTTGTCTATGACAGGTAATGCTATGATTATTGATAAACCCAATAATCGTCCGTTGGCGCAGTACCCCCGCAATATCATAAAGGCTGCTGTTGAATATATGAAGCAAAGCGGCGTTGCTGACGAAATGAAGATTTTGCCTGAATTTGAGTTTTATCTTTTTGATGACGTAACTTGGCAAGTAGAAGGTAAACATATCGGCGCTACTGTGGATGCTAAGCAGTCTTATTGGAATAGTGATAGCGAAGGTCTTGGTGTAGTTGTACCCAAACAGAAGAATTATCATATTGCAAAGCCGTTTGATATTTCTTATGAATGCCGTAGTGAAATGTGTATGCATATGCGTGATATGGGCATTGAAATCAATTATCATCACCCTGAGGTTGCGGCATCAGGTCAGTTTGAAATTGAGCCTCAACTTGGTGAAGTGGTTCACATGGCAGATGCTACAATGATGATTAAATATATAATTCATAACACCGCTTTGGAATATGGCAAATCGGCTACCTTTATGCCTAAGCCTATTTACGGTGAGGCAGGCAGCGGTATGCACGTTCATATGTTACTTACAAAAGACGGTAAACCCGTATTTGCAGATGACGAGGGCTATGCAGGTCTTAGCAAAGAAGCACATTGGTTTATGGGCGGTCTTTTAAAGCACGTTCATTCACTTTGTGCACTTACTAACCCCAGCACAAACTCATTTAAGCGTTTGGTTCCCGGTTTTGAAGCGCCTGTAACTGTCGGTTATGCTACATCTAACCGTAGTGCAGTTATTCGTATTCCGGCATACGCAAAGTCACCTGACAAACGCCGTTTCGAACTTCGCAATCCCGATGCAACTTGCAACCCCTATTTCTGCTATGCCGCTATTTTGATGGCAGGTCTTGACGGTATCAAAAATAAGATTGACCCGCACGAAAACGGTTGGGGTCCGTACGATATGAACTTGTTCCATCTTCCCGAAGAAGAAAAGGCAAAACTCCAAGGTTTGCCCACTACTCTTGATGAGGCACTTGATGCTTTGGAAGCAGACCATGATTATCTTACTGAAAACGGCGTATTCCCCGAAGAACTTATTAAAAACTTTATAAAGACAAAACGTGAAGAATGTCGTCAGTTGGCTGCTATTCCGCATCCTGCTGAATTTGATAAGTATTATAATCTTTAATATAAAAGAAATTTTATATAAGAGGTAAATTTATGAAGGTTATCGATGCTATAACACAAAGACGTACCATAAGAAAGTTTAGTCAGAAACCGCTTGATTCAAAGAAGCTTAAAGGTTATGTGGATGTGGCAAGAATGGCGCCAAGCGCCGCTAATTTGCAACCGCTTAAATATGTAACCGTTATAAATCGTGATATGACTGACAAAGTTTTTGAAACTTTAAAGTGGGCAGGTTATTTGAAAGGGGAGTATACCCCCAAAGAAAATGAGCGCCCAACGGGTTATATTGTGGTTTGTATTG
Source organism: Acutalibacteraceae bacterium (assembly GCA_045536525.1). Lineage (GTDB taxonomy): Bacteria > Bacillota > Clostridia > Oscillospirales > Acutalibacteraceae > UBA737. The sequence goes on from JAZSNT010000059.1 coordinate 26,550, forward strand.
ACAGTAATATAAGTCAAGCTAATTATGATATGGACGTAGGTGCGGCGGTGGAGAATATCATTCTTTCTGCTATGTTGCAAGGTATAGGTTCTTGTTGGTTAGGCTCGGTTGACAGACCGAAACTTAAAGAAACGTTAAATATCCCGGATGGTTTGGAAATTTCTTGTGTTGTAGCACTCGGTTATCCGTCCGAATCACCCAAGGCAGTGGAAATGAAGAACGGCGACGTTAAATATTATCTCCAAAACGAAGTATTAAACGTTCCTAAAAGAACGGTTGATTAAGTTTTGATTTTGGAAACTTAATTTTGGGAAAACAAATGAAAAAAATTACTGCATTTATTTTGTCTGTATGTTTATGTTTTTGTTTTACAGGAGCATATTGTATCGCAAATAATGGAATATCCCAAAGAAAAAAGTAGTTTAATGATTTTCGATAAACATGCAAATTTGAAGTGGAAATATGGAAATAGGCATTTTTGGTATATAGGATATTATGTAGATACGGTGGGAAAAATAAACAGCAAGTGCAGTAATACATAAAATATCAGCTAGACAAAGACCAAAAAGCAGACCAAACAAGTATAAAAAAATATATTGACCCGTTTACGGGCAGCCAGAACAAGAAAGCATAAAATTAACCCCTTGAGGAGTAGCCCGAAAAAGTAATGCGGTCGGCAAACCTTTCGGTGCTCCTTAAGGGGTTTTGATTGTAAAATGAACTTGAATGGCTATTTAAACCGCTGATCAATCTGAAGGTAATGCCATATTAGTTTTTAAGGCTTTGCAAGGGAGCCGGGATACGACCTGCACGGTCGATGAATTTTTTAGGACTTTTATTTAAGTTCACCTTCATAATAGGACCTGAACCTAAAAGTCCGCCGAAGTCGAGTTCTTCACCTTTCTTCTTGCCGATGGCAGGAATAACACGTACAGCGGTAGTTTTAGAGTTTACCATACCAATCGCGGCTTCGTCGGCGATTATTGCCGAAATAACTTCGGCAGGGGTTTCACCGGGGATTGCTATCATATCAAGACCAACCGAGCAAACGGCGGTCATTGCTTCTAACTTTTCAAGTGACAAGTCACCCGAACGTGCGGCATCTATCATACCTGCATCTTCTGTAACGGGTATAAACGCACCCGAAAGACCGCCGACGTAAGAAGAGGCCATTACACCACCCTTTTTAACTGCATCATTGAGCATTGCAAGTGCGGCGGTGGTGCCATGTGTACCACAAGTTTCAAGACCCATTTCTTCAAGAATATGAGCAACCGAATCACCAACGGCAGGAGTAGGAGCCAATGATAAGTCGACAATACCGAAAGGTACACCCAAGCGCTTTGATGCTTCACTACCTACCAGTTGACCCATACGGGTGATTTTGAATGCAGTGCGTTTGATAATTTCGGCAAGTTCGCCCAAATCACCGTTAGGACACTTTTTGAGTGCTGCCTGAACAACACCCGGACCTGAAACGCCAACGTGGATAACACTGTCAGGTTCACCTACACCGTGGAAAGCACCCGCCATAAAGGGATTATCTTCAACTGCATTACAAAATACTACAAGTTTAGCGCAACCGATACATTCACGGTATTTTGTAATTTCGGCAGTTTCTTTTATAATTTCACCCATAAGTTTTACGGCATCCATATTGATGCCCGATTTTGTTGAGCCGATATTTACCGACGAGCATATGTTTGTGGTCTCACTGAGCGCTCTTGGAATAGAGCGTATAAGCGCTTCATCACCTGCTGAAAAACCTTTGTGAACGAGCGCCGAAAAACCGCCTATAAAGTTTACACCGGTGGCATCTGCGGCTCGTTGCAGGGTTTTAGCATACATTACAGGGTCGCCGCCCGATGATGCTATTATCATAGAAATAGGTGTTACTGAAATGCGCTTGTTTATAATCGGTATGCCAAATTCACGCTCTATATCTTCACCGACTTTTACAAGATTACCTGCAAGACATGTGATTTTATTATAGATTTTTTCACACGCTTTTTCGGGGTCACTGTCGCAGCAGTCTAAAAGAGAGATACCCATAGTGATGGTTCTTATATCTAAATTTTCTTCGGAAATCATATTTATGGTTTCCATTATATCGTTAAGGTTAATCATTATCTGTACCTCAAATTCTATGCATAGAGTTAAAAACGTCTTCGTGCATTACACGTATGTCAAGACCGCGGTTTTCACCTAACTTTTTCATTTTGTCGGAATAATCGGTAAAAGAGCAATTTAAGTCTTTGATTTCGGTAAGCATTACCATTACAAACATATCTTGTAATACCGATTGGGTAATATCGACAATGTTTGCGTTACATTCGATGCATATAGCACTAACGTCTGCTATGATACCAACAGCATCTTTTCCTATAACAGATACAACAGTTTTCATAAAAAAGCCTCCAATAAATTCACTTTTGTAATTGTATCATACAAAAGTGCAAAAATCAACACCATTTTATTGACTTATAAGGCATTTTAGTGTATCATATATGTGGTGAAAAGCCAAAAAAATAATATTTTACAAACTATATATTGACAAAACGCAAAATATGGTATACAATATCTTGTACAGCGACATATAACTGACGGTATATATGGGTAACCATAGGGGAGTATGTCGATTAAGTGCCGACCGTCTGGGCAATTCAGTAGTAAACTGGGTTGCCTTTTTCAACCCAAAAATCGAGCAGTTTAAAATACAAGGAGAACACTATGAGAAGTGAAAATTGGAACGGTTTCAAGGAAGGCGTATGGCAGGATGAAATAAACGTACGCGACTTTATTCAGCAAAACTATACTGAATACAAGGGTGACGATACTTTTTTGGCTGATGCAACACCAAGAACAAAGGAACTTATGGAGAAACTAAACGCTTTATTTATGGTAGAGCGTCAGTTTGGCGGTGTTTTGGATATAGATACCGCTACAGTTTCCTCACTCACTTCTTTTGAACCGGGATATTTGGACAAAGAAAATGAAATAATAGTAGGTTTGCAGACCAATCGTCCGTTAAAGCGTGGTATAAATCCGTTTGGCGGTATACGTATGGCACGTCAGGCTTGTACTGCATACGGTTATAAATTGAGTGAAAAGATTGAAAACGAATTCCAATACCGTACCACACATAACGAGGGTGTGTTCCGTTGTTATTCCAAGGAAATGCGTCAGGCCCGTCATTGTCACGTTATAACAGGCCTTCCCGATGCTTACGGTCGCGGACGTATTATAGGTGACTACCGCCGTGTAGCGCTTTACGGTATTGACCGTCTTTTAGAAGAAAAGATTAAAGATAAAGATAATTTGGCTAACGGTAATTTCGGCGAGGAAGAAATCACTCTTGCAGAAGAGTTGCATCAACAAATATCTTTCTTGGGTTATATGAAAGATATGGCGGAAATGTACGGTTTTAATATCAGCAAACCTGCAAAAGATACACGTGAATCAGTACAATGGACCTATTTTGCTTATCTTGCTGCCATTAAAGAACAAAACGGTGCGGCAATGAGTATGGGCAGAGTCAGCACTTTCTTTGATATTTATATTGAACGTGATATCAAGAACGGTATTTTAACCGAAGAGGGCGCACAGGAAATCATAGACGATTTTGTTATGAAACTTCGTATGGCACGTCATCTTCGTACACCTGAGTATAACGAACTTTTCGGCGGTGACCCGATGTGGATTACCGAAGCGGTAGGCGGTATGGGTGAAGACGGCAGAACTTTGGTTACAAAGTCGAGTTTCCGTATTCTTAATACCCTTTATACTTTGGGTTCTTCACCCGAACCTAATTTGACTGTACTTTGGTCAAATGCATTACCCCGCGGCTTTAAAAAGTTCTGTGCAAAGGTTTCGGTTGATACCGATTCTATTCAGTACGAGAATGACGACCTTATGCGTCCGATTTACGGTGACGATTATGCAATTGCTTGTTGCGTTTCGGCTATGCGTGTGGGTAAACAAATGCAGTTCTTCGGCGCCCGTTGTAATTTGCCTAAACTCTTGCTAATAGCCCTTAACGGCGGTTATGATACTACAAGCGATATTCGTATCGGACCGCAAAAGGACGTAATGAATGACGAAATTCTCGATTACGATAAGGTAATGGAACGTGTGGACGAGTATTTGGCTTGGCTTGCAAAACTTTACGTTAATACTATGAACATTATCCACCGCACTCATGATAAGTATGCTTATGAAAAGTCACAAATGGCTTTACACGATACCAAAGTAGAACGTCTTATGGCGTTTGGTGTGGCAGGTCTTTCGGTTATAACCGACTCTTTGAGTGCTATCAAGTACGCAAAGGTTAAGCCTGTAAGAGACAGTAAGGGCTTTATTGTTGATTTTGAAACAGAGGGTGAATTCCCAACGTTTGGTAACGATGACGACCGTGTTGACACTATCGCACAGGAACTCACACACAAGACAATCACCGAACTTCGCAAGACACCTACTTACAGAAATGCTATTCACACCCTTTCTGTGCTTACCATTACATCAAACGTTATGTACGGTAAAAATACAGGTGCTACTCCTGATGGCAGAGCCGCAGGTGCCGCTTTTGCTCCCGGTGCTAATCCAATGCACAACCGTGAAAAGAACGGCGCATTGGCATCTCTTAATTCGGTTGCTAAAATCAGTTATGATGATTGCCGTGACGGTATTTCTAATACATTTTCAATTACACCGCAAACTTTGGGTAAAGAAAAGGGTGAACAGGTTAATAACTTGGTTGCTATTCTTGACGGATATTTTGCAAAGAAAGCACATCATATCAATATTAACGTGCTTAACCGTGAAACTTTGGTAGAAGCATATAACAACCCCGAAGCATATCCTAACCTTACTATCCGTGTTTCAGGTTATGCGGTTAATTTCCATAAGTTGTCCCGTGAACAGCAAAAAGAAGTTATCAGCCGTACTTTCCACGAGGTTATGTAATGGGAAAAGTCAGTTCGTTTCAGTCGCTCGGTACGCTTGACGGACCCGGTATACGATACGTAGTATTTTTGCAAGGTTGTCCGCTCAGGTGTGCTTGTTGTCACAATCCCGAAACTCACGCAATAGACGGTGGGGAAGAATATACTGCCCAGGAAATTATTGAGAGAGCGGTTAAATGCCGTGAATATTTCGGAAAAAAAGGCGGCATAACCCTTTCGGGTGGCGAACCCCTTGTGCAGACCGATTTTGCTATACAAATTTTTAAAAAAGCAAAAGAAAAAGGGATAAACACCTGTCTTGATACGAGCGGATGCATATTTAATGACAAAGTTAAAGAGCTGCTTTCATTTACTGATTATTGTATGCTTGATATTAAGTACTGCGATGAAGAAAAGTATCAAAAATATGTGGGTTGCAGTATTGAAACACCGCTTAAGTTTTTAGAGTATTTGAATTCACAGGGTATTCCTACACGTATCCGTCAGGTTATAGTGCCTATCATTAACGATACGCAAGACGATTTAGAGGCTTTATACAAACTTATAAATGGTAAGAAAATAGATAAAGTGGAGTTATTACCTTTTAAAAAAATTTGTCAGACTAAGTATGACAGTATGGGTAAAGAATTTCCATTTGCGAGCATCCCGTCTGCAGATGTTAAAAAGGTATTGCTTTTGCAAGAACAAATAAATAGTAAATTGTAATTAAAGGGAGGCGGACGCCTCCCTTTTTGTATAGGGGTTGAAATTATAGTTTATCGAGCTGATTGAAACGCACAAATCAAAGGCTCCCTCCGGGAGGGAGCTCCCGACGAAGTGGGGTGAGGGAGTGTACAAAACTATAAAAAAGCCGCATAATAAAAGGTTTTTATAAATATTAAGGTTTCGTTGCACTCCTTCTGTCACTCGCTTTGCTCGTGCCACCTTCCTCTCGGAAGAAGGCTTCCTGACGATATACTCAACTCACCGATAAACAATAATTTACCACTTACCATAATGTCGTGGTAAGTGGTTGTGATTTTATAAAATGTAGCAGCGTGATTGCGTGTCGAGGCACTCGACAAAAGAAACCGTCCGATTGGACGGTTTCTCTATATTATAAAAGGGGAAACGGTTATTTTAAAGATAAAATAATTTTACCGCCGTTTTAGAGGATATATCCTTTTTGAACCCCTAAAACATACTATGCTATATTATGCCAAAGGTGACTTACGAACGAAAAGTATACCCAAAGTATCTGCACCGCAATGTGAAGAAACGGTACAACCTGCACGGGTTAAGAACACTTCTTTAAAAGGTGATATTTCCTTAATTTTAGCGATTACGGAATTAACAATTTCACTGTCAACACCGGCGTGGGTTACAAATACACGTGTAAGGTCGATATTATCAATATCTGCAAGGCGTTCTTTTACGTATTCTTCCAAAACAGGACCGTATTTGCCGCGGTATTTTTTACCGACACCCATTTTGCCGTTTTTAACTTCAATACAGGGCTTTAATTTGAGTAAGTTTGCACCAAGCATTGCAAGTGCGGAACAACGACCGCCTTTGTGGAGATATTCAAGGTCGTTAATAACAAAGGAAGCATCAATACAGGGTGCCATTTCGTTTAACTTTTCGACGATTGCTTCGGCTTCCATACCGCCCTCTGCCATTTCTGCGGCGGCGATAACTAAAAGACCGTTACCTGTTGAAAGGTTACGTGAATCTACAACGAAAACGTTGTTATACTCGCTTGCGGCAAGGCAAGAGTTGTTGTAGGTTGAAGAAAAATCCGAACTGAGCGAAAGGTGAATAACTGCTTTATTTTCTTCTGAAAGGGGTTTAAAATAATCAATTAAATCACCCACGTTAGCGGCGGTGGTTTTGGGAAGCTCACCTGTTTTTTCGTGGTGAGCATAAATTTCATCAGGTGTGATGTTTAAACCGTCGAAAAAGGTTTCATTACCAAGATTTACGCCAAGCGGTACGGTTTTAATGTTATAACGTTCTAAAAGTTCGGTACTAAGGTCACAAGTGCTGTCACTCGAAATGAGAATTTTATTATTCATAATGTTCCTCCGGATAGCATTTTCTATAATATGATGTCAGAAGGTTTATAAAAATTCAAACCAACTTTAATTATTATAACACCAAGGTCGGAAAAATTCAACTTTTTTATTAGTATAATTGAAAAGTTGCATATAAATGCAGGTATTTAACATAAAAATTTTGTAATAATTTGTAACTAAAAAAATATTGTTTTATATGATATAATTTATAATAAATTAATTTGTTATGAAAGGCGGTGAGGATATGAAAATCAAGCGCTATGTAAGAAGTTATTTGTTTTTTGCGGTTGTTATTTTGCTTGTGATTTCGATAGGCGTTTCGGTATTTGCATTCGTTAAAATTGATAATAAAAACGAAGAAATTGCAAAGGGAAAAGAACAACTTAAAACAACCAGTGAGTTTTTAGATAAAACCGAGCAGGAACTTGAAAAAGAAAAAGCCGAAAAGGATAGTTTATCTAAAAAATTAACACAAGCCGAAAAGGAAAATGAAAGGCTTGAAAACGAAAACAAAAACTATAAAAAAGAAATAGAAAAACTTAGTGCGAAGAAAAAGGCTGAGGTGGAGAAAAAAACAGCACAGCAAAATTCACCTCAGTCTAAATATCCCGAACCGACTAAAACTTGCTATTTAACCTTTGATGACGGTCCTTCTGACAATACGCTCAAAATACTTAAAATTTTGGATGAGTATGATGCAAAAGCTACTTTCTTTGTAATCGGCACAAATTCCAAACTTGAATATTTACCTAAAATTAAAGCGGCGGGTCACGCTATTGGTCTTCATTCCAATACACACGATTACTCTAAGATTTATAAAAGCCGTACCAACTTCTTCAATGATATAAATAAGTTGTCTGCAAAGATTGAAGCAAAAATCGGGGAAAAAACAATGCTTTTACGTTTCCCCGGCGGAAGTAACAACACGGTGAGCAAAAAATACAAAAAAGGCATTATGACCGACCTTACAACTCAGGTGCAAATAAAAGGCTACGCTTATTTTGACTGGAACGTAGACTCAGGCGATGCTTCGGGCAATAACGTTCCGGCTTCACGCATTACTAAAAACGTTTTAAAACAGGCTAAGAATAAAAATTCCATTTGCGTACTTATGCATGATACTGCCGCAAAAGGAACTACTGTTAAGGCATTGCCCTCTATTATCGAAGGTCTTAAAAAACAAGGTTATAAGTTTAAAGTTTTAACCGAGGAAACCTACGGTTATCACTATAAAGTAAATAACTGATAAGGCAATATTATGAAGATTAAAGCAAACGCAAAAATCAATTTATCGCTTAATATTTGCGGTAAGAGGGAAGACGGATATCACCTAATTGATACAGTGATGCATTCGGTATCCCTATTTGATGAATTGGAAATAGAAAAGTCGGAAAATATTACCGTAGAGTGCGATAAATACGTAATAAAACAAGAAGACAATATTGCTTATCGCGCGGCCGAAACTTTTTTTTGCGATTACGGTATTTCGGGCGGAGCAAAAATATCTATAAAAAAGCATATACCTGCTCCCGCCGGTCTTGGTGGCGGCAGTGCGGATGCGGCGGCAGTTCTTGTGGCGTTACGCAACTTTTATAATGCCGATATTACTGACGAGCAGTTGAGAAAAACTGCATTAAAACTTGGTGCGGACGTGCCTTTCTTTATAAACGGTGGTTGCCGTCGTGCAGAAGGTATTGGTGAAATTTTGACCGATTTAAAACCGCTGAATGACGGATATGTTGTATTGGCTATTGCCGAGCAAAAGCAGTCCACGGGTGAAATGTACCGTATAATAGACAGTAAGCCGTACAATCTTTGTGATACCCAAAAGGTAATAAAATCGGTGGAAAACGGTGATTTAAAATCTCTTTCGCAAAGCGCTTCCAATACGTTTGATACTGTGTGGGAACAAAGTTTTGTGAAATCCGCTTTGATGGAATGTGAACCGATTATGGTATCGCTTTCGGGTAGCGGTCCTACTTGGTTTGCGTTGTTTTCCGAATTGGAAGTGGCAAACAAGGCTTGTGAACATCTTAAAAACAAACAAATAAATTGTTTTTTGGCAGCTTTCAAACAAAAAGCAATAGAATTTGAATAAAAAAATAAACTCCTGTCAAGATTTTAAATGTAAGAATTTTTTGACAGGAGTGTTTTTATGAACAAAAGGATTAAATTATCTCTGATTTTCGGTATTATATGCACCATGCTTTTATCTATGACACAGTTTAGTGTGTTGTGCGATGATTTGCGTGAGAACATATTAAGGCTACATATTATAGCCAATTCGGATAGTACCGAAGACCAGACGCTGAAACTCAAAATCCGAGATGCGATATTAAACGAAACGGGGGATTTGTTTTTAGGCGTTTCTGACCTTGAAAAAGCCGAAGAACAGGCAAACGGACATATAGAAGATTTCACTCGAATTGCCAACCGTGTAATAAAGGAAAACGGTTTTGATTACAACGCAAAGGTGACAATAGGGGACTGTTTTTTTGAAACAAGAGAATATGAAACCTTTACTTTACCGGCAGGTAATTACCGTTCTTTAATAATAGAACTCGGCAAAGCAGAGGGGAAAAACTGGTGGTGCGTAATATTCCCGAGCGTGTGTATCCCTGCGGCGACGAGCGGAGATTTGCGTGACAGTACTGATGAAAAATCGGCTGAGATTGCTGAAAATAGTGAGCAATATATTATGAAATTCAAAACGGTAGAAATTTATGAAAAAATCAGAGAATGGTTTAGTTAAAACTTACGGATTTCAAGGCTTGCGTCATCGTCGCCTTTTTGGATGTTTTTGATAACGATATAGTAACTGTAATCGTCACTTACTTTTACTAAAAGTCGGTCGCTTACGGATTTGCCCATAAGAACTTTACCTAAAGGTGATTCTTTACTGATAAGGCCTTCTATAGAATTTTGGCGAAGTGTTGTAACTATTCGTACTTGTTCTTCGCAGTTGTCTTCTTCAACGTAGTAGGTAACGGTATCAAAAAGACCTACCTCGTTTTGAGCACTTTCGCTATCTATTACAATGGCGGTTTTGAGCATATTGCGGATATAACGTATACGGCTTTCGTTTTTGCCGCGTTCACGTTTTGCGGCATGATATTCGGCATTTTCGGATAAATCGCCAAAACTTCGGGTGAATTTTACTTCTTCCAAAATTTTTGGTCTTACCGTACCTATGCGGTATTCCAGTTCGTCTTTTAATTTCTTAATATCAACTTTTGTCAGTTCGTCGTACATTTTTATCTCCTTTTATCATTGACAAAACAAAAATGAATGTTAAAATAATATTTGAGGTGGTTTTATGGCTAAGATTTATAAATCATTCACAGAACTTGTGGGAAATACTCCTCTTATGGAGCTTTGCAATATGAAAAAAAGTTGTGGTTTTTACGCAGATGTTTTCGCAAAACTTGAATATTTTAACCCTGCCGGCAGTATAAAAGACCGTGTTGCGCTTTCTATGATACTCGATTTTGAGAAAAAAGGTATTTTAAAGAAAGGCGCTACTGTAATCGAGCCTACGTCCGGTAATACCGGTATAGGTCTTGCGGCGGTATGTACCGCACGTGGTTATAATGCTGTTATAGTTATGCCTGATACAATGTCGATAGAACGAAGGAAACTTATTGCTTCGTTTGGTGCTAAGGTAGTACTGACTGATGGTGCAAAGGGTATGAGCAGCGCTATCGAAAAGGCAGAACAGTTGCAAAAAGATACAGAGGGCAGCGTTATCGCAGGGCAGTTTTATAACCCCTCAAACCCAAAAGCTCATTATGAAACAACCGGTCCTGAAATCTACCGTGACCTTGATGGCAAGGTGGATATCCTTGTTTGCGGAGTAGGTACGGGAGGAACGCTCAGCGGTACGGGTAAATATTTAAAAGAACAAAATCCCGGTATAAAAGTTATAGCCGTAGAGCCCCAAAGCAGTCCCGTTTTAACAAAAGGTGTAAGCGGAACGCATAAAATTCAAGGTATAGGTGCAAATTTTGTACCCGAAAACTTGTGGCAGGACGTCTACGACCAAATTATTACTGTTAGTGATGATGATGCGTTCAAGTACGCAAGGCTTATTTGTAAAAGAGAAGGACTCGGTGTTGGTATATCGTCGGGAGCGGCATTATCGGCGGCTTGTAATTTGGCAAAAGAGCCTGAAAATAAGGGCAAAAATATCGTGGTAATATTGCCGGATACCGCCAGTCGCTACCTTTCAACCGAACTGTTTTAATATAAAAAAGATAAAATATCATTAAACATTTCATCTTTACAACTGTCGTTATGAATTTCATGACGGCAGTTTTTATATAGTTTCATAGAAACGTTTTTGTTTTGACTTTTAAGCTTGTTATATACAGTAGTAACACCTTTGCCGTAGTTGCCGACAGGGTCGTCTTCACCTGAAATAATAAACATAGGCAAAGCGGAATTCACTGATTTATACCAATCTTTTCGGTTACTGCCTGATACTAATTTCATCAAATCTATCATAGCGGATACTGAGAATTTGAAAGTGCAGTATTTGTCGGCGGAATATTTGTTGATTATCTGGTGGTCAGTTGTGAGCCATTCGTAATTGGTGTCCCCGCCAAAACGCTTATTATAACTGCCGAAAGCCAGATTATATACTATATTTGAAACGTGTTTTTCACCCTGTATAAATTTGGCTAATTGAGCGTAAATAAGCCCGAATTTTGCTAATGGGTTAGGGCCTGACGTGCCGCATATTATAAACTTATCGTAAATTTCGGAAGCATATTCTACTGCAAGACGGGTGATAAACGAACCCATAGAGTGACCCATAAGTACAAAAGGTTTTTGCGGAAACATTTCTTTAACTGCTTTGCTGTAAGCGATACAGTCGTGCACCAAATATTTCCAACCGTTTTTATGAGCGATAAATCCAAGTTCACTCTCGTCACGTACCGATTTGCCGTGACCTAAATTATCAAAGCCAAAGGCAACGTATCCGTTTTGTGCTAAAAAGGTGAACAAATGGTCGTAACGGTCAATATACTCAGTCATACCGTGTACAAGGTGGAAAAGTCCTTTAATTTCACCCTTTGGTATGTAAATTTTACCTTCTAACGTATGAATGTTGTCGGTGCTGGTAAGGGGAAGTGTGCGGATTTCAAATTCCAAAAAAATCACTCCTTAGTAAAGGCTTTTGCGGCGCTTACCGCCTTTTTCCAACCACCCAGAAGTTTTATACGGTTTTCGGGGTTTATATTAGGTGAGAAGGTGGTTTTCTCTAAATTTATATTTGCAATTTGGTCTGTATTTTTCCAAACGCCTACTGCAAGACCTGCTAAAAATGCGGCGCCTAATGCGGTGGCTTCACTTGAATTGGGGCAAATAACGTTTGTGTTTGAAATATCGGACTGGAACTGCATTAAAAAGCCGTTTTGTGCCGCGCCACCGTCTGCTAAAAGCGAGGTGATTTTCATATTTGTGTCACCTTCAAGAGCGGATAAAAGGTCGTTAGTCTGGTATGCGATAGATTCCAAAGCAGCTCTTACAATATGGTTTTTATTACTTCCTCGTGTGAGTCCGCAAATAGTACCTTTGGCATACATATCCCAATAAGGTGCACCAAGACCTGCAAAGGCGGGGACTATATAAACACCTGCATTATCGGGTACGGTTTTGGCATATTTTTCACTGTCCGAAGATTTTTTAATAAGTTTTAGTTCGTCACGCAACCACTGTATAACTGCGCCGCCTACAAAAACGCTGCCTTCAAGTGCATAGTTGATTTTACCGCCGAAAGATGCGGCGATGGTGGTTAAAAGACCGTTTTTGCTTTTGTAAGCGGTTTCTCCCGTATTCATAAGCAAAAAGCAACCTGTGCCATAGGTGTTTTTACTGTCACCGCTTTCAAAACAACGTTGACCGAAAAGGGCGGCTTGTTGGTCACCCGCAATACCTGCAACGGCTATATTTTCACCTAAAATGTTGATTTCACCGTAAATTTCACTGCAACTTTTGACCTGCGGTAACATGCTTTCGGGTATATCCAAAATCTTTAAAAGTTTTTTATCCCAACAAAGATTATGTATGTCATAAAGCATCGTACGGGAAGCATTTGTGTAATCTGTGATATGTATTTTTCCGCCCGACAGTTTCCATATAAGCCAGGTGTCAATCGTGCCGAAAATAAGGTCTCCGTTTTGAGCCTTTTGACGTGCTCCCTCTACGTTATCCAAAATCCATTTGATTTTAGTACCGCTGAAATACGCATCAATTTTAAGACCTGTGGTGTTTTCTATATATTCTTCTAAACCGTCTGCCTTTAAATTTTCGCAAATATCGGCAGTACGGCGACATTGCCATACGATAGCGTTGTAAATGGGCTCACCCGTGTTTTTATCCCATACGATAACGGTTTCACGTTGGTTGGTAATACCTACGCCTGCGATATCTTTGGGGTCTATATTGGCTTTGGTAATGCACTCTGTAAGTGCGGTGTACTGCGCAGAATAAATTTCTTGCGGATTATGTTCCACCCACGAGGGCTTGGGGTAAATTTGTGTAAACTCGTGCTGTGCTATGGATATAATGTTTGCATCTTTATCAAATAAAATTGCGCGGGCGCTTGTTGTACCTTCGTCAAGGCTTAAAATATATTTTTTCATAAATATCACCCGTTCTTGATTATTCTGGGTACTCGTGGAGAAATACCGCAAATAATTTCGTAATTTATGGTATCAGCCATATCAGCCAAAGTATCAACCGATAATTCTTTGCCAAACAAAATAACCTCGTCGCCCATTTTAACATTGGGAATATCAGTAACGTCTACACACATCTGGTCCATACAAACACGACCCACAATATTGGCTTTTTGACCGTTTATAAGTACGTAGGCTTTATTTGATAATATACGGGGATAACCGTCAGCGTAGCCTGCCGTTATTGTTGCTATCGTCATATCTTTTTCGGCTTTAAAGGTTCTGCCATAGTTTACGGTATCGCCTTTGCGTATTTTTTTAACAAGCGAAACAACCGATTTTACGGTCATTACAGGGATAAAATTATCATTGAGTTCCAAATCACTGCTGGGGGATAGTCCGTAAAGAGAAATACCCACACGTGAAAGGTTAAGGTGCTTATCGTCGTCTAAAAGAAAACCTGCCGAATTACAACAATGACAAAGTATGGGTTCGAGCCCTGCTTCTTGTAATTTTTCCACAGCTTTTGTAAAATGGTTGTACTGTTCGTCTGTAAAGCCGTCTTCTTGCGTTTTGTTTCGGTCTGCGACTGCAAAATGGGTGAAAACACCTTCTAAATCAAGGTGGGGAAGTTTTGCTGATAAAACGGCATCTTCTATACCGCAAAGATTTTCGCTTCGGCAATCGAATCCCAAGCGTGACATTCCTGTATCAAGTTTAATATGTATTTTTACGATTGCGCTTTGTTTTTCGGCTTCAATAGAGAGCATTTCAGCGTATTCGTATGAATAAACGCATTGCGAAATTTTATACTCATACAAATCTTTCGCACGGTTTACGGGGGTGTAACCTAAAATAAGAACAGGTATTTTAATCTCGTAGTTTCTTAAAGCAATAGCCTCGTCTATATTTGAAACGGCAAATAGGTCGGCTCCGTTTTGTTCGAGTACGGGTGCTACCGCCTTGGCGCTGTGACCGTAGCCGTCTGCTTTGACAACCGCCATAATTTTACTGCCGTTTGCCTTGGTTTTTAAAATGTTAAAATTGTGTTTCAGGGCATTTATATCAATCTCTGCCCACGTTCTATGCAAAAAATCCATATTATCACCTATAATATATTATATCACTATTTTATCATCTTTGCAATCTTACTTTTAGTTTTACTGCGAACGGAATGAAAAACAGGCTTAAAACCACCCAAAATAAAGAATATAACAGGCAAATTTGCCCCTTGAAATTAAAGGGTAGTTTGCTGTAATCCCACACGTTCTTTTTAAGTATTATATTAAAAATTATACCAAAAACCAGTTCAACAGCCGTTACAAAAGCACTGCCGATAAAAGCCCGTTTTAAAAGACTTGAATTTTCGAATTTTTCACCTATTTTAGCAAAAGACACAAAGCAAATACCACCGGCTGTAAGCATTGATGGGTGGGTATGCCCACGCCATAAAATTTCAATAAGTCCATAACCCAAGGCACCAATCGGAAACATTAAAAAACTTTTATTTTTCATTTTATCACCTGTTTTTATTATGGGTGATAATCGGCTTTATATACAAAAACAGACGGTGCTATCTGCGTCGTCTGTTTGCAATTAAAAGTAATCTTAAAATTTGTGCTAATGATACCAAAAATGCCGCAATATAGGTAAGCGCCGCTGCCGATAAAACTTTCTTTGCACCCTTTACTTGATAAGAGTCGGGTAAAAGATTGTGCGCCTTTATAGTTTCAATCGCTCTCTTGGAAGCATTGAATTCGACAGGTAAGGTTATAAGTTGAAAAAACATTGCCGCTGCAAAAAATACAATGCCAACATTCATAAGAAACGGCAGGTTGAAAAACAAGCCGATTAGTAATAGCGGCATAGAAAGGGAAGAACCAAAACGGCAAACGGGGTAAATTGCGGTGCGCCATTTAACAGGAAAGTAGTTTTTAGCATATTGTACTGCGTGACCCGCTTCGTGAGCGGCAACACCTACCGCCGAAACTGTACGGGCATCATAAACTGTTTCCGATAGTCTTATCACGTTGGCTTTGGGGTCGTAATGGTCGGTAAGATTGCCCGAGACACACTCTATTGAAATATTGTAAACACCGTTTTGTTCGAGCACCTGTCTTGCGGCTTCTGCACCGCTTAAAAAACAGTAACTTTTCGAGTATTTTGAGAATGTTGATTTAACCCTTATCTGTGCGAAAAGCGACAGTAATATAGCGGGTAAAACCAAGTAAATGTATAACGGGTCTAAATAGTAGGCGTAAATTGGCACAAAATCACTCCAAATTAAACGTTAAATCTGAAAAGTACAATGTCGCCGTCCTGCATTACGTATTCTTTGCCCTCGCTTCTGACAAGTCCCTTTTCTTTAGCAGTTACCATGTTTCCGCCGCATTCCATAAACTGTGTAAAGTTTATAACTTCTGCACGGATAAATCCACGTTCAAAGTCGGTGTGGATTTTACCTGCGGCACCCGGTGCTTTTGTACCGTTTTTGATGGTCCAGGCACGAACCTCGGGTTTGCCTGCTGTCAGGTAGGAAATAAGACCTAAAAGTGAATAACATTTTTGAATCATACGGTCAAGACCTGAACGTTCAAGACCGAGTTCTTCCAAAAACATAACCTTTTCGTCATCAGAAAGGGTTGAAATTTCGGCTTCCAATGCAGCACATATCGGCAAAATTTCGGCTTTTTCAGTTTCAGCAATAGTTTTTACGGTATTATAGTTTTTATTACTATCAATTCCGTTTATAAAATCGTCTTCACTCATATTGCAAGCATAAATAACAGGTTTTGCCGATAAAAGAGCGGTAGTGTTAATTATTTCCTGTTCGCTGTCATCCAAAATTTCTATACTGCGAGCGGGTAAACCGCTTTCCAAATGTGCTATAAGGCGTTTTAGAAAATCAACTTCGGGTTGCATTTTTTTGTCGCCTTTAAGTGCTTTTGTTGCGCGGTCAAGACGGCGTTCTGCCATTTCAATATCAGAGAAAATGAGTTCTAAGTTGATGGTTTCAATATCACGCGCAGGGTCAACCGAGCCTTCAACGTGGATGATATCATCACTTTCAAAACAACGCACCACGTGAACTACCGCGTCAACCTCACGGATATTAGACAAAAATTTGTTACCGAGACCTTCGCCTTTGGAAGCGCCTTTTACAAGACCCGCAATATCAACAAATTCAATAACCGCAGGGGTGAATTTGTCGGGGTTGTAAATTTCTTTAAGTTTTTCAAGACGCTCGTCAGGAACGCTAACCATACCTACGTTTGGCTCAATGGTGCAAAACGGATAGTTAGCCGACTGTGCGCCTGCATTTGTAATTGCGTTAAAAAGGGTTGATTTGCCCACATTCGGCAAACCTACAAGACCTAGTTTCATAAAATAAACATCCTTTTGAAATAGTATAAAACCATTATAATCTTTACAGTAAATTTTATCAAGTAAAACTTTATTTAAAAAAGTTTTGCGTTTTTGTGCGTTTTATAATATAATAAAATAAATAAGTATATTTAAAGGGAAGTGTCATTATGAAATCAGTTTATACAGTACCGCTTACAAAGGCTATAAAGGATTTATCGCTTCAAACACTTTATGCGCCGGAGAATTTAAAAGAACTTGTGATTTCTTCAAATGAAGTAAACCGTCCCGGTCTTCAAATGGCGGGATATTTTGAATATTTTGATGAAAACCGTATACAAATTATCGGCAAAGCCGAAGAAAGTTTTTTGGAAAATCTTCAGAAAGAAGAGGCTGAAAAGCGTATACACGACCTTTTTGCTCACAAGCCTTCGGCTGTGGTTATTTGCCGTAATCTCGAAATAAGCGAAAAGTTTATAGAGTCTGCACGTGAGTTTTCGGTGCCGCTTTTACGTACCGATGCTTCTACTTCATCTTTCTCTGCGGCGCTTATTGCGTTTTTAAATCTTAACTTGGCGCCCCGTATTACCCGCCACGGTGTATTGGTAGAAGTTTACGGTGAGGGTATTTTGCTTTTGGGTGAGAGCGGCGTAGGTAAAAGTGAAACCGCTATCGAACTTGTAAAGCGCGGTCACCGTCTTATTGCGGATGATGCGGTGGAAATCCGTCGTGTTTCGGACAAGTCGCTTGTTGGTACTGCGCCCGATAACATAAGACATTTTATAGAACTGCGTGGCATAGGAATTATTAACGCCAGTCGTATTTTCGGTGCGGGTGCGGTAAAACTTACTGAAAAAATCGACCTTGTTATCAATATCGAACAATGGGATATTAACAAGGCTTATGACCGTATGGGTCTTGATGAACAAACCACAAATATACTCGATTTGGAAATCCCGTCGCTTACCATCCCTGTAAAACCGGGTAGAAATTTGGCGGTAATTATCGAGGTTGCGGCTATGAACAATCGTCAGAAAAAACTCGGTTACAATGCGGCTGAGGATTTGCTTAAAAAACTTGGTATGACCGACGACGTGCAAGAAGAAACTAATACTACTGTAGACCCTTTTAAATAAACTTTTGGAGTAATTTATGTCTTTCTATCAATTTTGTACAGACAACAAAATACCTTTTAAAAAGAACGAACCGATGAAAAATCACACCAGTTTTAAAATAGGCGGTAATGCCGACTATTTTATAGAGTGTGATTGTGCAGAATGTCTTAAAACAGTTTTTGAGGGACTGAAAAAACACAATACGCCTTATCTCGTTTTGGGTAAAGGTTCTAATTTGCTGGTATCTGATAAAGGGTATCGTGGTGCCGTGATAAGCCTTACGGGGTTTGATAAGATAACCGTAGAAAACGATACTGTCACCGCAGGTGCAGGGGTGAGCCTTGCAAAACTTTGCGTTGTGGCTTTGGAAAACTCTCTTACAGGGCTTGAATTCGCTTACGGTATTCCCGGTAGTGTGGGCGGTGCGCTTTATATGAACGCAGGTGCTTACGGCGGTGAAATGTCGCAGGTGGTTTTGTCGGCTACTGTTTTGGATAAGGACGGTAATATTAAGAATATTGATTTATGCGATATGGAACTCGGATACCGTACAAGTCTTTTCAAAACTGACGGCAGTATTATTCTTTCGGTGAAATTCGCTCTTAAAAAAGGCGATAAAGTTGATATTAAGGCTCAAATGGATGATTTTATGGAACGAAGAAAGTACAAACAACCGCTTGAATATCCGTCGGCAGGTAGTACGTTCAAACGTCCGACAGGACATTTCGCAGGTGCGCTTATCGAAAAGAACAACCTTAAAGGTATGCGTGTCGGCGGCGCCATGGTTAGCGAAAAACACGCAGGTTTTGTTATAAATTATGATAATGCTACCGCCGCCGAAATCAGAGAACTAATGCAAAAAATCAAGGATATTGTTTTGCAAAACGACGGTGTAGAACTTGAACCGGAAGTTATTTTTGTGGGGGAAGAATAGTATGCAAAAACTGATAGATGCTTTTAATTCCCTGAATATAGAAGGTATGCCCGAGCTTAAAAAACTTTACGGACACAAGGGCGATTTTGTAAATTTGGAATGTGAATTACCTAATGGTAAAATTGCTAAAATACTGGATGATAACAAGATGTATTACATCGCCGAATTGCCAAAAGAAAACAGCGAACGTTGTTTCGGTCTTGTCACCGATAAAAAGCAGTTGGCAGTTTTTGAATATTCCGAGGGCGGTAAGGACAGTAAACTTATAATTTGGAAAAGGATATAAAAATGTCTTTTTGTAGTGACGTTAAAAATGAACTTATAAACATAAGGCCGTCTGCGTGCTGTAAACCGTCATATATTTACGGGTTTATGTTGTTTGGACGGTCTTTTTCCATAAAGCGTATATCGCTTCAAACAAATAACGAAAACGTAGCGAACGAGTATGCCGAAATAATAAAACACACCTATAAAGCGCAGGTAGAGATAACGGTAGGCGGAACGGTGCGGCCCACATATAAAGCAGAGGTTAAAAGCGAAGCAGACAGGCTTAAAATATTAGCGCTTATAGATTTTGGTATAAGTGAAACGGTTATAGACCGCAGTCTGTTTTTAAGAGATTGTTGTGTGCCGTCATTTATTCGCGGTGCTTTTTTGGCTTGCGGTAATATAAATGACCCAGAGAAAGAATACCGTGCTGAATTTTGTGTGAAAAATGAAGCATTGGCAGACGATTTCAACACAATTTTAGCCGAACACGGTATAAATCTCAAAAAAACAATACGTGGCAAAGTTACGGTGCTTTATACCAAAGACAGCGGAGTGATTGAAGATTTACTTACTCTTATGGGTGATACTTTGCGTACTCTTGACGTTATGGATACTAAAATAATGAAAAGTGTTAAAAATAACATTAACCGTGCGAGAAATTGTGATAATGCAAATATTTCAAAAACGGTGGAAGCATCCATAAAACAAAGGGCGGCTATTGAGTTTTTAGAGAAAACCGACCGTCTTTACAGTTTGCCGCAGGAACTTTTGGAAGTGGCGCTTTTAAGACGTGACAACCCCGAAGCTACCTTAAAGGAACTATGTAAAATTTCACCTGCTACGATATCACTTTCTGGTATGAACCACCGCCTAAAACGAATTATTGAAATTTATGAGAATGAAAAATAATTCGGAATTACCAGAGAGAAAAGAAGTGCGCTTGGCGGATTTTTGTTATAGTGAAAAAGGTTCATATTTTATTATGATATGTTCGAAAGAAAAACAAAAAATTTTTGGACATATTGTAGGGGACGACGCCCACGACGTCCCTGAAATAAAATTATGAAAAATCGGAAAAGTCGTAGAAAAATACATTATATCAACAAATAATATTTCGGATTTATGCGTTGATAAATTTGTTATTATGCCGAACCACATACATTTGTTGTTGAGCATATCAAATTCTCACGGGACGTCGAGGGCGCCGTCCCCTAGAAATAATGAAATTTCACTTGCAGTTTCCACATTAAAAAGGTTTGCTAATAAAGAAGTCGGTTATAATGTTTTCCAACGTTCGTTTTATGACCATATCGTACGAAATCAGGCTGATTATAATGAGATTTGGGAATATATTGATAATAATCGTAAAAGTTGGTTGATAAAACAAGATTTATAATTTTAGAAAGGAGTTGAAGTTTATGGATTTTACACATTTGCATTTGCATACCGAGTATAGTTTGCTTGACGGTTGCGCACGTATGAAAAAGGTTATTGACCGTGCGTGTGAACTCGGACAAAAGAGCATAGCCATCACCGACCACGGCGTGATGTACGGTGTGATTGATTTTTATAAATATGCCAAAGAAAAAGGCATAAAACCAATTATCGGTTGCGAAGTGTATGTATCTACACGAAGCCGTTTTGACAAGCAAAAGGGCTTGGACGGTTATTATCATTTAGTGCTTTTGTGTAAAAATTCCGTAGGATATCAAAACCTTATAAAATTGGTTTCAAAAGGCTTTACAGAAGGCTTTTATTCCAAACCCCGTGTTGACCGTGAGTTATTAAAGGAACACAGCGAAGGACTTATAGCCCTTTCGGCTTGTTTGGCAGGTGAAATTCCACAAGCACTTTTAAAGGGCAATTACGAAAGAGCCAAGCAAACTGCTTTGTGGTATAAAGACGTCTTTCACGACGATTTTTATTTGGAAATTCAAGACCATGGCATACGCGAACAAAAACTTACCAATCCGCAAATTGCAAGAATTTCGTCAGAAACGGGCATACCGTTTGTAGCTACTAACGACGTGCATTATATAAACGATACCGATTATAAGATGCATAAGGTTTTACTTTGTGTACAAACAGGCAGTAAAATTACCGAAGAAAATGCATTGGAATTTAAAACCAATGAGTTTTATTTGAAATCGGCACAGCAGATGGTGGAGATTTTTTCCGATTATCCCGAAGCCGTAACAAATACCCAAATAATTGCAGATAAATGTAATCTGGAGTTTGAATTTGGTAAAATAAAATTGCCAAGGTTTGATATAGGTGAACGTGACCACTCGGATTATTTCCGAGAAAAGTGTTATGAAGGTCTTTATAGAATTTTCGGTCAAAACGTTGCGGATGAATATAAAGAACGCTTGGATTATGAACTTTCGGTTATTAACCGTATGGGTTATGTAGATTATTTTCTTATAGTTGCCGACTTTGTAAATTACGCAAAATCCAACGGTATCCCCGTGGGTCCCGGTCGTGGTTCGGGTGCGGCTTCGTTGGCGGCTTACTGTATTGGTATTACGGGTATAGACCCTATAAAATACGACCTTTATTTTGAACGCTTTTTAAACCCCGAACGTGTATCTATGCCTGACTTTGATATAGATTTTTGCTACGTCAATCGCCAAAAGGTAATAGATTACGTTATAGAAAAGTACGGTCAGGACCACGTTTCGCAAATAGTTACCTTTGGTACTATGGCGGCACGTGCGGCGGTAAGGGACGTTGGCCGTGCGCTTGATATTCCTTACGCTACTTGCGATAAGGTGGCGAAACTTATACCTCAGTCGGTGGGTATGACTATCGACCGTGCGCTAGAGGGCGGAAAAGAACTGTCTGCTCTTTATCAGAATGACCCGTCGGTTAAAGAACTTATTGATATGGCACGTAACCTTGAAGGTATGCCACGTCACGCATCTACTCACGCGGCAGGTGTTGTTATTTCGGACAAGCCGGTGGAAGAATATGTACCGTTGGCTGTTAATGACCAATCGGTAGTAACCCAGTTTACTATGACCTCATTAGAAGAATTGGGTCTTTTGAAAATGGACTTTTTGGGACTTAGAAACCTGACTGTTATAGACGAAACCGAAAAGTTTATAAGACGTCGCGGAATAGATTTTTCAATAGAAAAAATTCCGCTTAATGACAAAGCAACATATACTATGATGGGTAAGGGTAAAACCGAGGGCGTTTTTCAGTTTGAATCAGACGGTATGAAAAACGTTTTGCGGCAATTGGGCCCCGAGAGTATAGAAGATTTAACAGCGGTGTTGTCGCTTTATCGACCCGGTCCTATGGATTCAATACCCCGTTATATCAGTAACCGCCACAATCCGCAGAATATAGTATATTCTACACCGCTTTTAAAACCTATCCTTGACGTAACCTATGGTTGTATTGTGTATCAAGAACAGGTAATGCAGGTGTTCAGGGCGTTGGCAGGTTATTCACTCGGAAAAGCGGATATCGTACGTCGTGCTATGGCTAAGAAAAAACACGCCGTAATGCAAAAGGAAAAAGAGACCTTTATAAGCGGTGCGGTGGCTCAGGGAATAGATGAATCGGCGGCTGAAAAAATGTTTTCTGATATGTCGAGTTTCAGTTCATACGCGTTTAATAAAGCCCATGCTTGTGCATATTCTTTTGTGGCATATAGAACAGCGTATCTTAAATGTCATTATCCTGCTGAGTATTTTGCGGCGCTAATGACCAGTATGATGGATAGTGAGAATAAACTTTCGCTTTACAGTAATGAGTGCCGCAAGAGCGGTATTAAGGTTTTGCCACCGTCTGTAAATAAGAGTGAGAGCGGATTCACTCCCGATGGAAGTAATATCCGTTTCGGTCTTATGGCTATTAAAAATTTGGGTCAAGGTATTATTTCTAAAATAATAACCGAAAGAGAGCAAAACGGCGAGTATACGTCTTTGTATGATTTTTGTTTGCGTAATTACTCACGTGAATTTAACCGCAGGGCTTTGGAAGGTCTTATAAAAAGCGGTGCGCTCGACCCCGTAGGTTCTAACCGTCGTGAAATGCTTTATAATATGGAAAACCTGCTTACTGCGGTAGAAAACGAACACAAGTACACAGGACAAGGACAGTTGGATTTGTTTGAAGAAATGGGTGCCGCTGCTCAGTTCGAGATGGAAAGTGTGCCCGAAATGAGCCGTGAAGCAAAACTTGAATTTGAAAAAGAGGCAACGGGTCTTTATCTTTCGGGTCACCCGATGGATGATTATAAAGGCTATTTGCAAAACGCCGATATACAGTCTATTGCCGATATTCAAAATGGTAAATACCCTGACGGCAAGCGTGTGCGTGTTGCGGTTATTATAAGTGCGCTTAAAGTTCGCCAACTTAAAAATAATAATCTGCTTTGCAGCTTGAAAATAGAAGATTTTAATTCGTCTGTCAACGTAACTGTTTTTGGTAACGCTTATGAAATGTACAAGCCGATTCTGACCGCTAATAAGCCTGTTATTATGACGGGCAGAATTTCGGAACACGAAGACAGAGAACTTGAAATTGTATTTGAAAAGTGTGAGATTATTGATGAGAATTTGAAAAACATCACCGCCACACCTAAATACAAAAGCGGATTATATATAAAAATAAACAGCGCTCAGTCACCTGAATTTAAGCGGGTGAAAGAAATTTTGGCGCAACATAAAGGCAATTCGGCGGTTTATATTGTGTGTAGTGACAATAATAAAAAGTTGGAAGCGCCACGTTCGTTATATATAAATTACTCGCAAGGTCTATTTGATGAAATTGCAAAAATCGTGGGCGATAGTAACGTAAAATATGTAAAATAAAAAAATTGTTGAAAATTTAACAAATATGGTATATACTGTAACTTAACCGACTATTTGGAGATGATTGAATGAAAACTATTGGTGTATTAACATCGGGCGGTGACGCTCCCGGTATGAACGCAGCTGTTCGTGCTGTTGTAAGAACTGCTGTTTATCACGGTATAACAGTAAAAGGTATTCGCAGAGGCTATAACGGCCTTATGGAAGGCGATATAATAGATTTGGATTCACGTGCTGTTTCGGGTATTATTCAACTCGGCGGTACTATGCTTTATAGTGCGCGCAGTCCAAGATTTAAAACCGAAGAAGGCGTAAAGGAAGCCGTAGAAGTTTGTAAAAAACACGGTATAGAAGGTATTGTTGTAATCGGTGGTGACGGTTCTTTCCGCGGCGCTCGAGATTTGTCTTTGGCAGGTATTCCTTGCGTTGGCATTCCGGCTACAATTGATAACGATATTTCTTCAACCGAGTATACAATCGGTTTTGATACCGCTATGAATACCGTTATTCAGATGGTTGACCGTCTTCGTGATACTTGTGACTCGCACGAGCGTTGCTCTGTTGTTGAGGTTATGGGCAGACATGCAGGTCATATTGCACTTCGTACCGCTATCGGTGTAGGTGCTTTGGCGGTTATGGTTCCTGAACGTGAAATCGATTTGGATGCCGTTATCGAAAAGATTAAAGAAACTCAAAGAATGGGTAAAAAGCACTTTATCGTAGTTGTAGCCGAAGGTGTCGGAGGTGTAACTCATATGGCTGAAAGAATAGAAGCCGAAACAGGCATTGAAACCCGTGGTACAATTTTGGGTCACGTACAACGTGGCGGCAGCCCAACATTGCGTGACCGTCTTATCGCTACTCAAATGGGTTATGAAGCAGTACAACTTCTCAAATCGGGTATCGGTAACCGTGTAGTAGCATACAAACTTGGCAAGGTTGTTGACTACGATATATATGAAGCCCTTAATATGAAAAAGGGTCTTGAAGATAATCTTTGCCTTTTGGCAGATATTACAGCAATATAAAATTAGAAAGAGTCGGTGCGAATCGGCTCTTTTTCTAAAAGGAGTACAAATTGGAAAAGATTCTGGTTGGAATGAGCGGTGGCGTAGATTCGTCTGTTTGTGCCGCTTTGTTAAAACAACAGGGATTCACCGTTGGCGGTGTTACCCTTAATCTTAATGACAGTTTTGATATAGAAAATATTGCTGACGCAAAAGCAGTTTGCGATAAGTTGGATATAGAGCATTTTTCTGTTGAACTAAAAGATGATTTTAAAAATAAGGTTATAGATGATTTTATAAATGAATATATAAGCGGCAGAACACCCAATCCCTGTATAGTTTGTAATAAGTATATAAAGTTTGGTAAAATGCTCGATTTGGCGAGTGATTACGGCTATGATAAAATCGCTACGGGTCATTATGCGCAAATCCGCAGGGATGAAAACGGCAGATATTTGCTTTGCAAGGCAGAAGATATAACCAAAGACCAGACCTACGTGCTTTACTGTCTTACGCAAGAACAATTAAGCAAGGCGGAGTTTCCGTTGGGTGCTCTTTCCAAAGCTCAGGTACGTGAGTTTGCAGAACAAAACAACCTTGTAAATGCAAAAAAGAAAGACAGTCAGGATATTTGTTTTGTGCCTGACGGTGATTACGCTTCCTATATTGAAAGAACGGCGGGATACGTATCACAAAAGGGGGACTATCTTAATAAAGACGGTCAAAAAATAGGTGAACACAACGGCGTTATACATTATACAATAGGTCAGCGTAAAGGTTTAGGTATAGCGCTTGGTAAACCTGCTTTTGTTATTTCTAAGAATGCTGAGAATAATACGGTCGTATTGGGTGACGAGGAATTTTTATTTTATAAAAAGGTTTTGGTGGGAGATACCAACTTTATTCTGTTTGACAGTTTGGAAAGCGAAATGAAAGTAACCGCTAAATTGCGTTATAGCCCAAAAGAACAACCGGCAGTTATAAAACCGCTTGAAAGAGGTGAAGTTTTGGTGGAATTTGAAACACCTCAACGGGCACCGAGCGCAGGACAAGCCGCAGTTTTTTACAATGGTGATATCGTTGTGGGCGGCGGTACTATAATAGGTGGCATAGAATAGATTTTAAAGGCATACCCTTTATGGAAAGGGTGTGCTTTTTTTGAAGAAAATAATATGTCTTTTTCTTGTCTTAAGCTTGCTGACAAGCGGTACGGTGTTTGCCAAAACCGTTTCGAGTGAGTGTGATATAACCGATATAGAAAAACCTTTTGCTAACGCTAATGCCGAAACAAAAGCCCAAATCGGAACCAATCTTGATATAAAGGCGAAATCGGCTATTTTGTTAGAACCTTATACGGGTAAAATTTTGTACGAGCAAAATGCCGACGAAAAACTGCCACCCGCATCTATCACCAAAGTAATGTCGTTGTTACTTGTTATGGAAGCGCTCGAACGAGGAGATTTGGCGCTTGAAACTGTTGTTTATGCGTCGGAACATGCATGTAGTATGGGTGGCAGTCAGATTTGGCTCGAACCGGGTGAGGGGATGACGGTGGATGAACTTTTAAAAGCTACCGTTATCGCATCGGCTAATGATGCCTGTGTGGCTTTGGGTGAAGCGATAGCAGGTAGCGAAGAAGGTTTTGTTACACTTATGAACGAACGGGCCAAATCACTTGGAACGAATAATACTCATTTTGTGAATTGCACGGGACTTGACGCTGACGACCACTACACCTCTGCTCACGACGTGGCGGTAATGTCTGCTGAACTTATAAAATTTCCGCTTATCAAAAAGTATTCTACCGTTTGGATGGACAGTTTGCGAAATGGAGAAAGCGAACTTGTAAATACGAATAAACTCGTGCGTTTTTATAAGGGTACAACAGGTCTTAAAACGGGTACAACAAGTAAAGCTAAGTACTGCCTTTCGGCGACGGCCGAGCGTGACGGTATGGAACTTGTTGCGGTGGTAATGGCAGGGGATAGCAGTGACGACCGTTTTTCAGGCGCTAAAAAGATGCTCGATTACGGTTTTGCGAATTATAGTTTTAAGGAAATTCTTCCGCAATTGGAACAGGACAGTGTAGAAGTTGAAAACGGTGTTGAAAAAACCGTTGACGTCAGTTGCAAAGGTAACGTGAATATTCTTTTGCCTAAAAATGCAAAGGACGAGATTACAAGAGAAACTGTCTGGAATAAAAATATAAAAGCGCCTATTAAGAAAGACGACGTATTGGGATACGTGAATATTTACAGTTCGGGAGAACAAATAGGAAAATTGCCCATAACAGCTAATAAAGATGTGGAAAAACTTACTTTGTGGGTTACTTTTAAATGGATTTTGGACGGTATTCTGACTTTGTAAATTTTTTTATAAATATGTATAATTTTACTTGAAAATTTTTACGGAATATTGTACAATAGATATAAAGAAATTATATACAGGTGAAATTCAATGGCAATTAAGTTCAATTCATCATTTGCAGAGTCTTTTTTACGTGAAAACGACCTTTTGGGTTTAAAGCCACAAGTAGAAGCGACTCATAAAATGATAGAGGCAAAAAACGGTTTGGGAAACGATTTTCTCGGTTGGGTAAATCTTCCTACAAATTATGACAAAGAAGAATTTGACCGCATAAAAAAAGCGGCAGAGAAAATTAAAGGGGATACCGACATTTTAATAGTTATCGGTATCGGCGGCTCGTATTTAGGCGCAAGAGCGGCTATCGAGTTTTTGAAAGGCCCGTTTTATAACGATTTGGCAGACGGCCCGAAGATTTATTTCGCAGGTAACAATATCAGTGGTTCTTACCTTGATGATATTTTGAAACTTTGCGAAGGTAAACGTGTTTCGGTTAATATTATTTCTAAATCGGGCACAACTACCGAACCTGCAATTGCATTCCGTGTACTTCGTAAATATTTGGAAGAACAGTACGGTGAAGCAGAGGCTGCAAAACGTATTTACTGTACAACCGACAAAGCAAAGGGTACACTTAAACAGTTGGCAGACAGCAAGGGCTATAAATGTTTCGTAGTACCTGACGACGTAGGCGGTCGTTTCTCGGTTCTTACCGCAGTTGGTCTTTTACCAATAGCCGCCGCAGGTGCAGATATTGACGCACTGATGTATGGTGCACGTGAAGCATCAAAGGAATATTCCTCCTTCGAAAATAACGATTGTTATACCTATGCGGCACTCAGAAATGCTTTCTACCGCAAGGGTAAGCAAATAGAGTTGCTCGTAAGTTACGAACCACGCTTTACAATGATGGCAGAATGGTTTAAGCAACTTTTCGGCGAAAGCGAAGGCAAAGATAATAAAGGTCTTTTCCCCGCAGCCGTTACTTTCTCGACAGATTTACATTCTATGGGACAGTACGTTCAGGATGGAGCAAGAATCCTTTTTGAAACTGTCGTAACTTTCGGCGAAAGCGAAAAGGATGTTATAATTGAGAAAGAAGCCGATGATGGCGACGGTCTTAATTTCTTGGCAGGTAAACCTATGGCGTTTGTAAATCAAAAGGCTTTTGAAGGTACTGTTTTAGCACATACCGACGGTCAGGTTCCAAACCTTGTTATAAGTGTTGATAAACCTGATGAGGAAAACCTTGGCAGACTTATTTATTTCTTTGAAAAGGCTTGTGCTGTATCGGGTTATATGTTGGGTGTGAATCCGTTTGACCAACCCGGTGTTGAAAGTTATAAGAAGAATATGTTTGCTTTACTCGGCAAACCGGGTTTCGAAGCGCAAAAAGCAGAACTTGAAAAACGTTTAGGCAAATAATTTTAGAAATTACTGCTATTAGCAGTTAAAATAATAAGGAGTGGTACAAATGATTAAAATCATTATCGGAAGAAAAGGTTCAGGCAAGACCAAGTTATTGGTTGATATGGTAAACGAGGCTGCCAAGGTTAGTCTTGGTAACGTAGTTTGCATAGAAAAAGGCGACACCTTGACTTATTCTGTTACTCATAAAGCACGTCTTATCGACGCTGACGGTTTTGGCATTTCAGGTTATGGCGAATATTACGGTATGGTAGCCGGTATTAAATCGGGCAATCACGATGTTACTCATATTTTTGGTGATGCTACACTCAGAATCGGCACACGTGATTATGATGAACTCTGTGCTTTCTTTGAAAGAATTGCTAAGATTGAAGATGTTGAATTTGTTTTCACAGTTTCGGCTGATAAGGAAGAATTACCTAAGAAACTTTTCGATATCGCAGAAGTTTGTAACTGAGATTAAAGCGGGTGGCGGTTGCCACCCGTATTTTTTTGCAATTTGTTAAGAAAGTGCTTGACAAATGCAAAGATACTATATATAATAATTTTTGTGACATTAGGAGTGGAAGTATGATTATTGATTTAAAAAGTATATTTGTTAATGAAAATTCTTCTCTCCCATTGGACTATTCGTTGGATATGTCAGACTTTGAACATTCGGGACTCTTTCCGCTCAAAAAGCCCGTTAGCATCAAAGGTACAATTTCCAACAAAGCAAGTCTTATAAGGTTTCTCGCACAAATTGTGTTCGAGTTTTCTGCTCCTTGCGACCGTTGTGGCAAACCAACTGCGGCGGTTGTAAAAATAGAGGTTGATAAAATCTTGGCCACCTCTATCGAGGGGGAGGACAGCGACACTATCCTCTTAGTTCCCGATATGAAACTGGATGTGGATGATTTTATTTACACCGAAACGGTGGTAAATCTTCCGATGAAGCATCTGTGTCGTGAGGACTGCAAAGGCGTTTGTTCTAAGTGCGGTAAAGACCTTAATGACGGAAAGTGCGATTGCCCCACAAAGGAAATCGACCCGAGACTTTCTGTACTTGCACAATTACTAGAAACTTAATTTTGATAATTGATTTAAGGAGGTGCCATAATGGCAGTACCAAAGAGAAAACATTCAAAAGCAAGAAGAGATAAAAGAAGAAATAACGTTTGGAAGATAAGCGCTCCCACATTAGTAAAGTGCGCTTGCGGTGCTTATAAGCGCCCTCACAGACTTTGCGCTGCTTGCGGTAAGTATAATGACCGTGAAGTTGTAGCAATTTCCGAATAATTCGCAAGATAAACGCAATCAGAGAGGGAATGTTCCTTCTCTGATTTTTTTCTAATTATAAAGGAGGGTAGAGTATGTCTGTAATAATAGATTCGGTAGAAAAGGGCAGTCCTGCATATAAGGCGGGGCTTAAAAGCGGTTTTACATTGCTCAAACTTAACGGTAATGAGATTATAGACGTGCTCGATTACCGCTTTTATCAGAACAGCGAAAAGATTTTGGTAGAATTTATAAACGAAAAGGGCAAAATAAGGCATAAAAAGGTTAAAAAGAGCGATGATGATGAATTAGGACTCGGGTTTGAAACCTATTTAATGGACAAACAACGTTCTTGCCTTAATAAATGTGTGTTTTGCTTTATTGACCAGTTGCCCAAAGGTATGCGTGAAAGCCTTTATTTCAAGGATGATGACTCACGTCTTTCTTTTCTTTTCGGTAACTATATCACACTTACCAATATTACCGAACATGAGGTTGAGCGCATTATTAAGATGCATATAAGCCCTATAAATATATCGGTGCATACCACAAATCCCGAACTTCGTGTTAAAATGATGCGTAACAAAAATGCGGGTAAGGTGTTGGAACTTATAAAACGCTTTAACGATGCAGGTATAAAAATTAACTGTCAGTTGGTTTTGGTGCCCGATATGAATGACGGCGAGGAACTTGAACGTTCTTTAAGTGATTTGACCTCACTTTCCAACGTGGAATGTATTGCCGCTGTTCCCGTAGGTCTTACAAAACACCGTGACGGTTTGGAACAACTTAAATCTTTTGATAAAAAAAGTGCCGAAAAGACTATTGATATTATAGAACGCTTAGGTAATGAAACTTTGGAAAAGTACGGCAACCGCCGTTGTTATGCTTCGGACGAGTTTTATCTTCTGGCAAAACGTGAAATGCCTAATGCCGAGTATTACGGTGAGTTTTTACAACTCGAAAACGGCGTAGGTTTGTGGTCGATTTTCAGAAGCGAATGTGACGAAGCATTTGCGCTTTGTGAGTATGAAATCACAAATAAAAGAAAAGTCAGTCTTGTGACAGGTGTATCAGCTTTTCCGCTTATTCGGGAAATGGTTGACAAAGCGTGTAAAAAATGGGATAATTTAGAGTGTAGTGTATATGCTATCACAAACGACTATTTCGGTCATAGAATTACCGTTGCAGGTCTTGTGACCGCTACTGATATTATAAAACAGTTAAACGGTAAGGATTTAGGGGATGAATTGCTTATCCCGTCGGTAATGCTTAGAAGTGAACGTGATATGTTTTTGGATAGTATAACAGTGGAAGAATTGTCCGAAAAATTAGGTGTTCCCGTTACGGTAGTAGAGGTTGACGGGTTTGACCTTGTAAGTAAAATTTCGGGCGAAGAAATTTAAAAGGAGAAAAATATGGCAAAACCTATCGTTGCAGTAGTAGGCAGACCAAATGTAGGTAAATCTACTCTTTTTAATAAAATAATAGGCAAACGCCTTTCTATTGTGGACGATACACCGGGTGTTACCCGTGACCGTATTTATGGCGACGGTGAATGGCTCGGTAAAAAGATGATGTTTGTTGATACAGGCGGTATTGAACTTAAGACTGATGACATTATCCTTAAAAGTATGCGTTCACAGGCACAGTTGGCTATTGATACTGCTTCGGTTATAATTTTGGTGACCGATTTAAAGAGCGGTGTTACTGCCGCTGATATGGACGTGGCTTCTATGCTCCAAAAAAGCGGCAAGCCTATTGTTTTGTGTGTGAATAAATGTGATAATATAGGTGACACTCCCCTTGAATTTTATGAATTTTATAATTTAGGTTTGGGTGAGCCTATTGCAGTTTCTTCGGTTCACGGTCACGGTACGGGTGACTTGTTGGATGCAGTAATTGAGAATATCCCCGAAAATGAGTTTGAAGACGAAGAAGAGGATATCATAAACGTTGCCATAATCGGCAAACCGAATGCAGGTAAGTCTTCACTTGTCAATCAGATTTCGGGTGAAGAAAGAGTTATTGTATCAAATATTGCAGGTACTACGCGTGATGCTATTGATACTAAAATAGAACGTGACGGTGTCACCTATAACTTCATTGATACCGCAGGCCTTCGCCGTAAAAGCAAGGTTGACGATAAAATAGAAAAGTATAGCGTTCTCCGAGCTAAAATGGCTATCGAACGCGCTGACGTGTGCGTTATTATGATAGACGGTAAGGACGGTTTTACCGAGCAAGACTCCAAGGTTGCAGGTCTGGCACTTGAAGAAGGCAAGGCTTGTATTATTGCGGTTAATAAATGGGATGCCGTGGAAAAAGACGGTAAAACTATGGATAGTTACCGTAAGAGCCTTATGAATGATTTTTCATTTATGCCTTATGCACCGATTATTTTTATTTCGGCAAAAACAGGTCAGCGTGTTGACAGGCTTTTCAGTCTTATAAAATACGTAAACGAGCAGAACACAATGCGTATATCCACAGGCAAACTCAACGATATTTTGGCTGAGGCTACTGCACGTGTTCAACCTCCGTCTGACAAGGGCAAACGTCTTAAAATTTATTATATGACTCAGGCGTCTACAAAACCGCCGACATTTGTATGTTTTTGTAATAATGCTGATTTGTTTCATTTTTCTTATCAGCGTTATTTAGAAAATCAGATACGTTCGACCTTCGGTTTAGAAGGTACACCCGTAAGGTTTGTTATTCGTGAAAGGGGCGACAAATAATGGTTATGACTGTTATCGTTACGGCTTTTGCCGCGTATTTAATTGGTAGTATAAATTTTGCTGTTATATTTGCAAACGCGTTTATGAAAAAAGACGTTAGAAGTATGGGCAGCGGTAATGCAGGTACTACAAACGTTATGCGTAATGCGGGTGTTTTACCCGGCATTTTGACCTTTGTATGCGATGCTTTAAAAGGTTTTTTAGCTTCTTTTATGGGTCAGTATGTGTTTGAATATATAAATGAGCAGTTGCATACCGACCTTTCATATCCTGCTGTTGGCGCATTCCTTTGCGGCTTTGCCTGTATGTTGGGTCACGTTTTTCCGTTCTTTTTTGAATTTAAGGGCGGTAAGGGCGCCGCTACAAGTGTGGGTGTATTTGCTGTGTGTTGTCCTTGGGCTATGGTTATTGGTTTTTCTACCTGGGCAATAACTTTGCTTATTTCTAAATATGTTTCTTTGGGTTCTATTTTTGGTGCAGTTGCAGTTGCTGTCAGTGCTATTATTATAACCTTGTCGGATACTGCGGCTCCTGTTGTATTACCGCAAATTCTTTTGAGTGCCGCTATGGGCGCATTGGTAATACTTAAACATAAAAGTAATATAGAGCGTCTTATGACAGGTACAGAGTCCAAGGTGAAACTCGGGAGAAAATAAATGGCGAAAATTACAGTATTAGGTTCAGGCGGATGGGGAATGGCTTTGGCTATTTCAGCATTCCAAAATCATAACAATGTAACTTTGTGGTCGCCTTTTGAAGATGAAGTCAATATGCTCAGAAGTGAGCGTACCAACAAAAAACTTTTGAACGGTGTGTATTTACCGCAGGGTATAGATATTACAACTGATTTATCGGTTGTAAAGGGTGATAATATAACTATTATTGCTACACCGTCTGTTGCTGTTCGTGACGTTGCGCATAAACTTTCACAGTATAAAAGCGATGGCATTGTTGTAAACGTTTCAAAAGGATTTGAAAACGGCAGTTTAAAATTTTTGTCCGACGTAATAAGCGAAGAACTGCCCAATGCCACGGTGGTGGCTTTGTCTGGTCCGTCACATGCGGAAGAGGTTGCCCGAAATATCCCAACGTCAATTGTGGCTACGTCTCATTCACTTGCGGCTTCGCAGGTGGTACAGGATATTATGTCAAGCGAAAACTTGCGTGTTTATACGTCCACAGACCTTGTAGGTGTGGAATTGGGCGGTGCGCTTAAAAACGTTATTGCAATTGCGGCAGGTTTTTGTGACGGTTTGGGTCTTGGCGATAATACAAAGGCGGCGCTTATTACACGCGGTCTTGCTGAAATGACACGTCTTGGCGTTTGTATGGGCGCAAAGGAATTTACATTTGCAGGTCTTACAGGTATAGGCGACTTGGTGGTTACCTGTACTTCACATCATAGCCGTAACAATCGTTTTGGTTATAAGGTTGGCAGCGGTATAAAGGTCAAAGATGCTTTGGCAGAGGTTGGCACAGTAGAAGGTTACTATGCCGCAAAGATGGCTTATGAACTAAGCCGAAAGTACCAAGTAGAGTTGCCGATAATAAGTGAATGTTATAAGGTTTTGTATGAAGACGGAAATGTTGAAAAATCGGTTGGTAATCTTATGAACAGGCCGTCAAGAAGTGAGCATTAAAAAAATATAAAAAAATACTTGATTTTTGATAACAGATGTGATATTATATATTTTGCTATGCGGTCAGTTAGATTGACTGACAAAAAAGAAGGAGGTGCAGACCATGGCTAAATGTGATATCTGCAGTAAAGAAATTGCTTTCGGTATAAAGGTTTCTCACTCACACAGACGTACTAACAGAACATGGAAGCCCAACGTAAAGAAGGTAAAAGCAATCGTTAACGGCACACCCCGTCGTATCAATGTTTGCACCCATTGCTTACGTTCAGGTAAAGTTACCAGAGCTATCTAATATTTCTTACAAACAAACCCTGAGTAATACTCAGGGTCTTTTTGTATAACATAGGTGAGTAAAATGAAAAAGGCAGTTATATTTGATTTGGACGGTACGCTTGTTAATTCTTTGGGTGATTTGTGCGACAGTACAAATTTTGCGCTAAGACAGTACGGTTTGCCCGAAAGGGAATATAAGGAATTTAATTATCTCGTGGGCGACGGTGTGACGAAACTCATAGAACGTGCAATCGGGGCTGAGCGTTTTAATAAAGATTTACATAAAAAAGTGCATCAGGCTTTTATGGAGCATTACAGGTTACATTATCTTGATAAAACCGCACCTTATGACAGAATTCCCGAGTGTTTGGAATTTTTAAAAAATGAAGGCTTACAAATGGCTGTACTTTCCAATAAGGTTGACGAAATGGCGGTTAAGGTAGTTGATAAACTGCTTAAAGGACGTTTTTCATTGGTTTTCGGCAAACGTGAAGATTATCCGTTAAAACCCGACCCTGCCCTTACGCTTGAAATTATAAAAAACCTTGGTGTAAAACCTTGTGAATGTGCTTTTGTTGGTGATTCGGGTATGGATATGGCAACTGCTAAAAACGCAGGTTGCGTGGCACTAGGTGTGCTTTGGGGTTTCAGAACGGCTGAAGAACTGCTTCAAAACGGTGCGGATTATTTGGCGCAAACACCGGACGAAATGCTAAATATTATTATGGGTAATTAACCTATACAAAATAAGGATTGCAAAATACGACAAAAAAGTATATTATTATATTAGAGGTGACGTAAATGAAAAGAGAAGATTATCTTACTTGGGACGAATATTTTATGGGCATCGCAATGCTTTCGGCCATGCGAAGTAAAGACCCTTCAACACAGGTTGGTGCGTGTATTGTAAATGATGACAAGCGCATTTTGTCTATGGGATATAACGGTATGCCCCGTTGTTGCAGTGATGACGAATATCCTTGGGAGCGTGAGGGTGACCCGTTTGATTCTAAGTATCTTTATGTTTGCCATGCTGAGTTTAATGCTATTCTTAACTGTGCAGGCGGTAACGTTCGTGGTTGTACGGTTTACGTGACTTTGTTCCCTTGTAATGAGTGTGCAAAAGCAATTATTCAGTCGGGTATTAAGGAAATTGTTTACAAAGATGATAAATATGCCAGTACCGACAGTACAAGAGCCGCCAAGCGTATGTTTGACACCGCAGGTGTTAAGTACAGACAATATGTACCTACGAATAAGGAAAAGATTTTGGAATTTTAAAATCTATTGCTATAAATTAAACCTCATTTGAATTTTTATTCAAATGAGGTTTTTATAATTTTAACCTTTATAGGTTTATTAAATTGCTTTGCGTAATCAATCATAGATTTTGTGCCTCGGCTTTGCTTATCCCAAAAGCATATAACGTAGTCACAAATTTCTGCCATTTTTTTATTTCTTTTAGGTCCGGCAGATTTGCCGTACTTTTCCCATTCGGCAGGGTAGATTTCCACATTATAACCGTTATCCGAAGCATAGCGTTGACCCAATGCGTCTGCACCTTTGCAACCGCCCGATATGAATATAAGAGTATATTTTTTTCTTATATCACTTATGCAAAAATCGATAAAATCTTTTGCTAAATTATAGTCATTAAAATTTCTGCATCCTGCAACAACAATTTTTTTAATCATAACATCACCATAATTCTTTATTGGAATTATTTTATTATAATTCTTTTACGGAATTATGTCAAATAAAAATGCCAATATAATTCTATTAGAGAATATTATAGAGGTGTTTTATTTGAAAGTCAGAAAGCAAGAATATGGAAATTGTAATATAGTAGGAAAAAATATCGAACGTTTACGCAAAGAAAAGGGGATAAAGCAAAAAGATTTTATCTCTAAAATGCAGATTTTGGGGTGTGATATAAATCCCACAAGTTATTCAAAACTAGAAGGTCAGGTTCGTATGGTTACCGATAAGGAACTTTATGCAATAGCTAAAATATTAAATATAAAGATTGACGATTTGTTTAATTATGAATAAAAAATGATGTGTTTAAAACACAGCATTTTTATTGGTGCCTTTACGTGTGGGAAAAAACCCCCGGTTCTACCGGGGGAAGAAGAAAGAGCGAAGCTACAATAAAAAGGGCGAGGCGTAGCTAAGCCCAAAAAGACTATAGATAAAAGAAGAACCTCTTGTATAATAGTAATGGTTTGGCAACCGCATTACA
>JAZSNT010000051.1:0-16410 GCA_045536525.1 Acutalibacteraceae bacterium
TTCTACAATCATCAGCGTATCCAACTAAAAACAAAACTAACTCCACTTGAAAAGCGATGTCAGTATGTTGCTTAAAATTTAATATTTGCTACCATGGATGCCTTTTTTTGTGCTGTACGCACAATTTGGGGCAGTTCAATATCTTGATCACCTCTGTTAACGGACTTTTTGCCAGATTCATTTCTTATTTTATTAAATTTTATCTATTTTAATTAGTAAAAAGAAAATCTGCTTTGTTTTGGAATGGGTGTACAAATTTAAAGCACTTTGATTTTTTGAACTATGTGTTTGAACTTCTACATAGTATTTATAATTCATAATTCGTCGGCGACGACGATACCTTGTATATTACCAAACATAATTATTTGCAAAATCCACACCAAACTTATGAATTTCTCCATAATCGAAATCGTCTGCTACTAAAAACATTGATATTTTGGTTTTTTCTTTGACAATTCGCATATATGAAATAGGCACAGCACCTTTGCATATCAAAAAATGTTTTACTTCCGTACTTTCTTTAGCTAATATTTCTTTCCACTCGTTCATACTAATGTCACCAACATTTACTTTCTCCTTGTTAGGTACAAATAATATTCTTGCAAAATAAGCTTCATTGACAGTAGCGGGAATAATACATAAATTATTTTTTATTTGCACTTCTTACATTATTTCTCCGTCATTTATAAAATCGTTAAATTTACAAAAATTCCTCTCCCTAAAACCTACAGATATTTGTAGCTGTCTACTTGCAACATTATCTGGTTCCACATAACAGCAAAGACTTTCTGCACCCATTTCGGATAAGTGATTTTTGGCTATCTCTATCATTTGTGTAGCAATTCCCGTTCTTCTATATTCGGGAATTACAAATAAGTCTCCATAATACCACTTCTTAAAATTCTCTTTGTTGCGAACACAATGCATTCTTCCGATAACTTCATTATTTATTGTTAAAGCAACTACACCAAAACAATCGTTATCATCAATGAGTTCATCAAAAATATACTGTCTTGACCGGTTTACGAATGTCGGATTTGAGGAGTGCCATTGTTTTTGAGCTATTTGTTCAACTAACTCATTGTTCAAAAATTTGCTGATTTGGATTGTGATAATTTCTTTCATTTTGTTACCTCTCTTATAAAAAATAAATGCTCTTGATAAAATCAAGAGCATTTAAATCCAAGAAATAACTTATTATTTAACAGCGGACAAAACTACTTTTGATTTTATCAATACTTTTCTTTTCATTTTGTCCACCTCACTTTCAAATTTTGTTAAAAGTATTATAACATTATATACCATAAAAGTCAATATTATAAAATACTATTTAGCATCTATTTTCTTTTCAATAGTAATACATGATGAAGTCAACATTCTTTGTATTCTACCACAAAGATTTCTGTACTTTTTAAAATTTTCTTCATCAATGGAATTATTTGAATATAAAAGTTTTAACCAGCTTTCCGTTTCAACACATTCTTTGCGAGCGATTTTAAATTTTGAAAGCATATCGGGTAAACTTTGAGGATATTGAGCTTCGGATATATTGGCAAATATACTTGAAGATGATTTGCGAATTTGAAAAACAATATTTGAATTACCTCTATGTTCTAAAGTTTTGCAAAGAGTTGCAATTTCGATTGCCAACAGTTCTGCATTTTTAAGCAACGGATTATCCTTCATGTTCTCACCTATATAATAAGTATAGCAGAAAACAGTTTATAAATCAAGGTGAAGCCTTGTATGTAATCCGACGAAGTTGGAATGTAATCATCACGAAGTGAAGGATGTAATCCTTTCAAGGAAAGGCATGTAATCAATCAGAAGTAAAAAATACAAGTTTTGAGATTTAATGACATACCGTTTGCTCTGCGAACGGATCACATACGCTTTACGGCGATTACATACCAATCCTTCGGATTGGATAAAAATAAGACAGTCTTTAGACTGTCTTATTTTTTGGCCCGCCCGAGAGGATTTGAACCCCCGTTCTTCAGAATCGGAATCTGCTGCGTTATCCAGCTGCGCCACAGGCGGATAAATTTTAATAATATGTAGGGGCGTTCATTGAACGCCCGCTACAATGATAAATATAATTATTTTTCATAACCTTTGGGGTTGTTTTTTTGCCAGTTCCAAGTGTCACGGCACATTTCGTCAATACCGAATTTTGCTTCCCAACCGAGGACGTTCTTTGCTTTGTCTGCATTGGCGTAAACTTCATCAGGGTCACCGGGACGGCGTGGGTCGATAACGTAAGGCACATCGATACCGTTTGCTTTAATGAACGCATCACGGAGTTGTAAAACGCTTGTGCCGTTACCGGTGCCAAGGTTGAATGCCTCGCATCCTGTGTTTTTAAGTGCCCAGTCAACCGCTTTGACGTGACCGTTTGCAAGGTCTACAACATGGATATAGTCACGTACACCAGTACCGTCAACAGTATTATAATCGTCACCGAAAACGTGAAGTTTTTCAAGTTTTCCGACAGCCACCTGTGAAATGTAGGGCATCAAGTTATTGGGTATACCCTTGGGGTCTTCGCCGATAGTACCGCTTTCGTGTGCGCCTATTGGATTAAAGTAGCGAAGAAGTGCAATACACCAACCTTTATCTGCAACATAAAGGTCACGCAGCATTTCTTCAATAAAATATTTTGTTCTGCCGTAGGGGTTGATAGCGCCCAAAGGCATACCTTCCACGAGCGGCATTTCAGTAGCAACACCGTAAACAGTAGCCGAAGAGGAGAATACAATCTTTTTAACACCGAACTCGTTCATAACTTCGAGTAAAACGAGTGTGCTTATAAGATTGTTGTCATAGTACATAATCGGTTCTCTTACCGATTCGCCAACAGCTTTAAGACCTGCAAAGTGAATAACCGCTTCAATGTCGTTTTCCTTGAAAATCTGACGTAAAGCCTCTTTGTTTCTAACGTCTTCTTCGTAAAATTTTACAGCCTTGCCTGTGATTTTTTCTACTCTTTTTAAAGATTCGCTGCTGCTGTTATCAAGGTTGTCAATAACTATAATATCATAACCTGCATTTTGCATTTCAATACAAGTGTGGCTTCCTATGTAACCTGCACCGCCGGTAACTAAAATTGACATAAATATT
Organism: Acutalibacteraceae bacterium; assembly: GCA_045536525.1. Classification (GTDB taxonomy): domain Bacteria; phylum Bacillota; class Clostridia; order Oscillospirales; family Acutalibacteraceae; genus UBA737. The sequence goes on from JAZSNT010000051.1 coordinate 3,121, forward strand.
ACTCCTTTTTGACAAAAATTTAACCATATACATTTTATATTATATGTAACTCTTTGTCAAGGAATAAATATTTTGCTTTAATGGGTATAAAAAAGCAAGGCGAAATAAATCCGCCTTGCCAAAATAGGAAATGTTTAATTATTAAAGTTTCTTTAATTTCATTTTGCGTGCACACAAGGTAAGCACGAGCATTACGATGTAAAGGCAACCAATTAAGATGAAGCCGCCATCCCAACCTAATACTTCGGGTTTGGTTAAGTAACCAAAACTTGCTTCTTGTGTTGCAGCACCCATGTAAACTGCCCAGTCAAGAACACCAACAACAGTGGCTGCGAATGCACGACCGCCCATATCGCCTGCGATTGCCCAGATAACACCTGTTACCATACCGAAAGTACCGGCAAGGAAAAGCATTATAGAAATTAAAATGGGATGTTGCGCAGGGTCGATGAAGGGGAAGAAACAAAGTACAATAAATGTAAGAATGGATGCCATAATGAGCATAGGTTCACGTTTGCCTTTAAATACCTTGTCGGTAATAAAGGGGAACACGAACATAGCACATGCTTGACCGAGAGGCAATAAAACGATAGTGGTTATACTGTCTTTCAAATCCAAGCCTTTATCTTGGAAGTATGTAGGCATCCAGGTAAGAAGACCGTAACGTCCGATACCTGCAATAGCAGAAATCAAGCAGAAAACGATAACCTTAGGTTCGGTAAAGAGAACCTTGTAAGGATAGAAAAAGCCTTTTTTATCAATTTCGGCTGCTAATTGTGCATCACGGTTAGATGCGGTTTCATCTTTTTCTGCAAAGGGAGCGAGACCTATGTCTTCGGGTTTTGTTTTAAAGAAGAAGAAGAAAGCGATGAGCATAAGAAGCATAGGAATCATTGGGAAACGGAATGCTGCACGCCAACCCCAACCTAAGTTAAGGTCGGTCTTCATTACTACGAAAATAGTGTAGTAGGTAACAACCTGAGCAAGACCGGAGAACGATGTAGCAAGGCCAGAAGCGAAGCCGCGCTTTTCTTTTGGCCACCACTTATTAAGAACACCTACGCCGTTTGCCCAAACCATTGCCTGACAAAAACCGTTAGCGCCCCAAAGAGCTGCGATAACCCAAAGGTTATCCATAAAAGAAATTGCAACATTGAGAACAGCGGAAGCAACCACACCGAATATCATAAGTTTTTTATATCCGAAATAGGAGCCTAAACGGCCGCTAACAAGCTAACCGAAAGCATAGCACCAGAAAAGTGCTGAAGAAACAACGCCGATAGTACCAAGGTCGGACGAGAAGTGTTCTTTCATAAGGTCCATAACCAAGTTGATATTTTGACGGCCGTTGTAGAAGAACAAATAGGTAAAGCCAAAGCTTAAAAGCATAAGCCAAGCGTACTTTTTGAATTTTTTAAACTGCTCACTATTATAACCATAAGTGAACTTTTCTTTAATTTTTGTTGACATATATTTTCTCCTTATATATTAGCCGAAGATTTTAGCATCTGCTTCGTCGTAAGCGAGAATGTCAGCAGTAACACGAGCGTGGTCGTCAAGATTGTCGATTTCATCAATATAATAGTCTTCATAAGAGAAAGCCTTAATATTGAGGGCAGGGAAGATTTCGTTAAGTGCGTTTTCAGCATAGCACTTGTCTTCGCCCTTGTGGATGAATTCTACAACCTTACCAATCCAAGCAGATGTTGTAGCCTTGTCTAACTTATAGAAAGGTTGGAATGCGAAACAGTCTTCATCAAAGATGTGAATAGAAACTTCGTGAATTTTGCCATCAACAACTCTGCCCTTGAAGTCTTTTTCAGGAAGAGCTTTCTTGAAGTTGATTGTACCTGTGCACTTGTCTTCACAATTGAGAACGTCGTGTAAAAGTTTGCGGTTAAATACCAAGTCACCATGGAAGAAGAGCATATCGTCATCCATAAGGTCGCGTGCTAAATACATAGAATAGATGTAGTTGGTCTTGTCGTAAATATCATTACGAACAAAGGTGAAGTTGAGTTCGGGGAATTCAGCAGCAACACCTTTTAATTGGTCTTCGAAAGGACCGGTGGTGATGATGAAATCCTTAATGCCTTCTGCAGAGAGAAGTCTAATCTGACGGTGGAAAATGGTTTCACCGTTTTTAAGTTGTGCCATAGATTTGTGATTGTTCTTAGTAAACTCGCCCATGCGGTTACCAAGACCTGAGTTGAATATAACAGCTTTCATTACTGTATACCCCTTTCAAAAAAATTTTACATAGTTTCGCAACATACCAATTATATTTAAAATCACCAAAAAGTCAACATATTTATTTAAAATTTAATTTTTGGGCTTGAAAATCACCTTGTGTTGATTTATAATAGACATAAAGACGATTTTTGGGGGTGATTTTTATGTCAGTTGGTTCTAATATTAAAAAAAGAAGATATGAAATGCGTATGTCACAGCAAGAGTTGGCAGATGCTATGGGATACAAAACCCGTTCGACTATTGCGAAAATAGAGTCGGGCGAAAATGATGTTTCTCAGAAAAAGTTACAAAAATTTGCCAATGTGCTTGATACTACGGTAGAATCTTTAATATTTGGGTACGCCAAGCTCGATATGGATGTGACTGTGGCGGAACAGGACAGGTCACAGAAGAACAAAACCGCGGTTGTTATATTAGCGGGTAGTAAAACGGGTAAAAATAGCCGCAACATACCAAATCAGTTTATAGATGTAAACGGCAAACCGATAATTGTACATTGTATGCAGGTATATCAGTCTCATCCGTCGGTGGATGATATATATGTAGTATGTCTTCGCGGTTGGGAAGATATAGTAAAAGATTACGCGGTGCAGTTTGGTATAAGTAAATTGCGCGGTCTTATTTCTGCAGGTAACAGCGGTGCGGCATCTCTAAAAAATGGATATGAGTTTTTGAAAAATAATTACGCACCTGATGATGTTGTAATTATTCAAGAGGCTACACGTCCAATGATAACAACTGAAACCATATCTAAGGTACTTCTTGCGTGTAGTGAAAACGGCAGTGCCACAATTTGTCATAGTATGAACGATTATGTGCAGTTTGATTTATCGGGAGATTATCCCGAATATCTTGAAAGGGAGAAAATTATAGCGCTTCAATCCCCGGAAGCACACCGTTTTGCGCTTATAAGTGAAGTTTTCGAAATGGCGCAAAACTCAGGGCACCCGTTGAGCGAATCAAACTGTACAATGCTTATGTATAATTTGGGGTTTGATATAAACTTTATCGAAGGCGGTATAAATAACATTAAAATAGAACGAGAAGAAGACATTATAAAATTCAGTGCGTGGTGCAAGTAGGTGATTGTTCATGAAAAATATAATTAAAAACGTTTTTGTGAATTTGTTCAGATTTATTGCTTGTAATATATTAGGGTTTATACCGGGTTTTATCATTGATTTTTTAGTGAGTATGGTGGCTCGTTACACGATTCTAAATTACGTGGATGAATATAGCATACTTCTTTATTGCAGTATGACGCTTGGATTTATTATTTCATTTTATATATTGTATTTTTTGAGAAATAAGAAATATAAAAAACTTTATCTTGATAAAAGTTACGAGGGGTATAGTATTAAAAACATAATGGGTATACATATAAAGATGTTTACCAAATATGAGTTGCCGGTTATATTTGTTATTTCTGTTTTGCTGTCGTTAGTACCGAGTGTGACGCTCGGTAAAAGCGGAATGTCGTTTTTGTTCTTATCATCAGGATTTTTTGCGGCATTTATGCCGGTTTACGTATTCGGAAACGAAGATTTTATTGTGCGATTGATATGTTACGTTTTGTGGGATATTTATATTGTATTATGTTATTTTGGATGTTTGCGTATGGCGTATCGGCATTGGAACAAAACAAGACTTAGAAAAATTAAATGAATTGTATGTAAAAATGCGGTAGAAGTGATTTTACTTCTGCCGCATTTTTAAATAATTGTCTTTGCCTGTTTCATAAAGGTTATTGCCAAAACTGTCGATGACTACAATAACAGGGAAATCTTCTACTTCCAATCGTCTTATGGCTTCTGCTCCAAGGTCGTCGTAAGCTATAACCTCTGCTTTTTTAATACACTTAGAAAGCAGAGCACCACAACCGCCTATTGAGCCAAAGTACACAGCACTGTATTTTTTCATAGCACTTATAACCTCGGCTCCACGTTTGCCTTTGCCAATCATACCCGTTTGACCTAATTTTATAAGGTCAGGACTGTAAGCATCCATACGGTAAGAGGTTGTAGGACCTGCTGAACCGATGACTTCGCCCGGTTTTGCGGGGGTAGGTCCTACAAAGTAAATTATACTGTCTTTGATATCCAACGGCAGCGGCTTGTTTTTGGCAATAAGTTTGCAAAGGCGTTTATGCGCCGCATCACGTGCGGTGTATATAACACCTGAAATAAGACAACTGTCACCTGCTTTTAATTCAAGCACTTTATCTTTTGTTAAAGGTGTATTTATTTTTATAGCCATTTATATCACCTCGGTTTTATGGCGGGTAACGTGGCAGTTTATATTTACTGCAACGGGAAGCCCTGCTATATGGGTCGGAAAATATTCGATATTAACAGCCAAAGCGGTTGTCTTACCACCGAAGCCTTGCGGGCCTATACCTAAAGCGTTTATTTCTTCTAAAAGTTCTTTTTCAAGCTGGGCGTAGAAAGGCGATTCGTTGTTTATGTTGGCTGGACGAAGTAAGGCCTTTTTAGCAAGATATGCCGCTTTGTCGAAAGTACCGCCTATACCTACACCGACAACTATGGGCGGACAGGGATTGGGACCGGCTTGCTCTACGACACGTTTTATAAATGCTTTCACACCTGCTACTCCATCTGATGGTGAAAGCATGGCAATTTGGCTCATATTTTCACTTCCAAAACCTTTTGGAGCTACGGTGATTTCGATTTTGTCACCCGATATTATGTTATAGTAAATCATAGCAGGTGTGTTATCGCCTGTATTCACTCTGTCAAGAGGGTCGCGCACAACACTCTTGCGTAAATATCCTTGGTTATAGCCTTGGCGAACACCTTCGTTTACGGCATTGGTAATATCGCCTGTGATATGTACGTCCTGACCGATTTTCAAAAAAACACAGGCAACACCGGTATCTTGGCATATTGGTACATTTTTTTGGTCGGCAATTTCATAGTTTTCGATTATATGGCCTAATATTTCTTTGGCTTGTTGCCATTTTTCTTGTGAATGAGCAGCAGTAATACAATCCTTTATGTCTTCACTCAGATGATAGTTGGCCTCGATGCAAAGTTTTTTAACGGTTTGTGTAATAAGTTTAGCATTTATTTCACGCATATTTTTCTCCGATTTAATATAAAATGGTGTTGCATTATGTATTTTACTTATTATATCACATTTTTTAGAAATGTAAATACAAATAAAGTTTCTGAAATTCAATAATGCGTATTGACAAAAATTGTCTTATTAGGTAAAATAAAAAAGAGCCCTCGCAGTTAGCGAAAGCCTTTTGGAGCTGAAGATGGGACTCGAACCCACGACCTGCTGATTACGAATCAGCTGCTCTACCAACTGAGCTACTCCAGCACATTACGAATAACATTATAACAATATTTGACCATACAGTCAAGGGGGATTTGTGATATTATGGATATAATAAAAACTTCTGATTTAACTATGAATGAAAGAATAAGAAAATACCGTAAGGAAAAGAAGATTAGTCAAAAGCAGGTTGCGAAAGCTTTGGGTATGAATTACACAACCTATTCACAAATGGAACGAGAAGCAAAGAAGATTACGGCACAGACTTTGATTAACATCGCAGCAGTTCTTGATATAGATGCGAATTTGTTATTTTACGGTGAAAACCCGATAGGACCCGATTTCCCTGAACCCGAACCGATTATCATACAAGATCCTGAGCAGCCTGATTTTACAGCAATTTTAAAATATAAAACGCCTGAAATCGAAATAACTCACGAGGAAAGACAAATTATTAAAATATTCAGAAACTGTTCTGAAAGTCAGAAAAAAAAGTTCAGAGAAATAATAAAACAGTTTATATAAAAAATGCCATCATAAGATGGCATTTTTTTAATTTCTGTTACGGCATTTACAACGGTTTAAGAAGAAAACCAAAATTAGTGCCAAAGCAAGACCTACTGCAAAAACTATTAAAGGAATTAAAGCTTCTACAATGGTAGCGGTGGCGGTAACGCCTATAATCAAGCCGACAACAAGCGCCAAAGCGGTAGCCAAAACGGCGAGAACAGCATTAACGCAGGTGCGACCTGCACAGGTACATTCGTATGCCGTGTTTTCATATCTGTTGTCTAACAAACTTCCACACCCTTTATTTTTTACCCGGGTCAATAATATTATATGCTACGGGTGCGGGACAGGTTAATTATTTCATAAATTCATACATTGCGCGGTAGCACATATAAACATCGAATTTAGCAGTCGTTTCAAAAGGCGCGTGCATTGAAAGAACAGGTACACCAAGGTCAATAACATCTACACCCATATTTGCGATATACTGAGCAACAGTTCCGCCGCCGCCTGCATCAACTTTGCCAAGTTCGCCTGTTTGCCAAGTGATACCTGCATTATCGAGCATATTGCGGACAAAAGATACATATTCGGCAGATGCATCCGATGTACCCGACTTACCACGTGCGCCTGTATATTTGGTAACAACCACGCCGTAATTCGCTTTGGAAGCGTTGCGACGCTCAGAAACGTCTTGGAAAGTGGGGTCTAAAGCGGCATTAACATCGGCAGAAAGGCATTTCGAATTGCGAAGCGCCACAGTAGGGTCAACATTTTGGCATTTAGCAATATCACCAATTACAAAACGCAAGAAATCAGATTCCAAACCTGTATTACCCATAGAGCCGATTTCTTCCTTATCAGCAAGGATTGCAATAGCGGTTTTTTCGGGGTTTTCAACCTTTAAAATGGCGGTTAAAGCGGGGTAAGCGCAAACGCGGTCGTCCTGACCGTAAGCGCCTATCATTGAGCGGTCAAGGCCGATGTCACAAGCCTTGAAAGCAGGAACAATTTCAAGTTCTGCCGATAAGAAATCGGCTTCATTTATGCCATATTTTTGATTAAGAATATTTAAAATATTAAGTTTTACAAGTTCACTTGCATCGTCATCTTTAAATGGGTGGCTGCCGATAAGCACATTAAGTTCTTCGCCTTTTATACCTTCGTTTAAGGTACGTTTGCTTTGTTCGGCTGCAAGGTGGGGGAGAAGGTCGTTTATAACAAACTTGGGCTCGTCATCCTTTTCACCGATACAAACCTCTATAACACTACCGTCTTTAAGCGCAAAAACACCGTGAAGCGCTAACGGAATAGCGGTCCACTGATATTTCTTTATACCACCGTAGTAGTGAGTTTTAAAGAGCGCAAGTTCAATTTCTTCATATAAAGGGTTGGGTTTAAGGTCAAGGCGGGGTGAATCAATATGTGCGGCGGTTATATTTGCGCCGTTATCAATTGCTTGTTCACCGATAACCGCAAAAGCTACAGTTTTACCGCGGTTATTAAAGTAAACTTTATCACCGACATTATATTTTTTGCCGTACTCGAATTCAGTAAAGCCTTTTTCCTTTGCCATATCGAGAGCGGCTTTTACCGCTTCGCGTTCGGTTTTGGCGGCATCTAAAAACTTTTTGTAATCTTCGCAATAGTCGAAAATTGCACTTAAAAGGTTATCGTCAGCAGTTTTTAACCCATTTTTAGGGGTGTAAAAAAGTTGTTCTTTTAATGCTTTGATATCGCTCATAAATTTTCTCCTTGCTGTAAAATTTGATTTAAAACCGTACTGAACTCATTGAAAAATTCTTTTTCGGTTTTGTTATTGTATATTATATAGTCTGCCTTTTCTTTATAAAAATCATCGCTTTTTCCTGCGTTCATGCGAAGAAGCGCTTCTTCTTTTGTTAACTTGTCACGTGAAATAATACGGTTAAGACGAATTTCTTTATTACTCAAAACCGCAATTGTTTTAAAACAGATTTCATTTATCCCACTTTCAAAAAGTGTGGGAGCATCTAATAAAATTTTGCCTTTATTTGTCTCTTTTAATACAAGTTTTTTAATGAACGGGAGAATTGTTTTATTTAAAAGTTCGGTATTTTCTTTTGAAGAAAAAGCTTTTGCGGCTAATTTTTTCCGTTCAAGTGTGCCGTCGGCATTTATAATATCGTTTCCAAATACTTTGCAAAGAGCTAAAAGACCTTCGCTATCCTTTTTCACTGCTTCACGGGCTAACGTATCGCAGTTTACGTGGCGAAAGCCAAATTTGTTACAATATTCACTTAATACACTTTTACCCGAGCCGGTAGGCCCTGTAATACCGATGATTATATTCATAATTTTATCACCTTAAACGCTGCCGCACGGATAAGTCGATTATATACCGCAAGACCTATACCGTCCTTTTGAGGAGCGTGAATATATGCATATTTTGCGCCGCTGTTATCTATATCTCTAAGTACTGCAAAAATATTTTGCGCAAGAGTTTCGGGTTGCGCCTTTGTACCATAAACAATTTTCGGTACTTTTATATTTTTTTCTTCTTCCGCAAAGCAAATCGCAACCGCATCGTTTTTTTGATTTACAAAATCAGCAAAGTTTCCACCGTCTACAAGATAGGTTTCGGTTTTTGGAGCATAATGCTTATATTTCATTCCCGGACTTGCGGCGGTTTCACCCTTTTCAAGTTCGGATAAAACGGCTTTATTTACTGTTATATCAGGTAAAATCTCACGAAGTTGTTCTAACGTAACACCGCCCGGACGTAAAAGCACGGGGTGTTCGCCCGTAAGGGAAATAACGGTAGATTCTACACCGACGTTACAGTCTTCACCCATAAGTACAGCATCAATTTTACCGTCAAGGTCGTTTATTACGTGGTTTGCCGTGGTGGGACTGGGAGTGCCTGAAATATTAGCCGAGGGCGCCGCCAACGGAAGACCGCTTTTCAGAATAACTTCACGTGCGGTTTTGTTTTCAGGCATTCTGACAGCAACGGTAGAAAGACCTGCCGATACGCAATAGGGTGTTTTTTCGGTCTTATTTAAAACAATAGTAAGCGGACCGGGCCAAAATTTTTCAGCAAGGCAAAGAGCAGTTTCGGGGATATCTTTTGCTATTTCATAAACGGTGTCAATATTCGCTATATGAACTATAAGCGGATTATCCTGCGGTCTGCCCTTGGCTTTAAAAATTTTTTCAATGGCCTTGGGGTCATAAGCACTTGCAGCAAGACCGTATACTGTTTCGGTAGGAATTCCTACAACACCGCCATTTTTTAAAATTTGACAAGCGGTTTCAATACCGTTTATATCGGCATTAAGCTTTTTAGTTATCATTTAAGCTTCTTCCTCGGATTTTAATGCTTCGGTACGGTAGTAGGTGATGAGTGCATCAACAACTTCGGTCATATCACCGTTGAGTATCTGTTCCAATTTATAAAGAGTCAAACCAATACGGTGGTCGGTAACACGGCCTTGGGGATAGTTGTATGTGCGGATACGCTCACTGCGGTCACCGGTACCAACCTGATTTTTACGGTCGGAAGCGATGGCTTCATCGTGTTTTCTTTGTTCTTCGTCTAAAAGTCTTGAACGCAAGATTTTAAGCGCTTTGTCCTTATTTTTGAACTGGCTGCGTTCGTCCTGACATTCTACAACAGTACCTGTAGGAATATGGGTTACACGGATAGCGGATGAAGTTTTGTTAATGTGCTGACCACCTGCACCTGATGAACGGAACGTATCGATTTTAAGGTCGGCAGGGTTGATTTCAAGTTCAACGTCGTCAGCCTCGGGCAAAACGGCTACTGTTACGGTAGATGTGTGTATACGGCCTTGTGTTTCGGTATCAGGCACACGCTGAACACGGTGCACACCGCTTTCGTATTTAAATTTAGAATAAGCGCCGTTACCCTCAATCATAAAACATATTTCTTTATAACCGCCAAGTTCGGTTTCGTTAGCGCTCATAACCTCTACTTGCCAGCGGTTTGCTTCGGCAAACATAGTGTACATACGGTAAAGCGAACCTGCGAAAAGCGCCGCTTCTTCACCGCCTGCGCCGCCACGGATTTCAATAATAACGTTTTTATCGTCATTCGGGTCTTTTGGAAGAAGCAAGATTTTAAGCTCGTTAGAAAAAAATTCAATGTTTTCCTTAGCTTCTTTGAGTTCTTCTTCGGCAAGTTCTTTGAAATCTTTATCAAGATTTGGTTCTGCTAAAATTTTCAAAGCATCTTTTTCGGCAGTTTTTGCCGCTGTGTACTCACGGTATTTTTCAACAATAGGGGTGAGTTCGGCGTGTTCTTTCATAAGTTTTGTAAAAACTTCGTTATTGGAAGCCACGTCGGGACGTGTAAGTTCTATACCTATTTGCTCATAACGGTTTACAACAGACTCTAACTTATCAAACATTATATATCTCCATTTGCTTTAATTATTTTTTTTAGGTTCTTTTCGGCTTTTTGGCGGGAGACCATTACTTCGTGTGAACATCCGTCGCAACGAAGCCTGAAATCCATACCTATTCGAAGTACGGTAAAGGTGTCACATCCGCAAGGGTGTTTTTTTTTCATTAAAAGTTTATCACCTATGTTTATATCCATTTTTGCCTCCGCACATAAATATTCACTGTATATTATATACTATAATTCTAAAAAAGGCAATAGTTTATAAAAACTCATTGACAAAAAGAAAAATTTGTTGTAATATTTACTTACTTTCAGAAAATAGGAGTTGATATTTGTGGACGATGGTCCGGCGGGCGATAATATAGGGAGTATAATTTTATTTATAACTTTAATAGTGTTAAGTGCTTATTTTTCAGGCACTGAGATTTCGTTAGCTTCAGTTAACCGAATTCATATGATGAGCAAGGCTTCAAAAGACAGCAAGGGCGCAAAGCGTGTGCTTTGGGTTCTTGCTAACTTTGACGAGGCTTTGTCTGTGTTACTTATTGGTAATAATATTGTGAATATCGGTTGTGCAACGCTGGCTACTACGATTGCTCTTGTGAGTTTTGGCTCACAATGGGTTGCGGTAGCGACTGCGATTGCGACTGTGGTTATTTTTATTTTCGGTGAAATTTTACCTAAGTGCTTTGCCCGAGCTTGTAATGAAAAATTTGCCGAACTGGCATCTTTGCCTCTTGTTGCTTTAATGAAAATATTAAAGCCTGTATCTTTTGCTTTAACAGCCATTACAACCTTGGTTTCAAAGCCTTTTAAAAAGCACAACAACAATCAGGTTACTATGACCGAAGAAGAACTTTCCGATATTGTTGAAAATATTGCCGAAGAAGAAGATTTTGACGAAGAAAAAGGCAAACTTATGAAATCGGCGCTTCAATTCTCACAGTCATTCGCGAATGATATAATGACACCGTGGGATGAGGTTGAAACTATTTCGTTAGCCCTTAAAACACCAGAAATTTTAAAAGTCGTAAAAAAATCAGTGCATTCCAGAATACCTGTTACAGACCGCAAGGGTAATATTAAGGGTATTTTGCAGATAAGAAAATTTCTCAAAGCGTATATGAAGCATAAGAATAATGTAATAATCGCAAGTATTATAGATTATCCGTATTATGTGGATGAACATATGCCGATAGATGAAGTGCTTACCGAAATGAGCAATCATCGCCGTAATCTTAGTTTTGTAAAAGGTGAAAACGGTGAAGTTATCGGTATTGTTTCGGTTGAGGATATTTTGGAGGAACTTGTGGGCGAAATCTACGATGAAAGCGACGTAGGAGGTGCCGATGATGAGTGATATTTTGCTTTATTTATCTATTGCTATATTGATTTTAATGTCGGCATTCTTTTCTGCTACCGAAATTGCATATTCAAGTGTTAATGTTTTGCGTCTTAAAAATATGTTGAAAGATAGAGATACGTTCTCTCGCCGTTGGGCTATAAAAATTCTTAATGACTATGATAATCTTTTGAGCAGTATACTTATAGGTAATAACATTGCTAATATGGCATCGTCTTCTATCGCTACTGTTTTGGTGGTCGGTTGGTTTGACGGGAACGAAAGTTACGCCTGGGTATCTACTGTGGGAATGACGGTATTAGTGCTTATTTTCGGTGAGATTATACCAAAAGTATTAGCAAAACAGTTCCCCGAAATTTTTTGTTGTTTTGCCGCTATCCCAATTTATGTGTTATCAATAATATTTACGCCTATAAATTTTGTGATTATGGGATTTGTAAATCTTGTTTCTAAGATTTGGAAAAAGAACATTGACGACAGCGAAGCTGTTTCGGAAGAAGACTTTGAAAATATTATTGATATCGTTGAAGATGAAGGCGTATTGGACGAAGAACAGTGTGACCTTTTGCAAAACGCACTTGATTTCGATGAAGTTTTGGCTTACGAAATTATCACTCACCGTGTGGATATGGATGCAATTGATATCCATGACCCGTATGAAGTGAATTTGCGCAAGTGTGAAGAAACTACTTATTCGCGTTTGCCCGTTTATGAAGATACAACCGATAATATTATAGGTGTACTCCATCTTAATCACTTTTATAAAACCTATGTTGAAAAGAACAAGGTAAATATACGTGAACTTTTGTTGCCTGTAACTTTTGTTCACAAGACAATGCCTTTGCCTGACGTACTTGAAAAAATGAAAGAAAACAAGTGCCATATGGTTGTTGTACTTGACGAATACGGCGGCACAATGGGTATTATCACTATGGAAGACGTGCTTGAACAACTTGTGGGTGAGATTTTTGATGAGTCTGATGAAATTGAACATGAGTTTGTTTGTGTAGATGATACTCACTTTGAAGCAGATGGTGATATGCGTGTTTATGATTTCTTTGACGAGTTTGATATTGATATAGACGAAGACGAGGAATTTGAAGCTGATTCGGCAACGGTCGGCGGTTGGACACTTACCATGCTTGAAGGAGAGGTTGAGGAAGGCAGCACTTTCACATGGGAAAATCTTAATATAACCGTTCTTAAAACCGATGGTTTCAGAGTGGAGCGTATAGCGGTTGAAGAAATGCCAAATGAAGAAGACGAAGAATAGTAAAAGACTCTGCAATTTTGCACAAGTCCAGTAAAAACGGACAATAGAAAAAAGAGGCCTCCTATGGTAGAATTAAAGAAACTACCGTAGGAGGCTTTTGTTATGCCAAGAAGTTATCGACACATAAAAGACTATGAATATGAGATAGAAGAATTACGTAAAGAAGGATACACGAGTCGAGAA
>JAZSNT010000010.1:0-3253 GCA_045536525.1 Acutalibacteraceae bacterium
TCCGCAAAGCAAATATTTCTCTTTCGTATTCCTTTATGTTTCTATATTCTCTTGGCATAAAAATACCCTTCTATGATAGTTATTTAAATTCTACCATAGGAGGGGGATTTTTCTATTGTCCGTTTTTACTGGACTTGTTCAATATCCTTAACACCTCTGTTTTTTAGCCCGTTCAGGATAGAAAGCCCATATTTTACGATCTCATTTTCACCCAATACATACCAAGAATATCTTTCTTGTCATCCACATTCACATCAATAGCAATATACACAGCTTTCTTTGCTATTCTGCCTTCACTTCGTACATGATAATGAATTGCATCCATAAATACTACGGAACATTCTTTTACTACAGACAATATCTTTGTCAGTTATGCGACTTACAAGACTATCTGACACTTATAATAACGAAAGATTCTCGCAATTTTTCTCTTCATTTCTTCTTTGCTGCACGCTCTTCCGAGCTGTTTTTGTACTTTGGCATAATTTTAACCTCCAAAATGATACTTTTATACCATCTTGGAGGTTTACACAACATTTAAAGAGGTTTCGATTGTAGACGAAGCACCTTCCTAGACTTTGTCTACAGTCCGAAACGGAAATAAAATTTTCTCTTTCCGTTTTTTTATCTTTCTTTTCCTACGAAGAATATAGCCAATGTGCCGGGGCCTGCGTGAGAAGCAATAACAGGGTCCAGGCAGTTATATATAACATTTTTTACCTTATATTTTTCTTTTACCGCTTCACCGATAATCTTGGCTTCTTCCAAGCAATCGCCGTGCACAATGAATATATCTTGATTTTCTACATCTATACCTCTTTCTCTGACAGAGTCGATAAGATGGTTTATTGCTGCCTTTCTGCCGCGCGCCTTACCAGTTACATAAAGTTTGCCGTCATCAGCCACATGCATAAGTGGTTTTATGTTCATAAGTGAGCCGACAACAGCGCTTGTGCCAGACAATCTGCCGCCACGCTTTAAGAAAAACAAATCATCCAATGTAAATGTGTGGCAAATATTGAGTTTATTTTTTTCTGCCCACTCGGCAACCTCACTAAGCGACTTGCCCTCTTTTTTGAGTTTAGCAGCATAGTGCACAAGCAAGCCCTGACCCATAGAGGCACAAAGGGTATCTACAACCGCAATTTCACGTTCAGGGAACATTTCTTTATAATCTTCCACTGCATTTATAATCGACTGACAAGTACCTGAAAGACCTGACGAAAATGCTAAAATCAAAGCATCGTAACCTGCTTCCAAAACAGGAAGAATTACCTTGTCACAATCTTCGCGGTTAGCAAGAGAAGTGGTAATTTTTCCCTTTTCACGCAGAATTTTATATACGTTGCTATAATCTATTTTTTCACCCTTAATATAACTTTCGCAACCGGTTTCACCAATATAATATTTCAAAGAAAGAATTTCTACACCGTATTCTGCAATTTGTGCATCTGTAAGATTCGCAGAAGAGTCAGTAATAATTTTATAAGCCATTTTTATCACCTTTCAAAAATCTTTGTTACCATTATACAGTTTGAGCAATAAAACATCAATCTAATCGCTCTATTGCATTTTCTACCGACAAAAAAGACACTCTACTGACAAGAGAATACGGTTTTATAAAGCCTTATTCATAAGTTTTGTTACCGGTTTATACAACAAAAATGTTAACAAAAAATTGCCACAACCGTGCAATAAATCAAAACTCAATCCGCTTATTATCCAGCTGATACCGTACCCGAAACCACCAACAGCAAAACTCACAGGTGAACACAGTACGCCAAATAAAAAACCAAAAATCGATGCAATTAAGGTGAAAAGCATCCTTTTATCGCTTTTTCTGAAAATACAAGTAACCATAGCCAAAATCGCCCAAACATAAAAATAACAAATCACCCATTGAGCAACGCCATAAGTCATTATTTCAAGAAAAACAAAAATGTATACCGATAAAAGTGACTTTAAACCAAACTTACGAGAAACAACAATTATTAAAAACGATACTAATTCAATATTAGGGAGTGATGCCATTATAACCTGCGAAACATACATCAAAACACCCAATAATGTAAGAACCAGTAAATCTTTTAATTTATGCCGGCGTATATGTGATTTCAAAACTTTCACCATCGGCAATTGCCAAATCGTTAGCACCGACCGTTGTCATTTCGCCGCCCTTTGTAAAACACCACCACGCTTTATCCAACGTGTACTCAGCGCGAACACCGTCAATACTTATATAGTATCCTGTACTATGTTCTTCTTCTGTTACCAACTCTGCTTCCAATAGAGCATCACCCAAATTTTCAGCCTCGGTAGTAATGTCGAATTCCTTTTGTGTTTTGTCGGCATAAACAACCGTAACAGTTATTTCTTTTTCACCGGGTTGTTTTTCACTTGCTTGACAGGCGCACATGCAAAAAATCATTGCCATGATTACCATAACCGTCAAAGTTCGTGTTATAATTGTTCCTTTTTTCATAAAAAAACTCCTTTGTATTGTACTTTTAAGCGCCAATACAAAGGAAGATGAAAATAGACATAGATACCCCAATACAAAAGGACTCTAAACCCAAATACACCGTCAATTACTCGTGACACATTGTACCGACAGCAAACGGCTCGTATTCCGACTTATTGCGCGAGAGTTTCGGGTTTCTCAGGGTTCTTCGCCTTCCCATTTTCACAGTGACATAATGAAGAACCTTAACGCAAATTACGGCGACGAGTTCGCAGAGGAATTACACCCCTATTCCGATTTAAGCCGATTTTTTAAAAACCGGCACCGTAAACCTTTGCTTAAAGCAAGTTTATTGTAACATTCCAAAAATTGCATGTCAAGTAATATTGAAATTTATTTTAAATGTGATATAATAAACATACTGTATCGTGCTTATATAACCCTACACTTTTTTATTTGGGGTCTTTTCTCGGGCAGTGGGTTTGCAGACCTCCCGCGGCGGTGCCGAGTTCGGAAGAAGGGAGCGCGAAGCTGCACGGAGGACACCCACCTGGCTATTGGCTAGGTTATCATCAAGCACGATACAGCAAAGTAAAGAAAGCCTTTTAATGCACAATTATAAATTAAAAACAAAGACACCCCTTTGGTATTTATTGAACTGCCCCAAATTGTGCGTACAGCACAAAAAAAGGCATCCATGGTAGCAAATATTAAATTTTAAGCAACATACTGACATCGCTTTTCAAGTGGAGTTAGTTTTGTTTTTAGTTGGATACGCTGATGATTGTAGAA
>JAZSNT010000030.1:0-7959 GCA_045536525.1 Acutalibacteraceae bacterium
CGCGGGACCCATTTATGGGTAGTAAGTAAAAATTGCATGGCTGGCAGGCCAACAAAAAAGCGCACTTGTGCGCCGCCAGTATCGGTTAGGGCTATGCCCGAAAATGAAATACCACCCGCTATGCGGGTGGATATTTATTAACCTGTTTTAAATAATCGATAAAGATTGAAATTTTATAAACAACCTTACTATATAGAAGAGCGTATATGAAAAGTTACAGACAAAAGATTGATTAAATGAACTTGATACTGAAAATGAAAACTTAAAATAAGTATAAAAATCCCCACCGTATACGGCAGTTTGACACAGAACTGTGCCACAAAATCCGGTGGGTAAATTTTTGATTTAGATTTGCATGTGTCTGTTTTATCTCAAACAGCTTACGGATCGATAAGACTGCTTCTGTTCGATTGTACAGATTTTAGGTTTTGATAGGCTCACCGTACTCGCGCTTCATAGCCGCCATAGAAACAACCCATTGCTTACCAAATTTGCAAACATCAACTCCATTAACGAGTTTGCCATAAGTGATAGCCTTACGCAGAGTGCTCTCGTTTAGATTCCAAAGGAAAGTAGCGTCGCTGAAAGACATAAGTCCGTCAAATGGTGTATCAATCTCTACTCCGTTTGTATAAAGCTCATCGCAAGAAATATCAATATGGTCATTCCAAACGATACCATAACCTCCTTGATCAACCATAACAGAGCTGAACAATTCGAGATTATTTTTAAGAGGCAAAAAGAAAGTGTATTCTTCAAAAAGCAATGCAACATCATAAATCTTGGTTGTACCCTCGGCAAACTGCACAATGAGTTTGTAATCAGGCAGAGCATTTACATTTTTAACTTTATGGAACATAGAAAGACCTCCTTTACTCCAAAGGAGAAAGAGCAATAAACTCTTGTGTTTCCCAAATCTTTAAAAGCGCATCTTTGTGCATAGCACTCCATTCAAGAACCATCTCAAGTGCTTTCTTGGGAAGTTCTCCTTCTAAAATAGTACCGTCATTAATATTAATGGCAGCCATATGCTCACCGTAGATAGCATGAAAATGCGGTGGGTTCTGCTCGGACTGTTGAAATTACATACGGATAATAATCCCGTAAAATCTTGATACTACAGGCGTAAAATTTTTTCCTCTTTCGACTACATTATATCACGATACCGTGATATTGTCAATAATATTATAATCCTTCTATTTTTAATAATTCTATAAAATTTATTTTGGTTTGTGAATAATTTAGCATAAACCAAAACTTACATAAACAATTGGTTTTTGAGGCGTTTTATATCAAAAATGGTTTTTACCAAAATGTAATAAAATCTTCTTTTTAATGAGTAAAAATTACTATACATTAACCAAGGAATAGTTTTTCTAACATAACTCTATCAAATGTCAATTATGATCAATCATTAACCTCAATTATTCTTAATGCTTCTTCTGCTGAAATTTCTTTAGCCACATATTTATCTCTCGCTTCTGTTGCTTTATCTCGCCAAGCTGAATACTCATCAAAAGAAAGACTTTTGGACGATAGATTCAAAGAATCTCTTGTGCGTTCAAATCGCTTATACATTTTGTTTTTATTTGTATCAAAAGCTTTTAATACTATATCTTTTTGCACTTCAAGTTTATGTTTTAAAATAGGTGCCCACTCTTTGCATGTTTTTCCATCTTTTATTATTCGGTCACAATATAATGTTTTTCTATTTGATTTGGGCACAAAAAATCTATCACAGCACTCACAAATTTGTACTTTGGTTTTGTTTTTAACAAAATGCATAAGAAGGAAAAGATAGTAATATGCCGGTGAACGAAAATAGTATTCAGGAGATTTGTCTTCATCCATAGTAATAATTTGAGTAAATTCGGCAGAAGAAATCAAAACATACTTTTCTTTAAAATTTAATTCTTTCCCGTCACGCATATCATAAAGTAACTCCGTGAAAACAAGACGGAAATACAATATGTCTGAAAAACAATGATTTATGGCTTCGGTAGTAAAAACAGGATCTTCTTTTATAGATGCTTTTATATCTTTTCCTGATAAAACATCTTCAAAATAAGTCCTTGTTAGAACACCATCTAACGGCTGTTCTTTCTCAAGGGCGGATATGAAATTTTCTGTTGTTTTAATATATGTTTTTAAATATTTTTTATCAATCTCGGTTTTGTCTAAAATTAAATGTTCGGAAAATTCATCAAGCAAATTCACAACAGTTTCATAATGTTTGTAATTTATTTCAGAAAATAAAATTATTTCGTCATTAATTGTTGTCGGTTCTAATTCACACTCTTTCTCTTTCGACACTAATGTTCTTTTAATCTTTCCATTTTCTTCAAACGTAAGATATAAACCCGTTGGTCTGCTTTTTTTCTGAAAACGATTAATTGCAGATTGGCTAACCATACTTTCACCTTCTTTTTTGTCTAAAAGTGAACTTTGCATTTTTTTGTGAAGTTCACTTTTTCATTTATTAAAGAAATATTTTCCATTAAAATTATAACACAGGCGAAAGAAAAGTTAAAGCCTGTATTTTAAAACTGAATAGCTGTACGGGTGAAAAATACAAAGGATAATGTAATAGCTTCGCCATGAAACAACTTTGATGTTGAGCGAGCAGACGGCATTAAAGAATATGCGATGACCTTGAAAACAAGTGAGCGTGTCGGCTGTTTATACCTCAGAGTCTGGGTAAGAAATCCTAACGGATTTCTGTTTAATACGTGATGAAATAACATCATAGGTTAATGATAGTCAGTACAGTGCAAAACGGTTTAATACAATCTATTAAACTGTGCTTCAATAAACATTCAAACGAAAAATTTATTAACGAATGCGGTGATAAAAATGTTCATTGCAAAAGAAGTGCCGCTATAAATATTGTTTTAGCGGCAGTAATTAACGGTGCTTGTCCGTTTCAAAACAATCAAGCAAATAAATTAATAGAAAGAGTGAATCAAAATGAAAGAAAGTTGTTACAAAGCCTTTGATGAACTGCCGCTTGTATTAAATGCGCAAACGGTAGCAAAGGTGCTCGGCATTGCACCGTCGTCAGCCTACGAATTAATGCACGAAAAAGATTTCCCAACCTTCAAAGCGGGCAATCGATTGCTGGTGAAAAAGGAACAGTTCCGCAAATGGATTCAAGTAAAGTCAGGAGGTGAAAAATAATGAGTATGCACAAAATTAGAGAACACTTTTTTCGCGGTGATGAAATCTTTGATTTGATGGACGAGTTGTATTTTCCAAAATCATCGGAAAAGCTTTTTCCGTTTCCCGAATTAGAGGAAACAGTAAAAAGAGCTTTAATATTCCTTTGGTTTTCTTCAAAGATTAAAATGCATGGCACGGAATACTCACAATATGATATCCGCAAACAAATAGTAGATACGATGCAATACGAAAATCTTATTGTTGCTGTTAAGCGTTTCCAATCCGAACGATATCAGGCTAAAGGAATTAAACTCTTGGCATGGCTCATTCTCTCGGAAATATTAAGCGCAAAAGAGGTTGCTGAAATGCAACGTGATTTTGACTTTAAAAATGGTGATGCCGATGATGAATTACTTTAAGAAGCCTGATGTGAGCGAACGGTTTTATCAGGTGCCGAATGAAATAATGCGCCTCGGTTTATCGGTCGGTGAAATCGCAGTATATAACTATCTTATGTATTGCGAAGATCATAACACCTATCAATGTTATCCGAGCTACAGAAAAATGGGTGTGGCTTTAGGTCTCACCCGTAAAACTGTTATGGAATATGTACGAAGCCTTGAAGACAGGTGTCTTATCTCAACCGAGCCAACAACGGTAACGCTGAAATCCGGCAAAAAGCAAAACGGAAATTTGCTCTATACCATCCGTCCGATACAAGATGCTGTTGACCATTTTAACGCAGAACAGCTTAGAAAAGCAGAACGAGAAATGGCACGGCTGAATGTAATTCGCAAACTCGATGAATACGACCGAAAGCACGGTATTATAGACGGAAATCGGTCGTCATTATTTGAAGCGGGTTAAAGTGCGCTATCACGCACAGCACCACATCGGACGGCAGAGCCGACCGTTTGGGGCTTTTAATAGGCGCTGTAAACGTAAAATTATGCTATCTTAGCGAAAGGAGAAGAAAAATGGATAATAATTACACTTTCACCGTCCGTATGGACGAAAAACTCAAAGAGGAAATCCAAAAAAACTTTGGCGAAGCACATGTGCGCTCTCTAAATGCATTCATTATAAAAGCAATTGAATTCTATCTTGGATACCTCAGACAAGGCAAAAATCTAAATTATATTTCACCGATACTCGCATCAAGTATCAAGAGTGAGATTAAAAATACCGAGCATAACCTCTCGGAAATGGTTTATAAAATGGCGGTGCAAATCACAATGCTAACGCAAGTGGTTGCGGATGATCATGAATTTCGGTCTGAATATCTTGAAGAACTTTACCGTTGGAGTGCCGAAAAAGTTGCCGCGACCAACGGTATTATTTCTCTTGAAGATATGCAGCAAAGAGAAAATGTTTATACCGACTACGATTATTTTAATTCGGACGGCGGTGATTACTAATGCCGAAAATTATATTCACAAGTCGCTATACTCGTAATCCGAAAGCATCAAATTCAGGAAAACTCTTACGGTATATGGCAACGCGCGAGAGCGTGGAAAAGGTGGCGGTCGGTATCGACCGCTCACCGTCCACCGTCCGTCAGCAAAGACTCATAAAAAATATTCTCGATACCTTCCCAGAAACAAAGGACTATCTTGAATATGAAGATTACCTCAAGGGGTCTTCAAAATCCAATGCCTCAGAATTTATTGAAGCGGTGATTGATAGAAACATCGACAGGCTCAATGCGGTAAAAAATCTCGTAAAGTATTACGGTGAGCGCCCCGGCGTTGAGAAGCTCGGCGCACACGGTTTATTTTCTCAGACCGATGATAAGATCGACCTTGAAGAAATTGCCGAAGAAGTTTCAAATCACAAGGGAATCATCTGGACTCACGTTATCAGCCTTCGCCGTGAAGATGCCGAGCGCCTGCGGTATAATAATCCGTCCCGATGGCGTGATTTAATTCGCAGTAACGTTTCAGAGATTGCCGATGCCCACAATATTGATTTGGATAATCTGCGTTGGTATGCAGCGTTCCACAATAAAGATCATCATCCCCATGTGCATCTGATGGTATACGCCGCCGATGCAAAACAGGGTTGGTTGACGGAACGCGCTATTGATGATATGCGAAGTATGTTCGGCAATGAAATATTCCGAGGTGAACAGTACCGTCTCTTTGAAATGCAAACAAAACAGCGTGAGCTTGTTAAGGAACGCTTCAAAGAAAGAATAAAACACTTTGAAGATAACGGTTACACCTTAACACCTCAGCTTGAATTTTTATTCTTTAATCTTGCCAAGCAATTGAAAACGGTAAAAGGTAAAAAGGTTTACGGTTATCTGCCGAAAGATATTAAAGAAACGGTAGATAAAATTGTTGTTGAGCTTGCAAAGGACAGTGACATCGCCAAACTTTATTCCAAGTGGAATGAAATTAACCGTGAAAAACTTTCGCTATATCACGAAAAGAAAACACCGGACATTCCGCTTGAAGATAACAAAGAGTTTCGAAGTATTAAAAATGTTATTGTCAAAGCGGCGGTGGAATTTAATAACACACAGCACAGTGAAAGTTATACTCCTCACCATCATACCGCCTCTACTTTCGGGAATATTATCTGCGCTCTGCTTCGTGCCATCAGTCAGAGTTATGATAACAGGGATAGAAAGCTTCGCAATCAGGTGGACGGAAAACTCCGTTCCAAAATTGCACAAAAGAAGTTAGCTCTCGGCATCCGTCCCGAACAAAGCGATTACGAAAACAGTTACGAGCAGAGTATGTAAAAGAGGTTGCGCATACATTTTATGCGCAACCTCACAATGAACAAATTAAAAATATTGATTATAAACCTAATTTATTTTTGCAGAATTCTTTTAAAACAGGAACACCGTCTTCTATTGTTTCCCAAACAATTTCATAGTCAATATGACCGTATTCATGAGCAACTATATTTCTCATTCCTCTAATTTGTCGCCAAGGAATATCGGTATTGTTGTTTTTGAATTCCTCTGAAAGATTGTTTGTTAGTTCACCAATCTGCATAAGGCACAGGCAAACGGCATTTTTGTAAACGGAATTGACTTTGAAGTTGTCATAAGACTTATTAAAAGTGTTATGCGCCTCATCAATTTCGTTGCAATAATTATAAATCTTTTCAATTATGTTGATATCGCGGTTAAGATTCATAAATCAAAATCTCCTCGTTAGCAATATGATTTAAGAATTTAGGTTCAAGACTTCCGGTAGTTAGCAAATCAAGTTCCTTGCCGAAGCGTTCTTCCAAATCGCTATACAAACCGCCTAAAGCAAACAGACCCTTAAGAGCGCCTTTATCTACTCTAAAATCAAGGTCGCTCGAAGATGTTGCTTCGCCTCTTGCGTATGAGCCAAAGAGGAATACTCTTTGAACACCATATGCTTTGGCAATGGGTGCAACAATGTTTTTAATTTCATCAATTGTGTACACTTTGTTAGTCACAAATATTCCTCCCTTATAGTTTCTATGATTATTTTACCATAAAACAATTTTTTTATCAATAGGTAAATCAACTATTAAATTTTATTCGAACCTACGGTCAATATTGTCTGGATATTGTACCAAAGGTGTGGTATTGTGTTGTCGCAAACCAAAATTAATTAAAAGGAGATGAAAAAGTATGGCAAAACGCAGACCGAACGGTGACGGAATGGTTAGAAAAGTCAAAGGCAAATGGGAAGGCAGAATCATAGTCGGTCATAAGGATGACGGCTCTCCCATCTTCCGTTATATCTACGGGAAAACGCAAAAAGAACTAACCGAAAAGATGCACCGTAAATTAAACGAGTATCAAGGTGTGGAGCTTACCGAGGACAGCAAGATGACACTCGGTGAGTGGTTGGATGTGTGGCTCGAAAAATATATGCGAAACACCATCCGCCAAAGCACCTTCGATAGCTACAAGCATATGATCGATGATTATATCAAGCCTATCCTTGGTAATAAAACCATCGCCTTCGTAACTGCCAACGACATACAAAAAATGTATGTCAAGCTCAAAAAGGAAGGGAGAAAGAACTACCATCCTAAATTTGGTAAGAGCCTTGCCGATTCGTCTATCGTCCGCATCCACAATATGCTCCACAAAGCGATGGATGATGCAGTAAAGGAACACCTCATCCCGAAGAACCCTACGGCTGGTACAAATCCGCCGAAAAAGAAAAAGCCAGAGCTTCAGATCTTAAATGAAGAACAGCTTCAGAGGTTTATGGATGCCATAGAGAACGATATGATATGGCACGATATATTTTACACGGAAATGACAACGGGACTTCGCAGAGGTGAGTTGTGCGGGCTTAAATGGATAGACTTTGACGAAACCGAAGGTAAGCTTAAAATCAATCGCAGTATATCCCACGATAGAAAAGGCGGTATCGTAGAGGGCGAAACCAAAACAGGTCAAGGTAAACGCACTATACTCCTGCCGCTTAGTACGGTAAATTTATTAAAAGAGCGTAAGCGCAAGAGCCGCAGCAAATGGATATTTGAACATCCGCTTGATCCTACAAGACCTGTGTCGCCTTGCTCGGTATACAACAAAATGAAGGCTATCCTTAAAAGCGCAGACCTTCCGAGCATTCGTTTCCACGATCTGCGACATACCTTCGCTACCCATGCTCTCACAAGCGGAGTTGATGCCAAAACACTGTCGGGAATCCTTGGACACACCAATGCAAGTTTTACGCTCGACACCTATACGCACGTCACAACAGATATGCAGAAAAGAGCATCCGACGTTGTAGAAAACTTTGTCGAGGATATGTTCGGAAAGGAGTTGAATTTAATATGAGTAAAAAG